>JASFEA010000066.1:0-18099 GCA_050125095.1 bacterium
CCAGTATGTAGGGGACCTTCTCCATCGTCTTCTGTCTTATCCTGTAGCCCAGCTTCTGCTGGGACGACGTCTTTTCAGCTCTTATGCCGTTCTCGACGAGTGTATCGTAGACCTTTCCGGCGTAATATTCGAACTTCTCCTGTACCGGCAATATTGAAACCTGCACAGGCGATAGCCATACCGGGAAAGCCCCGGCATAGTGCTCGATAAGGACGCCGAAGAAACGCTCTATGCCTCCGAGGACGGTCCTGTGAATCATCACCACATTATGGGGATGGCCGTCCTCCCCAACGTACTCCACGCCGAGCCGGCCGGGCAGGTTGAAGTCGAACTGTATAGTCGGGCCCTGCCAGCCGCGTCCGAGCGCGTCGAGGAGCTTCACGTCTATCTTGGGGCCGTAGAAAACGGCCTCGCCCTCTTCCCTGTTATACTCTATGCCTTTGCGCTCCAGCGCCTCCACGAGTCCGCGCTCTGCGTCTTCCCAGTCCTGGTCGGAACCGGCGTAGTCCTGGGGCCGTTCCGGGTCCCTCACGCTGAGGTCCACCTGGTAGCGTTTGAATCCCAGCACCGAAAGCAGGTGCTGGTAGAGGTCAATGACCCCCACGACTTCGTCCACTATCTGGTCCCGCGTGCAGAAGATGTGGGCGTCGTCCTGGGTGAAGCCTCTCACCCTCATCAGGCCGTGTAGCGTCCCCGACCTCTCCATCCTGTAGACCGTCCCCATTTCCGCATACTTTATCGGCAGGTCGCGGTAACTCCTTTTACGCGATTTATATACGAGTATATGCCCCACGCAGTTCATGGGCTTGAGGACATATTCCTCGTCATCGACATTGAGGACATACATGTTCTCGCGGTAGTAATCGAAATGGCCCGACGCCTTCCAGAGGCCCGCCCTCGCGATATGGGGCGTGTAGAGGAGCTGGTAGCCGCGCTTCATGTGCTCCTCCTCCCAGAATCTCTCGATGAGCTTGCGTATGAGCGAACCGTTGGCATGCCAGTAGGCGAGCCCCGCCCCGGCCTCCTCGTGAATGGAGTAAAGGTCGAGGTCTATGCCGAGCCGCCGGTGGTCCCGCTTCTTGGCCTCCTCCAGCCTGTCCAGATAGGCCTTGAGCTGAGCCTTGTCCGGGAAGGCCGTCCCGTAAATGCGCTGCAGCATGGCACGGTTCTCGTCGCCTCTCCAGTAGGCGCCGGCCACGCTCGTCAGCTTAAATGCCCGCAGCCACCGGGTCGTGGGCAGGTGCGGGCCCCGGCACAGGTCCATGAACTCTGCCTGCCTGTATACGCTTATGGTCTCGTCTTCCATGTCCTCCAGAAGCTCTACCTTATAGTTCTCGCCGGCTCCCCTGAACATCTTTATGGCGTCGGACTTGGACACCACTTCCCGCTCGATGGGGATGTCTTCCTTTACGATCTTCTTCATCTCCTTCTCGATAAGCGGGAGGTCTTCCTCGGTGAACTTATGCTCAAGGTCGAAATCGTAGTAGAACCCGTCCTCAATGGCGGGCCCGATTCCCAGCCTGGTGTCCGGGAAAAGCCGCTTGACGGCCTGGGCCATCACATGCGATGCGGTGTGCCTGTAAACGTCCCGCGCTTCCCCGGAGTCGAAGGTCAGGAACTCGACGCTCGAGTCCCCGGAGAGGACGGTCGACAGGCCCACAGGGTCGGACCCCACCCGTGCAGCAATGATGAGGGCCCCGGTCTCCTTCGCGACCTCGCGGGCCTTTTCCTGAAGATCTGTACCGGCTTTGAGTTGGTATACTAGCGACATAATAAAAATGGTGGGCGATACTGGACTTGAACCAGTGACTTCCTGCTTGTCGAGCAGGCACTCTGACCAACTGAGCTAATCGCCCACGCCTCTAACTTTAATGTCTGCAATTAATTAAACCTTCCACTTCAATCAATAAGACAAGCTTCGACCATGTGTCAAGCGAAAACCCCGCTAGGAAGCCGGCTTCTCGTCGTCATCCTCTGAAGCGGTCTCTTCGCCGCCCGGCTCCTCTTCAGCAGAAGGCTCCTCGCCGCCCTCGTCCATCGGGCCGGCCTCTCCGGCCTCCTTCTTTTCGGCTTCAGCAGAGGCTCCGGCATCGTAATCGGCCTCCGCCCATGACTCGTCACCGCCTGCAGTTTCTTCTGAAGTGGTCGGCGCTTTCTCCTCCCCTTCTTCCTTTATCGTGACATGGTCACCGACGGTTATTTTCTTGGGACCATACTTTTTCATGTACTCCTCGACTTCGTCCCGCTCCTGTCCGTCCAGGTACTCCTTCACCGACAGCAATATCTTCCTCGCGTCGGGATCGATCTTGATCACCCTCAAAGGGAGCTCGTCCCCGGGCTTGAAGACGTCCGAAGGCTTGGAGATATTGTCCTGGCCCAGATGCGAGAGCGGCACAAAGCCCTCTACGTCCTCCTCGAGCTCGACCACTACGCCGCGGTCGTGCACCTTGGTGATGGTCCCCTTGGTCGGGGTGCCCACACCATAGGTGTCCACGAGCTTCATCCAGGGGTTCTCCTCGATCTGCTTCAGGCCGAGCGAGATCTTGCGGTTCTCCTTGTCGGCGCCCAGGACTACCACGTCCACCTTGTCGCCCTTCTTGAGGATTTCGCTCGGATGCCTGATCCTCTTGGTCCAGGACATATCCGAGATATGCACCAGGCCCTCTATGCCCGACTCGATCTCCACGAAGGCGCCGAAGTTGGTGAGGTTTCTCACCTTGCCTACGATCCTGCTGCCCATGGGGTATCTCTCTTCGAGAGTCTCCCAGGGATCGGGCTCGATCTGCTTGAGTCCAAGCGAGATCTTCTCATGTTCCTTGTCGATCTTCAGCACAACGGCCTCGATCATGTCGCCGATTGCGACCACCTTGGACGGGTGCTTGACATGCTTGGTCCAGGACATCTCCGACTTGTGCACCAGGCCCTCGACGCCTTTCTCCAGCTCCACGAAGGCGCCGTAGTCGGTTATGCTGACGACCTTGCCCCGCACCTTCTCTCCCACGGGGTACTTCTCTTCGATGTTCTCCCAGGGGTAAGGGGTGAGCTGCTTCATGCCCAGCGAGATGCGTTCGCGCTCAAGGTCGAAGTCCAGTACCATTACCTTGACTTCGTCCCCGATGGCCAGCATCTCGGATGGGTGGCTCACTCTGCCCCATGCGAGGTCGGTTATATGCAGCAGGCCGTCGATGCCGCCCAGGTCTATGAAGGCGCCGAAGTCGGTTATGTTCTTGACCACGCCCTCGCGCGTCTGGCCCTTCTCGAGTTCGGCGAGGAGCGCGACCTTCATCTTCTCTCTCTCCTCCTCGAGAACGACGCGCCTGGAAACGACGACATTGCGCCTGCGCTTATTTATCTTGATTACCCTGACCCTTATGCCCTTCCCGATCAGGTCGTCAAGGTTCTGGATTTGCCTGATGCCCACCTGGGAACCCGGCAGGAACGCTTCCACCCCGAAGAGGTCGACAACGGCCCCGCCCTTGATTCTCCGCACGAGCTTGCCCTCGACGACCTTGGAGTCGTCATAGGCGTCCTTGATTGTCCCCCAGACCCTGAGGAAGTCAGCCCGCTGCTTGGAGAGGACGATGAGGCCGTCCTGGTTCTCCATCTTCTCCAGGTAGACGTCCACGTCATCGCCGACGCGAATGGTCGGTGTGTCTCCGAACTCCGACAGCGCGATGACGCCTTCCGACTTGAAGCCGACGTCGACCAGCACCTCGCTCTCGGTCACCTTGACCACGCGGCCCTTGACGATGTCGCCTTCGCGCATTTCCTTGAAGGACTCCTCGTACATCTCGAGGAGTTCTTCCGGTACTTCCCAGTCCTCCTCGTCATCGAGGCCGACCGGCTTGAGGGTGGGGAACCGCTTTTTCAAGTCCCTCCTTTCCTCGTCTGATTGCGTCCCGGTCCGGGACACTTCCTGGTTCTCTACATTCTCTTCCAGCATTCTGCTTCTACTCCTTCCTGTCTATAGATTTGACCCTCGCGGGCCATAGAAGCCTGATTTATAAATCCTCGAGCTTATAAACGATATCATCAACGAGCCATTTGGGCGTGGACGCCCCCGCGACCACTCCCACCCTTGCGCCCGTCTTGAACCATCCCGGCCTTATCTCCTCGGCCGTTTCGACGTGGTATGTATTTGGACACATCGAACTGCAGAGGGTTGCAAGCCTCGATGTGTTTGCGCTGTTCCTTCCGCCCACCACCACCACCGCGTCTACGGTCGCAGCGAGTGCCCGCGCCTTGTCCTGCCGCTTGGCCGTCTCACTGCAGATAGTGTTGATTACGAGAATCTCCTTCGCCTTCCGGGCGATCTCGCAGACGATAGATGAGAAGGTGTCTATGGGCACGGTTGTTTGTGCAATAATACCCACTCTCTGTCCGAAATTCAATGCTTTTGCCTGCTTTGTATTCTCGACCACCACTGCCCCGCGCCCGACATGTCCGAGTATGCCCTTTACCTCAGGGTGCTTGCGCTCCCCGACGACCACCAGGCGGTAGCCCATCTCCGAAATCCGCCTGGCGTTCTCCTGCGCCTTTCGAACGAAGGGACACGTGGCGTCTATGATGTCATAGCCCTTGGCCTTTGCGCCGGCCACCTCCCTGGGACTTATGCCATGCGACCTTATGACCACCGCGCCCTTCCCGTTCCTGAGCCTCTTTAAGGGCCTTATGCCACCGCGCCTGAGTCTCTCGACCACCTGCGGGTTGTGTATCAGGGGCCCGAGGCTGTAAACGGCCGACCGCGATTCCGCCGCCGAGTCCAGAGCCATCTTGATGGCCCGCTTGACCCCCGAGCAGAAGCCCACGCCCTCGCTCACCACCACCTCGAGGTCCTTAGACCGTTTTCGACCCGTCTTCTCTCTCTTTGCTGTCGTCTTCTTTACTGTCTTTTCCTCTGTTTTCTTCTTCCGCAAGCGCTTTGATCCTTTTCATGGCTTCGGCCGATATGGCCATGTAAGCTTCCTTATCGCTCCCGGACCGGCTCCTTATCTCGGCCGGGATCACCGGCTCCCCGAAGCGAATCACGAGGGGCCTTTTCCTCGTGAACGCCGCGCCGAGGTTATTCGTGCCGGCGACATAAGTCGGCACCACGGGAACGTCGGCCATCGACGCGATCATGCCAACTCCCGGCTTGGGCTTTAAGAACCTGCCCGAGAGACTCCTCGTCCCCTCGGGAAACATGATCATGGCTTTGCCCTCTTTGAGAAGCCGCACGGCTTTCTTGAGGGCTCCCACGTCGCCGGTCGCCCTTTTGACCGGTATCGCGTTATACGAGCGTATGAGCGCGGCGAAAACCGGGTTGGCGAAGAGCTCCTCCTTCGCCAGGAAGTGGAGCTCCCGCGGCACCGCGCTCCCCACCATGGGCGGGTCGTTGTACGAGACATGATTCGAGGCGATTATGACGCCCCCCGCGCGCGGGACCTTGTCGTCTCCGTATATTCTCATTCCAAAGAGCAGTCGCTCGACGAACCTGAGGAATTTCCAGGAAATGCGGTAATGAAACCTCACGGCCAGACCCCTACATTCTTGCCCGGACCTCTCTCAGGACTTCCTCGATCTGTTCTTCTATGGTCAGGTAAGTCGTATTTACAACTGCAGCGCCCTCGGGTATCACCAGCGGGCTGTGCTGCCTGTTTGTGTCGGTCTTGTCCCTGGATCTTATGTCGCGCTCGACGCGCGCCAGTTCCACCCTGGTCCCCTTGCCGTTGAGCTCTTTCTTCCTTCTTACGGCCCTTGTCCTCAGGTCGGCGTCCAGGTATATCTTGACTTCCGCCTCGGGGAACACCACCGAGCCGATATCCCGGCCCTCCGCGACGATGCCGCCGCCGGCGCCGATCTCCCTCTGTATTTCCACCATGCGCTCCCTCACCGGGCCGAGCGCGGCAACGGCAGACGCCGCCGCCGAGACCTCCGGGCTGCGGAGGTCGTCCGTAACATCCACGCCGTCGAGTATGATTCGAGTCCCGCTCGCGAGCGTCTCGACGTCGATTGAGGTGTTCCGCGCCAGCTCGGCCATGCCGGCCTCGTCGGCGACATCCACTCCCGCCTTGATGGCCTTAAAGCCCATGGCCCGGTACATTGCGCCCGTATCCAGGTAATTGTATCCCAGACGCCTGGCGACGGTGCGGGCCGTCGTGCTTTTGCCCGATGCCGCAGGACCGTCTATGGTGACTACGAGTTTTTTCAATTCGCGCCCTCTGTGTTGCGGCGGAGCGTCCGCACTTCGTCGCGGCTCAGGTAACGCCACTCGCCCCGGCTCAGGCTTCCCAGGCCGACTCCTCCGAAACTCTTCCGCGTAAGCGATGTGACTTCGTAACCGCAGGCGGCCAGCATGCGCCTTATCTCGCGCTTCCTGCCCTCGGTCATCACGATCTCCATGACTGCGCCGCCCTCGTACTCGCCGACGATTCTGGCCTCTACCGCCCTCGCCGGTCCGTCCTCGAGCTCCACGCCCGCCTTGAGCTTGCCCGCCAGGTCCTCCCCGGCGGCGCCCTCAACGGCCACGGTGTAAACCCTCGGGACCTGGTACCTCGGATGCGCCAGACGGTGACTGAGCTTGCCGTCATTCGTCATGATGACGAGGCCGTCCGAATCCATGTCCAGTCTCCCGACTGCGAAAAGCCCGTCGGGCAGGCCGCTGACAGCGTCGAAGACGGTTTTCCTTCCATGCGGGTCGGCCGCCGTCACAATGCTCCCAACCGGCTTATACGCCGCCACGTATACCTTCTCCCTGACGGCCAGTGTCTCGCCGTCGACTTCAACAGTGTCCGCCCCGGCATCGACGAGCGTCGCCAGGTCGGTCACCACCTCTCCGTTTATCCTGACCCTGCCGCCGGTTATGAGGTCTTCGCACTTCCTTCGGGAGCCGAGGGCGCAGTCCCTCAGGAACTTGTTAAGCCTCACCCTGGGCGACATCGTCTCTTGCATCCTCTGTGTCATCCTGCTCCGTATCTTCCTCGGTTATCTCAAGAGGCACATCATGCGACGACGACTTTATGAGCTCCTCCACTTCGTCGGCAGCCTCGGCGTAGTCGGCGCGCTCCAGGTCGCTCTGACTGGGCTCGCGCAGGCGGTCTGTCTCCGGCCCCGAGCCATCCCTTCCGGCCGGGCCCTCCCCGCCGCCCGATCCCTGCCCGCCGGCAGAGCCGTCGCCGGTGAGATCATCGATCTCCTCGAGCTTGGGCAGGTCGCTGATGCGGCTTATGCCGAAGCGCAGGAGAAACTCCTTTGTGGTTCCGAACAGGAGCGGCCGGCCGGGGCCGTCGGCCCTGCCCACTATGCGCACCAGGTCGCGCTCCATGAGAGTCCTCAAGACGCTGTCCACGTTGACGCCCCTTATGGACTCGATTGCAGACCTCACAACCGGCTGCTTGTAGGCGACGACCGCAAGCGTCTCGAGCGCGGCCCTGGAGAGCCTGGCCCTGCCGCGCGACTCGAAGAGCTTGTCCACCCAGATGGCGTAGTCCGGTTTGCTGGCGAGCTGCCAGCCGTTGGCGACTTCCACCACTTGAAACGCTCTCGCGTCGCCCTCGTACTCCCTCATGAGCTCCTCTATGGACTCCACGATGTCCTTGGCGTCCGTTCCCGGCACGATGGCCAGGATCTTCGTCATGGTAAGAGGCTCCGGCGCCGCGAAGAGCAGCGCCTCGATTATCCTCCTAAGCTCCTCCATCTTCATTCTCCTGAGCTTTCACCGCCTCTGCGGTCCTGCCGGCTCTCTCTTTCTTCCTGTATATATGTATGGTCCCGAAAGACCTGGTCTGCCTGAACTTGAGCGTCCCGAGCCTCAAGAGCTCGAGGAGCGCCAGGAATGTCACGATTATCTCCAGTGCGTCGGCGCCCTCTTCGAAGAGGTCGGCGAACGGGACCCTGTGGCCCGGCCTTATTCGCTCGCGCAAGTAGTCCATCTTCTCCTCAATGGATATCTCCTCTATTGCGACCTCCATGGGCCGCTCCCTTGCGCCGTCAAGGACCTGCTTCAGGGCTACCATGAGGTCGAAGAGATTGTAGTCCATCTCCTCCGGAGGCTCGGCGCCCTGCCATTCGAGCTCGGGCCGCGTGTAGAGCATATCGCGCTGGTACTCCATGGCCTCGAAGTCGGAGGCGGCCTGCTTGAACTGCTGGTACTCGAGAAGCTGCTGCACCAGGTTCTGGCGCGGGTCCTCTATTTCCTCTTCATCCGCAGTCTCCCTCGGGAGCAGCATGCGCGCCTTGATCCGCATGAGCGTCGCCGCCATGACCAGGAATTCCCCCGCGAGCTCGAGGTTGAGGAACTCGAGCACGCCTATATAGGCGAGGTACTGCTCGGTTATCACCGAGATGGGAATGTCGTATATGTCGATCTCCTCTTTCTTGATAAGAAAGAGCAGAAGATCGAGCGGCCCCTCGAACTGCTCGAGCCTCACCTTGTATGCGTTGTATTCGCTCTCTTCCATTCTCTATCCGAGCTCCAGGTTCATGGCTTTCCTGACTTCCCGCATGGTCGAGCAGGCGACCTCTCTCGCCTTATCAGCGCCCTCCTCGAGGATCTTGAGGATCTGTCCCCTGTCCTTCTCGTACTCCGCGCGCTTCGCCCTCATGGGCGCGAGAAAAGCCGCGATCGACTCCGCGGCCTCCTTCTTGCAGGCCACGCAGCCGCGCGAGCCGTCTTTGCAGGTCTTCTCGATCTCGCCCACGTCGCCCGACGAGAAGGTCTGGTGGTACTTGAAGACATTGCAGATGTCGGGGTGGCCGGGGTCGCCCATGCGTATTTTCTCAGGATCCGTTATGGCCGTTTTGACTTTCTTCTCTATTGTCTCGGGCGGGTCCGACATCAGGATGACATTGCCCACCGACTTGCTCATGCGCTTGCCGTCGAGGCCCGGCAGCCGCGCCGAACGCGTGAGTATGGGTTCGGGCTCCAGGAAGATATCGACTTCGTAGAGCGTGTTGAAGCGCCTGGCGAGCTCGCGCGTTATCTCGAGATGCGGCAGCTGGTCCTCGCCCACGGGCACCGCGTTCGCCTTGTAGATCATGATGTCTGCGGCCTGGAGCACCGGGTAGCCCAGGTGCCCGTAGGTGATGTTCTCGCCCAGCTCGAGGTCGCGGATCTGGTCTTTGAGCGTGGGGTTGCGCTGGAGGCGCGGCACGCTGATGAGCATGGAAAGCAGGAGATGAAGCTCGGCGTGTTCCTTAACGTCCGACTGCAGGAAAACCACGCTCTTCTCAATGTCTATGCCGGCCGAGAGCCAGTCGATAACGACCTCGACCGCATCCTCGGTGAGGTTGGCTGTCTTGTCGTACCCGGTCGTGAGGGCGTGCCAGTCGGCCACTTCGAAGAAGCACCGGTACTCGTCCTGGAGCCTCACCCAGTTGACGAGCACCCCGGCATAATTCCCCAGATGGAGCTTCCCGGTTGGCCTCATGCCGCTTAGGATCCTCTTTCGCTTCATCTTCTCTCCCTCAGTATCCGAGTCCGGTGAATAGGCGGAGCAGTGCATGGGCCGGAGGCACGATGATCGCGCCTATAATGCTGAAGCCCATGAAGCTGCCCAGTATGATGAGACCGAAAATGACAAACATGCCCGTGCGCCCGATGCTCTCGTACTTCACCGCGTACTCGGTGGGAAGCAGGGACGCCAGGACTCCGGAGCCGTCCAGGGGCGGAATGGGTATGAGATTGAAAAAAGCCAGGTAGAGGTTTATGGACGCAATCGACATGAGCACCAGCTGCAGGGGACCGAACATATCGGCCATGGCCGGGCTCATTATGGTAATCCTGAAGACCAGCCCGGCGATTAGCGCCAGGATGATATTGGAGGCCGGGCCGGCCAGCGAAACCAGAAAGACGCCCCTGCGCGGATTCCTGAAAACGAACGGATTCACGGGAACCGGCTTGGCCCAGCCGAAAGCCATGGTCCCCTGGGAGCTCACGAGCAGCACCAGCGGAAGCAGTATGGTGCCGATGGGATCGATGTGAGCCAGTGGATTGAGCGTAAGGCGCCCGTATTGCTCAGCGGTTACATCGCCCTGGGACCTGGCCGCTCTGGCATGTGCATACTCATGGACGGTGAGTCCTAGAAATATCGCAAAAATACCGGATACTATCTGTTGTATTTAGTACAGCCCCCTTCGCTCGCCCCGCGTGGTGCTGTTGCGGAGGAGCCAGAGATTTAGGGCAATATAACACCCTAAGTCGTTGGATGTCAACCAAATCTTCAAACCCTGGGGTCAGGTCTTGAAATGCACAAAACCTTGGGGTCAGGTCTTGAAATGCACAGTCAGATCTTAGAGCGCACAGTCAGGATGCTGCAGGCCGCCGCGGCTTTGCTCCGGCGCCGGACCGCCGAGCACCCTGAGCGCCCTTTGGGCCATATCATTATCCGGCTCCGCATCAAGAATCGCCTCCGCTGTCCTCCCGAGCATGGCGTATGTCACGCCGAGATTGAGCCTCAAGGAGGAGTTGGTGGGATTGATTTCGACCGCTTTCTCCAGCTCCAGGGCGGCGGCCGCGGCATAGAGACTGACGCTGATGCCGGATTGCGGGTGGCTAGCTAATAGGTTGTGCATTTCAAGACCTGACCCCGGCAGATTGTGCATTCTAAGACCTGACCCCGGCCTCTCTCTTGGCGAAGGCCAGCTCCGAGCGCCTGGTGGGGAGCTTGCCGGCGAGCTTCTGCTCGAGAATCCTGTCGAGCACCCTGCCGACGGCAGGGCCCTGCTTGACGCCGAGCGCTTCAAGATCGTCCCCGGTAATAAGCGGTCTTATGCTTCTCCAACGCGTCATGAATTCCTTTATAATCCCCCGCTCCCTCCTGGCGGATGCGAAATAGAGAAGCGCCAGCGACTCGTAGGGAAGGCTGCGGAGCTGCCTGGTCGCCTCGTAGGCGTCGCCGGGCTTCAGTTCCGAGAGATTCCCGGCGGCCCTTTCAATTTTTGAAGCCGCCCACAGGCACACCCTTTTGGTCTTCCGGTCGAGATTCAGATAAAGCGCGAGCCGTTCCGCCGCCGAGGTCTGCCCCATGAAGAGATAGCCGAACCAGTAAGCCTCAAAATCGAACTCGCCGCGGCCGGCCCAGCCGCAAAACCGCCGCGCGACACGGTCGGCCGCCCCCAGCCTTCTCACCTTGTTCGCGTCGAATCCCAGGCTGATCGCTATGGTGTGCAGAAATCCCATCTTCTCCATGAGCCTTATCGCAACAGCCACTTTCTCTTCCCGGAATATCAGCCCCAGCTCCCGCCTCACCCGCTTCCCCGAAATGGTCTGCATGCAGGCCTGAGCCACGCATGCTTCGAGAAAACCGAGGGTGTGCTTTCCGAATCTGTACCCGTAGCGCGCCGCGAATCTCACCCCGCGGAGTATCCTGGTAGGGTCGTCGCGGAATGACTCCGGGTGCAGCACGCTGAGCTGCCCGCGCTCGAGGTCTCCCCACCCGTCGAATGGGTCGAGCAGTATTCCGTGGCAGGACCCGGTAAGGCCCACGGCCATGGCGTTGACGGCGAAGTCGCGCCGCTCGAGGTCGCTTATTATATCGGCGCGGGGCCTGACGTCGGGAAGCGCGCCCGGCCGCGAGTAGGTTTCCGTGCGCGTTGACGCGAAGTCGATTATGCCCGCCGGGCCGCCTTCGACCTTGCAGGTTCCGAATCTCGTCACTCCCTTCACCGAGCCCCCGACGGACCTGGCGTAATCGCGGGCGACCCTGACGGCGTCTCCCTCGATCGTCACGTCGAGGTCGGTGTTGGGATAACCGATCAGCATGTCGCGCACTATGCCGCCGACGATAAAGGCGCTCATCCGGCGCTCTTTGGCCAGCCGCCCAATGCGCTTCAGTTCCTTCGTTGCTATCATAGGAAGAACGCTAACCGACTCTGCTTCTGGCGACTTCACCATGGTACCTCTCCCTCGGATGGTACAGCCTGTGGACCTCGATCAAGTGCTCCATATCGACCTTGGTATATATCTGCGTCGTGCTTATGTTTCTGTGCCCCAGCATCTGCTGCACGGCCCTGAGGTCCGCCCCGCCCTCGAGAAGATGCGTGGCGAATGAATGGCGGAGGACATGCGGCGTCACGGGGGCCCTGAGGCCGGCCGACTTGACGCATGCCGCGAGGATCTTCCAGAACCCCATTCTCGAAAGCCGCCCGCCGCGCCAGTTAAGGAAGAGGGTCTCGGAAGTCCGCCCCCTCAGGAGCTCCGGCCTCACCGTATCTGCATAAACCCGCACCCAGCGAAGCGCCACCTCACCCACCGGCACGATTCTCTCCCTTGAGCCCTTCCCGATGCATCTCGCCGTGCCGTCCTCGAAGTTGAGATCCGACAGCCGAAAACCTATTACCTCCGATACGCGCATGCCGGTCGCGTAGGCGAATTCAAGCATGGCCTTGTCCCGCATGCCCAGCGGCCGGCTCGTATCGGGCGCCGCGAGCAGTATTTCTATGTCTCTTATGGTCAGAGCCCTGGGAACCCTCCGCCACGCCCTTGGCTGCGCCACGGTCTCGGTGGGGTCGCTCTCGGTCACCTGCTCGGCCACAAGGTACCTGTGAAAGGCGCGCACCGACGAGAGGTTTCTGCGGATGCTCGACGGCGCCAGGCCGCACTCGCTCATGAAAGCCAGGTACGAATGAACGTCTGCGGGCTCAGCCTTGCGGGGCCTGTCCTTGCCTTCGGCCGCCAGAAACTCGAGGTATTTGCGTATGTCGCTTTCGTAGGCCTCGATGGTGTTAGGCGCCAGACCCTGCTCGGTGGCAAGCCAGGCCGAGAAGTCTTCTACCTGTCCTTCCGGATGCCTTGAAGAAATGGGTTGAGCTCCTTCTCTTCGCCGATGGTCGTCGCCGGGCCGTGGCCGGGATAGACCATGAGTCGGTCGTCAAGCGCACAAATCGTTTTACCGAGCGTGTTCATCATATCAACATCGGACCCTCCCGGCAGGTCGGTCCGTCCAATGGACCCCTTGAAGAGAGTATCACCGGTGAATAGGTAGGGGCCGATGCGATAACAGACGCTTCCTGCGGTATGGCCCGGGGTGTGAATGACCTCAACATCGCAGCCGCCTATCCTGAGGTTCGCCGCACCGTTGAGTTCCTGGTCGACAGGGCAGGGATTGCGGACGAGGTCCCAGAGAGTGGGCTGCTGCGCCTCCTCGACCATGGCCCTGTCGGCTCTGTGACAGATCACCCGGCTCCTGTAGCGGCGCCTGAGTTCGCCGGCGGCATTGGTATGGTCTATATGCCCGTGGGTAAGGAGAATCGCCTCGGGCTCAAGCCCGGTCTCGCGGACGAGTTCCACTATCACATCCGGCTCATCGCCCGGGTCTATGATGAATCCTTGCCCCTGGGGCCCGACCCTGACGGCAAAGCAATTCGCCTGGAACATACTGACCACCGCGCGTCTTATTTCTATGCCGTCACTCATTACGCTGTCATTCATTACACCGTCACTCATTGCCTGCATCCCCCATACCCCCGAACAGACCCGGCTCGAGCCCGAGCCTCGTCTGTCCCGCCTCGTGCGCCAGCAGCCACTTCTTGAGACTCAGGCCCCCGCCGTATCCCCCGAGGGCGCCGTCGGACGCCACCACGCGATGGCAGGGTATGATGATGGGGATGGGATTGAGCCCCATCGCCCCCCCGACTGCGCGCGCCGAATAGGGTTCATGCATGTGGTCCGCGATCCAGCCGTAACTCCGGACTTCGCCGAACGGGATCTTCTGAGTCACTTTGTAGACCTTCTTCATGAAGCTGCTGGTGCCGCGCAGATCGAAGGGCACGGCGAAGGTCCGCCTGACCCCCGCGAAGTACTCGTTGAGCTGCCGCGCGGCCGTGTCAGCGAAACCGCCGCCGAGAAGGAACGTGACTCCGTCCCTGTCTCCGTAGAAAGACTCCAGCGCATCCGTATCGAGCGACCCGAAACTGACGTAGAAGAGCCCTTTGGGAGTTGCGCCTATCCACAGGTCTCCGACCGGCGTCGGCAGAGTATTGTAGTTGATGATGAGTCTCACTCCATTAACCTCATATGTCGCTTCTCGCAGTTCTTCCGAATGCCCTGAGCACGGCTTCGGCCTTGTTCTTCGACATGCCCTCCACCTCAAGCAGCCTCTTTACGTCCGCCTCCCGCACGGCCGTAAGTGTACCAAATTCCCTGAGCAAACGCTTGGACAAAATCGGACCTATGCCGGGAATGGCCTCGAGCTCGCTCATCATTCCCTTCCTGGTGCGGAGGTTGCGGTGATAGGTTACGGCAAATCTGTGCGCCTCGTCCCTCAGCTTCTGTATGAGCCTGAGCGCAGGCGAGGTGCGCGGGATCTGCAGCGGATTCTCCTGGCCGGGAACGTATATCTCGTCGAAACGCTTCGCGATTCCGACCATGGGGGGAAGTTCATCGGGGTCGCCGCCGGCCTCTACGACGCCCTTGATGGCGCTTGTAAGCTGGCCCTTTCCACCGTCTACCACGATGAGATCGGGCGCATCCACTTCCCCGCTCACGATATGACCCCAGTACCTGCGAAGCACTTCCTGCATCATCGCGAAGTCGTCCTGGCCCGTCACCGTCCTTATGTTGAACCTGCGGTAGCGGCTCTTCATGGGCCGGCCGTTCCGGAAGAAGACGGACGATCCGACCGGGTGAGAACCCTGTATGGTGGAGATATCGAAAGCCGCTATATCCCGGGGCAGAGCGGCAAGATGCAGCCACTTCCCGAGTTCCTCGACAGAAGCTGCGACCTTCTCGACCGTCTTCCCCTCATGGGTGAGCTGCGCCAGCTCGACCTCGGCGTTTCTTGCGGCCATATCGAGAAGCTCGTGGCCCTTTCCCGTGCGGGGCGCCTTTATGCTGACCTTCTTTCCGGTCAGCTGCCTGAGCCACTCGCTCAACACGTCGACCTCCTCGGGCAGCCTCTCAAGCAGTATCTCCTCGGGCAGGAGCGTCGTCGTCCCCAGATACAGCTCCAGGAACGAGTCGAGTATCTCATCGTCACCGGCTTCGCCTTCGAAGGAGAGCCTGTACATCTCCTTGCCGATCAGTTTGCCTTCCCTTACCTTCAGCACCACTCCGACGCCCCGGCCCTGTCCCGCGCGCACCGCGGCTACGTCGCGGTCGCGCGAGCTGGGCCACACGACCGTCTGCTTCTCGGCCACCCGGGAGACGGCCTGGAGCCTGTCCCTCAGGTTCGCGGCCTCTTCGAAGTCCAGCCTGGCCGAAGCCGCTTCCATCTTCTCCCTGAGGTCGCGGGTCAGGCTCGTCATCCTGCCCGAGAGGAACTGGGAGACCTGCTGCACGAGCTTCTTGTATTCGGCCGGAGTTATCTCCCCCCGGCAGGGCCCGATGCATTTTCCGATATAGTACTTGAGGCAACCCCGGTCGGGCTCCTTCAGGGGGAGCTTCCGCTTGCATGTCCTCATCGGGAAGACATCGGTGAGTATTTTCAGCGTCTTTCTCATTGCGCGGGCGTCGGTGTAAGGACCGAAGAAGCGGGCGTTCTCATCTTTCAGGTTCCGGGTCGGGTATATGCTCGGGAAGGGCTCGCGCGTCGTGATCTTGATGAAGGGGAATTTCTTGTCGTCGCGGAGGTTTATGTTGTAGCGCGGCCTGAAGTGCTTGATGAGATTGGCCTCTAGTATGAGCGCTTCCACTTCCCTGTGCGTGACGATTATGTCCAGGTCGCGCGTGTTCCTCACGAGGGCCTCCGTGCGCGGCGACGGGAGTTCGCCTTCCCCGAAATAGGTTCTCACCCTCGACTTGAGCGACTTGGCCTTGCCGACATAGAGGACCTTGCCCTTTGCGTCCTTGAACATGTAGACGCCCGGCGAAGCCGGGAGCCTGGCGAGCTTCTCCTTCAGTGCCTCGCCCGGCGCTCCTTTCATTCTCTTCCCCGCTTCCCTATGAGCATGCCGACCACGAACATGACCTCCCGGGCCCTGAGGATGTAGCTCATGCCCAGAAGAAGTATGAGACCCGCCCCGGCCGCGGCTCCCACCTGAAGCAGTTTGCCCGGGAAGGTCGAGGTATATGGTTCGAGGGAATTCGAAATCAGATACATGCACGCACCCATAACTAACGCTGCTACAAGCACTTTGGCCGACATGCTGAGAAGCGACCTGAGGCCTATGTCGCCTATCCGCCCCCTGAGCGTGACGCCCAGCAGCACGAATCCAATCGTCGCCGAAAAGGTGGTGGCCAGGGCCAGGCCGGCCAGGCCTATCAACCGCACCAGCACGAGATTGAGTATGACGTTGGCTATGACCACCACGACGCCTATCTTGACGGGCGTCTTGGTGTCCTTGAGCGCGTAGAAGGCCTGCGTGATCACCTTGGTCCCGCCGTAGCTCACGAGGCCCAGCGAATAACATATGAAGGTTATCGACGTCATGGGGGTCGACCGGGCCGCCGTAAACTCGCCGCGCTCGAAAAACAGCCGCACGATGGGCTTGCCGAGGACGAGCACGGCCACGGTGGACGGTATCATGAAGGTCATCGTCAGCTTGAACGCGAACGAGAGGTCGTGCATGAAGAGGCCCCTGTCCTCCTTGGCGGCGTGATCGGAAAGCGCGGGCAGGGTTACCGTGGCAATGGCGGCGACGAAGATGCCGAGGGGCTGCAGGGACAGCCTGTTCCCGAGCCTGAGCGCAGTAACGCTTCCCTCCGGCAGCGTGGTGGCCAGCAGGGTGTCAACCAGGACATTCACCTGGGTAGCAGCGAGAGCAATGATGCTGGGAAGCAGCAGCCGGCCCACCCACCTCACGCCCTCGTCTCTCAGATTGAGGTCGAACGCCGGCTTGTGCCCGGTTTTGAAGAGCAGCGGCAATTGCACGACAATCTGGAACACGACGCCTGCCAGCGTGCCCACCGAGAACCACAGAACCGCCGACTCCGGGGACCCGGTGAAGTAGCGAATAAGCCCCACCCCGACTCCCATGAGTACCGCGTTGAGCATCGCCGGGGAAAGCGCCGGGACGGTGAAGTAGTTCACGCAGTTCAGCGTCACCATCGAGAGACCGGAGATGCCCACGAACAATATGAACGGGAAGAGTATCCTGGTGAGTTTCACGGTGAGGCCGAATAACTCAGGCTGGTCCCTCCAGCCAAAGGCCCACACTTTCACGATTATCTCGGAGAAGGCGACTCCGCCCAGCACGACCACGGCCAGAACGACAACGAGCACAGAGAAGAACCTGATATACAGCTGGTGGGCCCTCTGGCTGCCCTCCCTGTGAAGGTATTGCTTGTAGACGGGGATGAAGCCGGCGGCCAGGGCTCCCTCGCCGAAGACTCTCCTCAGGAAGTTGGGAATCAGGAAGGCGACATTGTAGGCGTCGCCCACATAGCTTGTCCCGAAGAGGGCTGCGAACACCGCGTCGCGGCCGAGACCCAGTATGCGGCTGACCATGGTGGCCGCGCTCACGCGGCCCGCTGACCTGGCGATTTTCTCTTCTGTTTCTATGGCCATAGCGTGCTCCGGCGCCTCAATATATCAGAACCCCCGGGCCTCAGCAAAGGAAAAGCCTATGCGTTGACAGCCCGGCCTCACCGTTGATATACTCTGCCGACTCTAAACCGGCGAGAGACGATGGCTGACACCCCTAGAGCGAGCATTGTAATCCCGACATACAAGCGCGAGGCGCTGCTCAAGAACCTGCTTGAGTCGCTCGCCCGCCAGAAGACCTCCTATGAGTATGACGTCACCGTCGTGGGAGACGGGACGGAGGTCGACGCCGACGGCGTCGGTGTTGAGTCCATGGGTCTTCCGGTCAAGTTCATATCGCTACCCGAGCGCGTCGGAAGAGGTGCAACAAGGAACGCCGGAATCCGCGCTTCAGCCGGCGACGTCATAATCTTCCTCGACGACGACATGACGGTTGTGGAGGGGTTCGTCGAAGAGCACATGAAGCATCACTCAGATGAGAACACCGTCGTGATCGGGGACGTCAAGAGCCCGCCCGAATACGCCGGCCACTCCCTGGCTCGCTACATCGAGAGGCAGGGCGTCCGCAAGCTCAAGTCCAGAGACAGGATCCCCCCCAAGTGCTTCAGAACCGGCAACGGGTCGGTATCAAGGGCGCTGCTGGAGAAGGCAGGCCTGTTCGATGAAACCATCGAGCATTACGGTGAGGACATGGACCTCG
>JASFEA010000067.1:0-17793 GCA_050125095.1 bacterium
GCTCTGCACCGCCAGCGGCAAGGATGACGTTGAGATAGAGAAGAGCAATATTCTCCTCATCGGCCCCACGGGCATAGGCAAGACCCTGCTCGCGGAAACGCTCGCCAGGTTCCTCAGGGTTCCTTTCGCGATAGTGGACGCCACGACTTTCACTGAGGCGGGCTACGTGGGTGAGGATGTCGAGAACATCCTCTCCAGGCTCCTCCAGAGCGCCGACTATAATCTCTCGGCGGCGGAGAAGGGCATAGTCTATATAGACGAAGTCGACAAGATCGCTCGCAAGTCCGACAGCCCTTCGATAACAAGGGACGTGTCGGGAGAAGGCGTGCAGCAGGCGCTTCTCAAGATACTCGAAGGCACAATAGCCAACGTCCCTCCCCAGGGCGGGCGCAAGCATCCGCAGCAACGCTTCATAGAGGTCAATACGAAGGACATACTCTTCATATGCGGCGGCTCGTTCGACTCCATAGACAGGATCATCGAGTCGCGCCTCAAGAGCAGCACAATGGGCTTCGGCGCCCAGGTCACTGCCAAGAAAGACCGCAAGATCAGGGACATATTGCCGCTTGTCACGCCCGATGACATGCTTTCCTACGGCATGATACCCGAGCTTGTAGGAAGGCTTCCGGTAATCTGCACGCTGGACGACCTCGACCAGGACGACCTTACCACCATTCTCACGAAGCCCAAGAACGCCCTGTGCAGGCAGTACGAGAGGATATTCGAGATCGAGGGCATCAAGCTCGACTTCGAGGACGATGCGCTCTGCACCGTGGCCACCGAGGCCATGAAGCGCAATACGGGAGCCAGGGGACTCCGCTCGGTGCTCGAAGAGAAGATGCTGGACCTCATGTTCGATCTCCCGTCAAGGAAAGACATCAAGGAATGCGTCATAACAAAGGACTTCGTGCTCGGCAAGTCGGAGCCCGTTCTCAAGGAGAAGCGGCCGAAGAGGCGCAAACAGAAAGCCACCTCATAGCCGCTTCAAGAGCCCGCGGGTCTGTCAAACCATGGAAGTAGAATTCCTGGGCAGTTTCACGCGCTCCAATCTCCCGGCGGAGAAGCGTCCGGAGCTATGCGTAATCGGAAGGTCCAATGTCGGCAAATCCTCCTTCATAAACACCATGGTCGGTCGGAAGAACATCGCCAAGACCAGCTCGACCCCCGGAAAGACCCGCACCATCAACATGTTTCTCCTGGAAGGAAGGTTCGTGCTGGTGGACCTCCCCGGTTTCGGTTATGCCAGCGCGCCGAAGGCGGAGCGGAAGCGCTGGACGGAGGACATTGAGAACTATATAAGGGTGCGGTCAACCCTGAAGGCCGTGATACTGCTGGTGGACATGCGCCATTTCCCCGTCGCCATTGACCTCGACGCCATCGAGTGGCTGGAGGCCCTGGGGAAGCCCTTCCTCATAGTGCTCACCAAGGCGGATAAGCTAAAGAGGGGTGAACTCGCCAGGCGCGAGGCCGATATATATGGATTAGTGGGCGGGAAGGCAGTAGAATCCATCCGGTTCTCTGCGAAGACTGGCCTTGGAAAGAAGGAAGTCTGGAATTGGATCAAGAAAAGCCTGAACGCCTGAAGTTGTTTTCCCCAGGTCCCGTCAACTCGCCCCGGTTCGTGCTTGAGGCGCTCGAGCAGCCCCTCATTCACCACCGGTCGCCGGCTTTCTGCGCGGTCTATGATGACGTGACCGGCAAGGTGAGATCCCTGCTGGGGACCGCAGCGCCCGCCACCGTGCTGGCATCCTCGGCCACCGGGGCCATGGACGCGGTTGTGTCCAGCCTCTTTGCGGAAGGCGAAGAAGTCCTGGTGCCGGTGATGGGCAAGTTCAGCGCGAGGTGGGTGGATATTTGCCGCGCCTACGGGATAAAGACGCGCGTGATGGAGATCCCGCTCGGCCGCTCTCCTACGCCTGAGGACATTCGGTGGGACCTGGTCCAGCACGAAGGCATAGCCGGTGTTCTGCTCACCCATTGCGAGACGTCCACGGGCAGCCTGACCGATCTGGCCGGCATCTCCAAGGCCCTTCAGGGACTGGAGAAACCCGGTAGGGTCATCCTCAAAATCGCGGACTGCGTTTCGAGCTTCTGCGTGGATGAAATCAAGATGGACGACTGGGGGCTTGACTGCGTGATAGCCGCTTCCCAGAAGGGGCTGCTGTCGCCCGCGGGGCTTTCAATCGTCGCCGTCGGCGGCAGGGCGGCCACGGCCATGGAGCGCGTGCCGCCGCGCAATTTCTATCTCAATCTCAGGAAGTATTTCGCCAGGACATTCAGGAGCTCTACTCCGTTTACACCGCCGCTCGCGCTTTTGTATGCTGTTGGGGCCGCGGTCGACAGGATAATCGAGCTGGGTATCGAGGACGTGCTGGACTGGCAGCGGCGCGCGGCGCAGGCCGTGGTGGCCGCCTGCAAGGCCGCCGGCTTCTCGACGCTGGCGGAGATCCAGTCGGGTGCGGTCGTAGCCTTCGACGTGGGGAGCCGGGACGCGGAGGCGCTGTGCGGAGTAATGGAGGAGGTGCACGGCATTTACCTCGCGCGGGGGCAGGGTAATCTGCACGGCAAGGTGCTGCGCGTGTCTCCGATCGGGAAGACTCGCGCCGAACTCGTCGAATTCACGGTTGCCCTCCTGGAGACGGTTTCGGGGACGCCGAGGACGAATGAGATATTCGGCGTTCAGGTCTCCAAGGTAGTCAAGGAAGTGGAAGATTTACTCAAAGGACGGGATATTTGGGCGTAACATGCGTGATCGGGCTGCAGTGGGGGGATGAGGGCAAAGGCAAGGTGGTGGACGGCCTGTGCTGCGAGGCCGACATAGCCGTCCGTTGCCAGGGAGGGGCCAACGCCGGTCATACCGTGGTTGTAGGAGACCGGACTTCGGTCCTCCATCTCATTCCCAGCGGCATTCTAAGGGAAGACGTGCGTTGCATGATAGGCAACGGGGTGGTCCTGGATCTCGACCTTCTGGCGGATGAGATAGAGAGTCTTGAGGATACGGGACTCCGCGTCGCCGGCAGGCTCATGCTCTCCAACCGGGCCCATGTCGTTCTCCCCATACACCGGCGCATAGAGGCCGCAACCGAGGAGATCCTGGGAGATGACAGAATCGGAACCACCATGCGCGGCATCGGGCCGGCGTACCGGGACAAGTACGGCCGATTCGGCATACGCGTGGGAGACATACTCTCGACCGACAGGCTTGCTTCCAGGCTGGCATTGCTGGCGCGCGTGAATCCCATTGCGGGAAACGCCCCCGAACTTGTCGATGAGATGATTGACTATTGCTCACGGCGCCTTGACCTCGTGCGGGAGATCGCCGGCGACGTGGAGGTTCAACTCGCGGCAAGTATAGCGCGGGATGAGCGGATCATGCTGGAGGGGTCCCAGGGATTCCTTCTCGACGTCGACTTTGGCACATATCCCTATGTCACGTCCTCCAACACGGGCGTGCACGGCCTCGTCGCGGGAGCGGGCATTCCGGTTTCGAGCGTCGACAGGGTGGTCGGGGTGGTCAAGGCCTATATGACCAGGGTCGGGAGCGGCCCGTTTCCCACGGAGATGGAAGAGCCCCATCAGAGCCTGGCGCGGGACGCGGGCAAGGAGTACGGCGCGACCACGGGCAGGCCGCGGAGATGCGGGTGGATGGACCTGGTGGCCCTCCGGTACGCGTCATCGCTCAATGGAGTCACGTCAATTGCCGTTACCAAGCTCGATACGCTCTCCCGCCTGGACAGGATAAGGGTCTGCCGGGAGTATGAGTGCGCCGGAAGCCGGGTCGACGCCTTCCCGGCGCGCCATGAGGTCCTCGAGAAATGCGTTCCTGTTTACAGCGCGATGGAGCCGCTTGGGAACCTGGAGGGCGTCGGCCGCCTGGCCGACCTGCCTCAGGCGGCGACCTCGTACGTCGACATGCTTCTCAAGGCCTCTGGCGCCGACCTGGAGCTGGTCTCCGTAGGCCCCAGCCGCGATGCCGTGCTTTCAGCCCGGCATTGACTTGATAGCCCCATTGCTATAAATTGTGCACGGTCGGGCGTGTAGCTCAGTCGGTAGAGCACCTGCCTTTTAAGCAGGAAGTCCTGGGTTCGATCCCCAGCACGCTCACCACCTATTCCCTTCCCCTGCATTTCCACTGAATGTGCATTTCAAGACCTGACCCCTGGCTGATGACCCCTGGTGGTTGTGCATTTCAAGACCTGACCCCTTGCGGTAATGCCCCAGGCTGGAATATGATGTAACCAACCGGGAGGTAGTCGTGCGTTATACGATTGGCGACCTTATCGGCACCGGCAGCTTCGGCCGGGTTCATGAGGCGCATGACGCAGCCGGGCGGAAATACGCGGCCAAGGTCGTTGACGCCGGCGACGAAGTCGGCCTTTGCCTTTTGAGGGCTCAGTACCGACTTCTTTCGGCGGCAGACCACCCGCGCGTCGTCACCGTCTACGACCTGGTTGAGGACGGCGACGGTGCCCCGCACCTGGTAATGGAGTACCTTGACGGCCTGTCGCTTGTCGACCACGTAAGAAAAGCCGGCCTCGAGAGTCTTCCCGGCCTGGCGATCCGGATACTTGATGGCCTGAGGCATATCCACAGTCTCGGTGGGATGCATGGCGACCTGAAGCCCGACAACATAGTTGTCTGCGGCGGTGAAAACGGTCATGACGTGAAGCTTGTCGATGTCGGTTTCGACAATGCCGCCGGCGAGAAACTTCCCAGGATACAGGGGACGCTTCCCTACCTGGCCCCCGAGGTAATCCGGTCCGATCCCGCAGACGGCAGGAGCGATCTGTACTCGCTCGGGGTCGTGCTTTATGAGGCCTTGACCGGAGCATGCCCCTTTGGGGGAAATTCTCCGAGAGAGATAATGAACAGGCACCTCGAGTTCACGCCCCCGCCGCCGGGTGTCGTCAGCGGCGACGTAGACAGCGCCTGGGACGATCTCGTAATGAGGCTTCTCAGCAAAGAGCCGACGCAGAGGTTTCCCGACGCAACAGCCGCGGCATTCGAAATAGGGCGGGCCTTCGGGGATATCGACCTGGTGGCAGGCAATCTGGCGCCGCCGCGGACTCTTGCGCATCTCTGGGACATGAATGGCGGGCTCGTGGAAGAAGCCATTCTGAGCAAACCCGGCAGGGCCGTAATGGTAGGCGGCGGCCGCCATGCGGGCGTTGCCAGTGTGCTCCGCAATGTCGGCGCGCGCTTGAAATCGCGGGGGGCCGGAGTCATATCAGTAACGCTTGGGGACAGCGATCCCCTGTCCGCCCAGGTTGTCCGATCGCTGGCCGGGCATGGCGCCGGGCGGCGCCATGCTCGAGGCGACCTGCCGACGCGCGTTTCGAATCCGGAGCTTTTCTCTCTCGACTCGCTGCTCGCGGACTACGACCTCAGCCTTGGCCGGAGGCATGCCATCATTATCCGGGCCGCGTCAGAAATCGACGGCGCCGGCCTCAGAGCCATGTCCGAGCTCGCCGCGGCCAGCAGCGATTTAGTCACCGTGGTCATCGGCCTCGAATCGGAAAGAGGCGTGGCAGACGGACCGGTGGCTGAGGCCGGGGTGGAGTTCGTCCCCATGGCGACCCTGATGAGCGAGGGAATAGCCGACATACTCCGACGTCAATTCGGCGTCACATCCGTCCCGGCCGAACTGCTGGAGGCGCTTGTAGGGAACACGCGCGGGAGCGCCTTGCTTCTCGAGGAAACGCTTGCTGACCTGTGGCGTAGCGGAGATCTCGGCTATAAGATCAGCAATGACGTTCTGGAATTGGAGTGGACCAGCAGGGCAGCTCTACCCGATAGTCTCAAGCAGGTTATTGAGAATAAGGTAGGCGAACTTGACGAAAATGCAGTCCGGGTGGCCGGCCTTCTCGCTCTGGCCGGAGGCAGTCTTGAGCGCAGTATAATCGCGGAGGCCGGCGACCACCATGGCTGGGAGCCCTACATATCCGAGCTCGTCGAGAGGGACCTTGTCGATGATGCGGGCGCCGGAATGCTGCGTTTCAATCATGCCGTGACGCGCGGCGTTATACTCGAGCGCCTGTCACCCCAATGGGCAAAGGAGACGGCCGTCCGGCTCGCCGGGGAAATCGAGAAGGCCGGCATCGGCCCCGCCGATTCCTACAGGATCGGCTCTCTCTATCAGACTGGCGGCAGACCCGCCGACGCCCTTCCCCATCTGCTGAGGGCGGGAGACTACTTCGCCCGTTTCTCAGTTATGGACGCGACTCTGGCCTACGGTCGAGCGCTGGACTGCGCAGCGGCAGGCAAAGAGCGAGCCGAAATCGAGGAGAAGCTGGGCGACCTCAAACTCGTCGAAAGTGACTTTGATTCGGCGCGGGACCATTACGAGCGGGCGTCCGGTTACAGGCCGGAGGCCGCGAGGAAACGCGCCTGGGTCGCAGCCCTGGACGGCAAGTACGAAGAGGCCGAGGAGATGCTGAAAGGGTGTGAGCGGGCCGCGGAGAAGAGGGGGGACGAGATCGAACTGGCCAGGGTGCGCGTGGACCTGGCCTACGTTTACGCCGCCCGGGGCAAGATAGAGGAGTCGCTCGGGGTGGTGAGCGGGGCACGCAGATTCTTCGAAGAGAGGCAGATGGCCTCCGAGGCCGGTCTGGCTGCTTACCGGGAGGGCATCACTCGCATGCGGGCGGGAAAATACGGCGCAGCCACATCCGCCTGGCAGGCGGCTGTATCCCACTTCGAAGCGGCGGGCGACCGCCGTATGGCCGCGCAGAGCCTGCAGGCCATCGGTTACGCCGGCAGAAAGCAGATGGATTACCAGAGGGCGAAGCAAAACCTCAAGCGGTCCCTTGAGATTTACAGCGATCTCAAGGGGCTTTCAACCATGGCGTCGGCTTCCAACACCTATTCTCTCGTGCTGCTCGAAATGGGCGACCTGGTGGGTTCAAGGGAGTTCGCCCGCGAAGCTCTGGAGTTCAACATGATGGCCGGCCTCAAGCGCGGCGTTGTGCTGGCCCGGATGTTGGCCGCCTTGATAGAGCTCGAGGCCGGTAATTGGCGGATCGCCGAAAATGCCCTGTCGGAGGCTCAGGGAGGCATTCCGCCGGAGGATCTCTACCTGAAGGCCCAGCTGCAGCGCTATCTCGCGATGGCAAAGATAATCTCAGGTGACAGGGACGGCGCATTGGCCCTGATAAAAGAGAGTCATTCGTCGGCGCGCCTCGCCGGTGACGAGGAAGGCAAGTATCAGGCCCTGCTTGAAAAGGCAGTGGCCCTTCTCAGGTTCGGCGATGCCGGTGAGGCGGCTGAGGCAGCAAGAGAGGCACTCGTTGGGTTCAGCACCGAGACGTCTCTGCTGCTCACCGCGAGGGCGCAGGCTCTCCTCGGGGAGGCGTTATGCGCGGACGGCAAGGTGGACGAAGGTTTTGAGAAACTCGAGGCGGCGCGGGCCAACCTGCTCCCGGTGAGCAGGTCGCAGCACATGGGAAGAGTGTTCAAGGCCCTGGCGCGGGCATCCTATCTGCGCCGGGATCACGCGACTTTTTCCAAGTATCTGGATGAAGCACTTGAGATATTAAGGGCGGCAGGGGCGCGGTACGATTTCGCCGACGCCCTGTATCTCGGCGGCATGGAGGCGATGCAGAGGGGCGGTTTCCTGAGGGCCCGTCACTACTTCGCCGAGGCCGCGCGTATTTTCGAGAGCCTTGAAATCGATGACCTCCGCGAAAAGGTGGTGAGAGCTATGGAGGCGGTACCGAGCGGCGAGATTGAGGTGAAGGCGGTTCATTCCCTTAGCCGGATATCACAGGCCCTGATATCGAAGCAGGACCTGGACAGCGTGCTTAATGTCGCCATGGATCTGGCCATGGACTACCTGGGCGCGGACCGGGGAGTCCTTATGCTGGCAACGGGTTCAGACGGCGACATGGTAACGGTTGCCGAGAGAAAGATGGACGAGGAGTCTCTGCGCGAGGTAGCGGACATAAGCAAGTCCATTGTCGAATCAGTTCGTTCCACGGGTGAGCCGGTAATAGCCACCGACCTCATGGACGACCCGCGTTTCAAGGACAGCCAGAGCATTCGTACGCATAACATAATGTCGGTGATGTGCCTGCCGCTCATGCGCGACAGGCGTCTGCTCGGGCTCTTATACCTCGACACAAGAGGCATACCCACCAAGTTCTCGGACCTTGAAAAGGCCTTCGTAGAAGCTTTCGCCAATCAGGTCTCGCTGGCGACGGAGAACGCGCGCACTCTCGGCGATCTGCGCATCAGCATCGACAATATGAAGGCGCGCGCGGGTGAGAGGTATCGCTACAGCAATATAATCGGGCCGGGACGCGCCATGCAGGAGGTATTCAGACAGGTCGAGAAGGCCGCGCCCAGCGATACCAACATCCTGCTCAGGGGAGAGAATGGCACGGGCAAGGACCTCATCGCAGGCCTGATACACGAACTCAGCCCCCGCAAGGATGGGCCGTTCATCGAAGTCAACTGCCCTGCCATAGCCAAGGACCTCGTGGAGAGCGAGCTCTTTGGAATCGAGAAGAGCGTCGCGACGGGAGTTGCCCCGCGATCGGGCTTTTTCGAGCGTGCCAACGGGGGAACCATATTCCTGAACGAGATCGGCGACGTTCCGCTCGCCACGCAGGTCAGGATACTCAGCGTTATCGATAAGAAGGAATTCGAGCGCGTGGGCGGGACCAGGGTAATCAAGGCCGACGTGCGTGTAATCACGGCGACCAATCGCGACCTCAAGCACCTAATCACAAAGGGCGCTTTCAGGGAGGACCTCTATTACCGTATAAACCATATTCAGATAGGACTTCCTCCCCTGAGAGAGAGGATGGAGGACCTGGACGATCTCATAGCACACTTCATAAAGGACTTCGCCGCAAAGAACTCCAAGTCGCTGAAGCGCGTGTCGGAGGAGGCCCACAACGTACTCCGGGCCTATTCCTGGCCCGGCAATGTACGCGAGCTCGAGCGTTGTATCGAGCGGGCCGTTGTTTTTTCCGACGGTAATGAGATCCTCATAACCGATCTTCCGGAAGAGGTGATAAAGGGGGCCAGGACGGGTCAACGCAGTGTGAAGGGGAGTACGCTTCCCGAGATTGTCGCCGATATCGAGAAAAGCGTTATCACCGAGGAGCTGGGAAGGACGAACTGGAACAAATCCAGGGCGGCCCGAAATCTGGGCATTCACGAGGCCACCTTGCGCAAGAAAATCAAGATCCACGGCATAGCAAAATCCCCCAACTAGTGGGTGATAACCCTCCGTACGATCATACGAGTCGTATAATCGTACGAATCTAATCTCATGGCAGAGGACTCATGCCCTCTTAAGCCAATGCCTGTATTAATCTTTTAAATTTCAATATATTACCTCTCCTAAACATGCTTCAATCGCTTCAGCACACCCGCTTTTGAGGTCGGATCGCCTTTTCAGGTTACGAATTCTCGTATTTCTGTACGAATCCGACCGAATCCGCGCATACGGCCTGCTCCTATCCCATTTTATTTGCTTAAATAACAACTAGTTAGCGATGCAAAAAACTCGGCCTTTTTCCCGCGCGGGAACGGAAGTTGCCTTTATATAGGGTGGAAGTGTGATCGGGAGCACGAAAAGGAGGGTTTTTATGGTCAAGAAGAGCTTGGTATTGTTCCTCATATTGAGCTTTGTGACCGCATTGACTTTGTTAACGCTCACAAATGCTTGCTGGGCGGATGACGACGCTGCCGGGGAAGGTGGGGATCCCGGCCAGATCAATCCGAGCTGCGAGCCTGTCACCCCGACACCAATCATCCTCAAGTTATTCTGGTACGCGGTTGGTTTGGTAGCGGGGAGTCTTGCTGCCATGCTGTAAACCGGAATAGAGCCCAGGGGCAGGGTGGTGGTGTTGGGGTGCCGGGAGGTTGAGGTGAGATGACAAGCAGTGATCCGAGGATGCAGCCAGTGCTGGACCTTATGAGGAAGGCCGCGGAATGCTCGGCGAATGTCCTTGTCGAGGGTGAAAGCGGGGTGGGCAAAGCCTATTGTGCCCGCCGGATCCATGAGGCTTCGGCTCGCAGCGAAATGGCCTATGACAGCATCTTCTGCGTGCCTGAGACGCGCGCAGGGGGTGAGGGCAGGAGAATCCTGGCCCGTCTCCAGGCCGCAGAGCGGAAGTGGGGAAGCATTTATGTACGGGGCGTCGACCTGCTCGATGCCGTCAGCCAGCGTATGCTGCTGGCCTATCTTGATTGTAGAGAGGACAGGATCGCCTCCTGCAGGGATCAGGGCTCTTGGGCAAGGCTCATTTTTTCGAGCCAGAAGGACCTATTAGAGGAGTCAAGATCGGGGCGCTTCTTAAGCCAGCTCTACATGAGGATTTCGGTTGTGAGAATCAGGATCCCGCCCTTGAGGCAAAGGGACGCCGACATAGTGCCACTCGCCAGGTACTTCGTCGGGCTCTATTCGAAGCGGGAGTCCAAGCGAATCAGCAAGCTGAGTCGCGAGGCCGAGGCGATGCTTCGCCGGTCGGCATGGGATGGAAACATTCATGAACTAAAGAATGTTCTTAATCGTGCTGTGGTCATGGCTAACGACGGGGACTCACTCGGCCCGCGCGATCTCAGCCTGGTATTACGACGCGCAAACACCTGAGTTCTTGACATTGAATTGGCGTCGGCGAGGGACATGGGTGTTCGCAGGGAGGACAAGTGTCCGAGCGTGACCAGATCGAAGAGTTAATGCACTTTCTTCTGGCGAACGTGCTGGTCAATTCACTTGAAAAGGACGGATTCGAAGTCAGGGCGGACCATATCGGTGGTCTCCGGGGCGCTCCTACGCCGGTCGATGGTCTGACCCCTGACATCGAAGCCGTCAAGGGTGATGAGACCAGGCTGATCGAGGTCGAGACCCCGTCGACCGTTGGGAGCGATGAAGCCAGGAAGCAGATCGCGGCCTTCGCGGGAAAGCCGGGAGTCAAGGCCTACCTGGCCGTTCCCTATGACAGTGTCGACGAAGCCCGCAAGCTCAGGGATGAGCTCGGGGTCGAGTTCAACATCATCCCCTGTTATCCCTATGTGAACTCCATCGGTACACCCGAGTAGGCGGCGCGGAGCGGGGAAGCCCGCCTGCGCGGGACAGGAAGTCCAGGGGTCTGGCCCCAGCAGCTCGCTCCGGAAGCTCGTTTAATGGGGTCAGGCCCCCTTATGTCCGCATCCCGGTGTTGCGTGGAATCCGGCTCAGGCGATGTCGGACGACTTCGAGCGGCGATGGGCGCCGCTGTCAAGCCATTGACATCCCTCGCGATCTTAGGGAGAGTATTTCCAGGAGGAGTCCCCCGAGTTTCGGTTCAAAACCGGGAGGGCCCGTCTATGGAAGGCACCAGCACGTCACTCGTAAGAATTCTTCACGGCACCGCTGGCAGAGGCGGTCGCCGGACCGCACTATTGGGAGCGCTGTCAATGCTCTATCTGGCAGCCTCCATCTTCTCCGGCTGCGGCGATGGGGCATCGACAGGTCCGGGCGATCAGGAAAAGGCCTGGACTTTCATGTTCTATGACCAGGCGGATGCGCCCCTGGGCTCATATGATCCAATGGAGGACTTCTGCAGAAGGGTCGCCTCGGGCTCCAGCGTGGACTTCGTCGTGCTCAGGGACACCAACGGAGACTCGGCAAGAATCTGGCACGTGACGGACGCACATATTCCTGCTCTCTGCAAAGAACTCGGTGAAGTCAACATGGGAGACGGCCACACCCTTTTCGACTTCATCGATTACTCCAAGACGCACTATCCCGCCCGGAGGTATGTGCTGGCGTTCTACGGCCACGGCGGGGGATGGCGGGGCGCATGCTTCGACCGCTCGAGCCAGTACGACGCTCTTACAATGGATGAAATATCGTGGGCGGTGGGGAATGCCGGCGGCGTGGACCTCACTGTTTTCACCAGCAACTGCTTCATGGGGGCGGTGGAGTCGGCCTATGAGCTGAGGAACTGTACGGACATATACGTGGGCAGTGAGAATTACTGCGGCTATGCGTTCTGGGACGCTCCCATGGAAGACATCTGCAATGCGATGCATGCAGATCCGGACATGTCCAGTGAGGAACTCGCGCGTTTCATTGTCGATGCGGTCTGGGCTCGCAGGGACATATGGGTCGAGGAGGACTGGTATCAGAATCTCACGGTGAGCGCGGTCTGGGCGGACAGTCTTGCCTCGCTGGTCCAAGCGCTTGATGAAGTCGCAGGCGATTACCTCTCATGCCCCGCCAGGCTGCACGCCAGAATCAGCTGGGTCTATTCTGCCATTTGCATGTTTGGAGAAGAAGTGGTCGACGTATATCATCTGGCGCACTGCCTGCTGAAGGTGGAGGACTGTGACAGCACCCGGACGAGGCTCGAGACCGTCAAGGAGCGGCTCTTGGACTGCGTTCTAGCCGAACGCCACGATCCCGTCTGGAGCGCGTATGGCCTGACTGTGCTCCTGCCTTACAAGTCCGAGTATGGCTACTACTGCCCCGAATACGGCGCTCCCGAAACGGCTCTGGATTTCGCCGAGGACACGCGTTGGGACGAGTTGCTCGCGGCCTATCCCTATGATTTCCCGGATGTGCCGCTCCAGGGTCCACCGGCCAGTATCCCCGTGGCCACCGGTCCCTGAAGGTGGCGGCGCTGCGGACGGCGGTGTCCTGACCCGGCCTGAGAAATCCCTGCCAGATTTCAGCTAGAACCTGCCACATTGGCATGGGAAGCCGCTCAATGCATGCGCTGGCCCGAAGGGTCGAATCTGTTTAACCGGTTGATAAATAAATCTTTATGCTGACGATATGAGCCATAAGGGCACTGGCACAACGATTGCATTGGATAACAAGCGGAACCAAGATAACGCAAATTCGGGCCGGTCCGCACTCATGCGGGCCTTGGCCGCTAAGGAGGAGATGAAAATGGGTAAGATCATCGGAATCGATCTGGGTACCACAAACTCATGTGTCGCGGTTATGGAGGGCGGCGAGCCTACCGTGATTACCAACCAGGAGGGAAGCAGGGTAACGCCGTCTGTAGTCGCTTTCACCAAGACGGGCGAGAGGCTGGCCGGGCTTACCGCCAAGCGGCAGGCCATTACCAACCCTCAGAACACCGTTTACTCCATCAAGCGGTTCATGGGCAGGAAGTTCGGCGAGGTTGAGTCGGAGATAGGCGAAGTGCCGTATGAGGTCGTTCAGGGCCCCAACGGTGACGCCAGGGTCAAGGCGGGCGGCAAGGAGTATTCGCCTCCCGAGATCTCGGCCATGATTCTACAGAAACTGCGCCAGACGGCTGAGGACTATCTCGGCGAGAAGGTGACGGACGCGGTCATAACCGTGCCCGCTTACTTCAACGACTCCCAGCGTCAGGCGACAAAGGACGCAGGCAAGATCGCGGGGCTCAACGTCAAGCGAATCATCAACGAGCCGACGGCGGCTTCGCTCGCCTACGGCCTTGATAAGAAAGCCAAGGATGAGAAGATCGCCGTGTACGATCTCGGCGGCGGCACGTTCGACATCTCGATTCTCGAGATAGGGGACGGCGTCTTCGAGGTTCGTGCGACCAACGGCGACACCCATCTCGGCGGCGACGACTTCGACCAGCGCATAATCGACTGGCTTGCAGAGGAATTCAAGAAAGAGCAGGGAATCGATCTCAAGAGCGATCCCATGGCGCTGCAGCGCCTCAAGGAAGGCGCCGAACGCGCCAAGTGCGAGCTTTCGAGCGCGCAGGAGACGCAGATCAACCTGCCGTTCATCACGGCCGACGCCAACGGTCCCAAGCACCTTAACATCACGCTCTCGCGCTCCAAGCTCGAGCAGCTTGTGGATGACCTGGTAGAGAGGACGGTGGGGCCCTGCAGGAAGGCGCTCGAGGACGCCAAGCTGAGCCCGAGCGATATCGACGAGGTCATCCTAGTCGGCGGGCAGACCAGAATGCCGGCGGTGCAGGAAGCCGTTAAGAAGATCTTCGGCAGGGACCCTCACAAGGGCGTCAATCCCGACGAGGTCGTGGCCATAGGCGCGGCCATTCAGGGCGGCGTGCTCGCGGGCGAAGTGAGAGACGTGCTGCTTCTCGATGTTACCCCGCTCTCCTTGGGCATCGAGACCATGGGCGGCGTCTTCACGAGGCTGATCGAGCGCAACACGACCATTCCTTCGAGGAAGTCGGAGATATTCACGACGGCCGCCGACAGCCAGCCGGGTGTCGAAGTTCACGTGCTCCAGGGCGAGCGCGAGATGGCCGCAGGCAACAAGTCAATAGGCAAGTTCCATCTGACCGGGCTGCCGCCCGCCCCGAGGGGTGTTCCGCAGATTGAAGTTACATTTGACATTGACGCGGACGGGATATTAAATGTATCCGCCAAGGACCTCGCGACGGGTAAGGCTCAGTCGATCAGGATCGAGGCTTCGAGTGGACTTACCGAGCAGGAAATAGATAAAATGGTAAAGGACGCCGAAGCTCACGGTGCTGACGACAAGCGCAGGCGCGAGGAGGTCGAAGCAAAGAATCGAGCCGACCAGCTCGTCTATGAGACCGAAAAGAATCTCAAGGAGATGGCCGACAAGGTTTCTGCTGATGACCGGGCCAAGGTTGAGGCGGCCATAAGCCGCACCAGGCAGGCTCTCGAGGGTGACAACATCGAGGAGCTCAAAGCCTCGACGGACGCTCTCATGCAGGTGGCCGGGCAGGCTGCACAGGCCGCATATCAGCAGGCGGCGGGCGCCGGCGCCGGTCCGGGCGCCGGTCCGGGCGCGGGCCCGGGGCCGCAGGCCGGTCCTGCGGGAGGAGCCGACGAGCAGGCGCAAGGCGGCCGGGACGAAGCTGTCGATGCCGACTACGAAGTCGTGGACTGAGGCATCTAATCGACGGCTCCCGGTACGGACAGCTGAATAGCAGTGAGGTCAGATGATGGAATGTCCTACCTGCGGGAGGACGATCGAGGGCGATACCTGTCCCTACTGCGGGGAGGAAGGATCGCTCGTCGATGCTCCGGAGACCGGATCCATTCCCAGCGAGGCGACCTCGGAGGTCTACACTTGCGACCACCAGTGGCAGGCTGATTTCATAATCAGCCTGCTCGAGTCTGAGGGGATCCCGGCCTACCAGGGGCCGAGTTCAACTCTCAGCGGGCTCGAGTTCCCGCCGGTGGAGACCTCGGGCGGCATATCGATTTACGTCGACGATGAGGATGCCGACCGGGCGACGGAGATCATCGAGTCCTCCAGGGAAGAGCTGGAGGAAGAAGCGGAAGAAGAGGAAGACGAGTAGGGCGCCTCTCAATCTCTCCTCGTTGTCTCGAGGTTGAGAGGCAGCTCTATCCATGCTTCCACGGGTTCGGTCCCCCGCCGCGCCGGGCGGAAGCGGAACTGCATCGCCGCTTCCATTATCCGGTCATAGACCCTGCGGTCCGCGGGGGCGTTCGATATTACAACCTCAAGAGGCCGCCCCCACTTGCTCACCAGAATCTGAAGCGTTATGGTCAGGTCCTCGAGGTCGAGATTTTCAACGGACGGCGGCACTATGAGACTGGGCACCGGCGGGTAGAACCTGGGCTCTTCGACTACGAGGACACCGTCATCTCCGCCTCTGCCGGGAACGTCGTCGATCCGGTCCCCCTCTCCCGTGGGCTCGGGCCCCGCAGCTCCTCCGGCCGGTTCGGGCCGGTCCGGCGCGTCTCTTTCTTCGGGAGTCACGGTCTCCCTCAGGCGTTCCACGTACTCGGCCTCGGCCTCAAGAGGGGCGACTTCCACCTTGGGATTGGTGAGTAACTCCACCTGGGGCTCGGCTTCATCGATATAGATCACGTGGATGGCGAATTGTTCGAAATTGGGCATGAGATCCGACGGCGGCCCCGAGCTCTCGGGCGACGTGCTCGGGAATAGAACCTCGTACATGCGCCCGGGAAGCAGCAGTATGGCCATATGCAGAATGACCGCGAGGACTATGTACTTCCACGGGGATGTGGTCTTCCTTCTTTTCATGAGCGCTGCCTTCTATCAGAACGGCGCTTTATCGAGCTCGACCTTCTATGGGTGTGCCCCCTTACAGGTGCGCACTTTAATGGATGCGACCTTCTAGAGCGTGAGCTCGGACGCGATGCCGAGCTCGGTCGACTGGCTCGTGACCGCTCCCGTCTCGACGTCCTTTATAAGGACTTCGACCTCATAGTATCCCGCAATCAGACTCGAGAGGTCAATTCCCATGACCTGGCTCGTTGTGCCGCCGTCGGTTCTCATCTCGTAGCCGCTCGCGAGCGACACGATTTCCGTGGTCGGCTTTATGCCCACGGTGCGCGCGAAGAATGACAGCAGGCGCTGCGTTCTCGAGCGCCGCTCCGGGATCCTGCGGAACACATAGCTGACCTCGAGCCTGCCCCTGCCGTCCTCCCCGGTGGCGATGTTGTAGGCTTCGAAGGCGATATAGGCCTTGCTCCTGGTCTCATACATCCGGGACGGGTTGGGCCGGCCCTCTTCGTCGAACCTGAGCTCGAGGTCGCTTATCTCGAGACTGTCCCCGAAGGCCCGCACGTTAACGTCGCGATGCGTGAAGCCCACGGCGTCGTTCTGGTTGGAAGTGAGCGAGATTGCGAGCACGCCCTTGCCCGTCGGCACTCTCACGTTGAGCGTGTCTATGAGCGGGCAGGTCGTGAGGTAGATGGCCGTGGAGTCGGCGTGTATTTTGCGGGTCAGCGTGAAGTGGGAGACCTCATTATAGAGCGTGTCCAGCAGGGCCCCCTCGACGACGAATTCCCCCCTCGGCCAGTCGTATTCGCGGTCGAATACGAGGCCGTTGAAATCGCAGGCATAGGCGATCTTGAAGCGCGTCGACCCGTCGGGCTCCATGAATGAAAGCCCGACGAGCTCCACCTTCATGAGTTTCTTGATGTCCTGCTCGTAGACCTCGGGTATGTTTTCCTCCATATACGCGTACCTGTAGGCCGACCAGTCGTACTCGTAGGGGAAGGAGTAGTCGCCGTTGAGGAACGTGTCCTCGAAGTTGAGAACGAAGCCGTCGTATACCCACATCCACCGCGGGCGTTCCTTTCCCATCCGGCTCGACCTGTAGCGCGACGCCTGCTCGGCGTAATCCTCGAACCGCGTCGTGAACGGCGTCGTCATCAGCCGCTCGGTCGGGTTCAGCACGTCGCCGGCGAATGTGTTGGTGCCGAAGGGGTCGTAATACCAGTTGAGCGGGCGGCCGTATCGGATGAAGACCTCGCCGCGCGTGGTGAGCGAGCCCGGCTTGTCCAGCCTGCGCACGTAGAAGTGGAAGTCCGAGAAACTGACCCGCGATAGATGTTCCACGAGCCTCTCGTTGACGCGCGTCGCGGGGTTGGGATCCCGCTTTCTCCAGAGCAGGATTGTGACCGAGTCCATGTGGCCCGGGTTGGTTTTGGCCAGCGCCCTGAGTTCGTCGCCCGTCGCGATCACGTCCAGCGAAAGGTACCGCCGGCGCTGGGAGTCGGGCATGAGGCTGAGGGCCCTTGAGAAGGCCTCATAGGATGAGCCGAGTTCGCCCCGCTCATTGTAGGCCATGCCCATGACAAGATACGCGTCGGTGCCGAGGCTGTCGGAGGGAAGTCTCTCGAGGATCTTGACGGATGAGTCGGGCTGGCCGGTGTCGAGATAGCAGAGGGCGAGATAGGTCGCCGCGTCGACGAAGCCGGGCTGGAAGCGCATGGCCCGCCTGAGCGACAGGTTAGCCTCCTGGAACTGGTCGGTCTGCCATTCCTCGAAAGCCCTGTCAAGATGGGCGCGACCGAGCCTGAAATGCGGGTACGGCCTTCTGGGCTGGAGCTCTATTGTCTTCTTGAGCTGCT
>JASFEA010000068.1:0-17669 GCA_050125095.1 bacterium
GGGGACTCCACGGCGTGGGCGGAGTTCCGGGACCTCCTGGAAACTCTCACCGGGATTACCTGGGTACAGGACTGCGGTACTTCCGGCGTCCAGGGCGACCATTATAGGGCCTGTGACCCGGCCGGGACTTCTATTGAGTCGAGGATTTCCCCCAATCCTTTCACACAACGCACGGAGATAAGGTTTAGCATAACTGATGCCGACTGGGCTTGGGTGGAGGTGTTCTCTGTTGAAGGCCGCAGGGTACGCTGCCTCGGAGGGGGACACATGGAAGCCGGTATTCATAGCCTTAGCTGGGACGGTTGCGATCAGGAAGGCCGCCCCATGCCTGCCGGTGTTTACTTCTACCGCGTGACATCGGGGGGCAGTACTTCCTCAGGGCCCGTGCTACTCGTTAGATGAGGCCCTCTTACACCGCCGGCCTCGCCCCGGCCGTGTCCACGGGAATTGACCACTGGCGCCGGACCATTTACAGGATAGCTTATCCTATGCCTTCACTTCCCCATCTCCTCTTCGACTTCCTTGGCGCCTTCTGCGTAGTATCGCTGCTCATCCGGTGCCAGCTCGTGAAGCAGCCGGAGGAACTCCCCGGCGTGAACACGCTCTTCATTCGCAATGTCCTCGAGCACGTCGATTGCCAGCTTGTTGTCCGTTGACTCGGCGAGCTGCATGTAGAGCTGAACCGCTTCGTACTCCGCGGCAATCATGAAACGGATTGCCCGGATGAGTTCTGCCTCCGTCAGCTTCCTGTCGTTAGCCAGGCCTGAGAACGACGATGAGAATTCCGGCATGGTTATCCTCCTTCCCCTTGAGAATGCGGAGCGAGAATACAAACAGGCCTCTGCATCGCTTTTACCTATTGAGAGCGCCAGAAGCGAGTATGATTCTAGCGTGAGCCGATTATGTGTGTCAAGACGGGCGGTTCTATACACCAGGCGCCTTGCGGTACGACTGGACGGCCTGAAGCCCGACAGATGTCCCTCGGTATTGACAGTTCTGCGGTTCACGGGTAAGTATGGATTGCAGAGTGACACGCTCAGAGAGAAGCGGCAACCATGAGATCGGTAATTGACAGGACCAGTATGAGCAGCGGGCCGCATACTAATGCATTCGGGGATAAAGATGTGGGAGGAGGAGAATCCCGATGATAGATGTCATCTGGGCGACGCCCCTGTATGAGTTCCTGCGGCAATGCAATAGAAGCCCGTTGCCCAAAGAGGTGCTGGATTGCGGGGCAGGCGGTTCCCGCCCTCCACTGTCGCTGTTCTATCACTATGGATACAGAACCTGCGGCATCGAGATCGCAGAAGAGGCACTCGCGAAGGCACAGCGGTTCTGCGCGGACACCGCCATGGCCCTGAACATCATCGGCGGGGATATGCGCTTCATTCCCTTCCCTGATGGCAGTTTCAGCTTCGTATACTCATACAACGCGATTGACTTCATGACGAAGCCGGATATCGAGCTCTCGATTAGAGAGATCGCCAGAGTGCTGAGGCCGGATGGGTTGTGCTTCGTGAATTTTCTTTCGATAGACGATGCGGAGACCTGGGAACCTTTCTGCGATACGGCGCCGGCGAAGGATATCCTGAAGAGTGAGCATTTCGCCCATTTCGAGGACGATGAGGCGGATGTGTACTTCGGGGCCTTTGAGATTGTACGCAAGGAGAAGAGGCTGTTTGAGAAGCTGTGGGAAGGGAGGATGCTGAAGCAGGCGAGGATTGAGTACATCGCGAGGAAGAGATGAACTGCTGCGGTGCGCCTGAGCCCCGGCCGGGGCGCAGCGGGGTGGCCGGCAGCTGAATCGGCGGCCTGATGAGAAGAAGGAGCGCAGTGCAAATTGCGAGGGGTAGATGATGAGTGAACTGAGGGCTGGTGTTTCCGATGAGGAAATGAAGCAGATATTGGCGAGATTGGACCGGCAGCGCCGAATCCAGATCATCGGTCTCGCGGTCGTTGTTGTAGCGGCTTTCATGGCGCTTGTGTCGAGGTTAATACCCGCTGGGGCGCTGGGATTGCCTTTCTCCTTCTGGGGCCTCCTCGCGGTCTCACTTCTCGTGGCGAAGCTTGTGCTGCTATTCGCGGGCTGGCGTTGCCCGAGGTGTGGAGGCTCGCTCGGGTCAACCTACTGGCCACGCTATTGTCCCGGGTGTGGAATAGCCTTCCGGGATACAGAGAAGCGCTGAGTTGCCCAAATATACGGCCTCACCCCCGGCATCCGGAGTGGTTCGGCAGGTAGAGGGGCAGGTGGGCCTGCCCGGCCGTTAGATTTGCTTTACAAGCGAGTCCACAGTCAGTACATACGCAAACGCATAGGCCAGGTTCTTGAGCGTGGCCACCTGGAACTCGGGCTCGGATGTGGCCGTTGCATCGGCCAGGAAGAAGACTCGGAAGTCGCGCATGAACGCGTCCCGGGCGGTCGTCTCGCAGCAGATATTGGTGAGAATACCCGTGATGATGAGGTCTGTCACACCCATTCCCAGTAGCGCGGTCTCCAGGCCGGTGTTATGGAAGCCGCTGTATCGATGCTTCCAGATGACCTCCTCGTCCTTGCGCGGCACCAGCGGCGCGTAGATCTCGGCGCCCTTCCTGCCCTTGACCAGGCACCGGCCCTCCTTTATCTCGGGCCACCACTCGGCCGTCATGCCGCCGTCCACAGCGGGGTCCTCGTGTGCATGGCCGGTATAGACGACCGGGATACCGGCCTTCCGGCAGGCCTGTATGACGCGTTTGACGTTGGGGACTATGTCGAGGGCGTTGTGGAAGAAGTCGCCGCCGCTCTCGGACAGGAACTCGTTCTGCATGTCGATCACGAGGAGGCAGGCCTTCTTCTTCCTCAGTGTCATCTTGTGGAGGTTGTAGGGCCCGATTTCACGCATCCACTCAGGTGTCTTATCAGTCCACATTCCCGGCTATCCTCTTTCAGGCAATAAAGATAACCCAAAGTCGCGGGATTTCAACATAGTTCTGATTACGCGGTATATGGGTCGGATAGAATACACCGCGGGACCTTGGATGTATGAAGCGTGCACTTCCCGGTCAGATGACCTTAATGAATTGATATTGCTTAGATTATCTTCTCCGGGTCATCGGGCGGCCACAGCAGATCAGTCTGCTGATACCCAGGCCTTCATTCGTTATGGCGACCTCGACGCCGCACAGAGCGCATGAATAGGTGGGCTTGGGTCTCATTATGGGCTTGGGCCTGGAAACCCTGCGCTTGGCCATAATGGTGGCCTTCTTGGTAGTCCCCTTCTTGCGGGCGGGCCTTTTCTTTGCCGTCTTTCGTTTGGCTGTCTTCTTCTTTTTGACGGTCTTCTTTCTGGCTGTCTTCCTCTTGACGGTCTTCTTCGCCTTCTTCCGGGTGGTCTTCTTCTTCGCCGGCTTCCGCCTGGCGGTCTTCTTCTTCGCCTTCCTGGCGGCTTTGCGCCTGGTGGTTTTCTTCTTGGCTACTTTCCGCCGCGCGGTCTTCCTCTTGGCGGTCTTTTTCCTCCCGGCGGTCTTGCGCGCAGGCTTCCGCTTGGTGGTCTTCTTGCGCGCGGTCTTCCTCTTGGTAGCCTTCCTACGGGTAGTCTTCTTCTTGCTCCTTCGGACTGCCATGAACTCACCCCCTTCTGCTTGAACCCGCTTAAGCCGAAACAAGTATATTAGGCCTTTGATTTGTGTCAAGATTTTCTTTAAAATGCTGATAGAATGAACATATTAAGGAGGTTTGTATGGATATGTCCTATTGCCGCGGGTGGGCGGCAGCTATCTTATTGATTTTAATGGTCTTAACTCTATTCGGGACATTTTCAGCCGGGGCCGAAGAGATGTATGAGAGGACCGGTACCGCAAAAGTGCTGGATGGGGTCGAGCCTTTCGAGCTCGACTATGACTCGGGGAACATGGGATTACATGCCCTGGCGTCATGTCTCAAGGCCACCGGGACCGTAAGCGGCTACTACACGCTGGTGGGGTTTTCCAGGTCGGCCTTCAAGTTCGTCTATGACAGCACCGAGGCATATGAACCCCTGAGGGACCTCTACCCTGTGGACGTGCTGAGCCAGGCCGCCAGGAACTCGGGCCATCCCGATTGCCACTGGGAGATGAATAAGTCCATCGATGTGGTTAAGTCATTGATAAAGGGTGAGATAGACAACGGCCGACCCGTGATAGCCCCGTTTCTCAAAGACGACGCCTACCGCGGCTTCTTCATAATTGTGGGATATGACTATGACAGGCACCTCTTCTACCTGCAGGGCGCGCTGGGGCCGGATTCGGCTTATGTAAGCGTGCCCATCCCCGAGTACTGGGACGGCCCCACGGCAAGCCCGGAGGGTTGGGCCAGGAATCCAGTCTTCTTGCTGGGCGAGGCGGTTGAGGAATTGGACAGACGTGGGGCGCGCGAGCGGAAATCGGTGAGAATGGGCATGCGGCTCTTCAGGGGAGGCGCGCTGGAGTACGGGACTCATCCGGGCGAGGGCCGATATATGGCTGTGCCGGGTCCTCACGAGGCCGCCTACGGCCTTCCGGCCTACGATGTGCTGTCGTGGGACGTGGAGAACGCCCCGATCCTGTCTGAAAGCGAAGGCGGCCAGGCGGTCAACTTCGGGTTCCTGTGGCGGGTGGACTCCCAGGTGGGCCAGCTCTGGCATGACAGGTTCCACGGGGCCAAGTATGTGCGGGGCATTTCGCGTTTCCTCCGGTTCGAGCAGAGGATGCTTCTCGGCGAGATAACGGAGAACTATGAGAAAACGGCCGTCGACGCGCGGACGCTGAGGAGGATGTTCTGGAATCCCGTCCCCGACACCCTGGCGAACGCGGACGATGTAATAACCTATATTGAGGATGAGGGGGCCATTGTCTACTGGGTCGGCCAGGTCGAAGGCTTCGCGCCCGACCTGGCTTCCCGCGGGCTCGAGACCCATGATACGCCGTGGGGGCCGGTAGTTGTGCTGGATTCGCCGTCGAAGCGGCTCAGGGCCAAGCTCCTGGTGAAGAGCATAGCTTCGCGGGAAAGAAACTCCTTGTATGTGATGAGGGATATTGCCGAGCATATAGGGAGACTGGCCCCCGATGCGTTAAGACAGAAAGACGAGACCGGGGAGAGTCAGGAAGGCGGGGGCGAGTAGCAGGGAACACCAGGGGAGGTGCTTGAGTTGGACAAGAGGCAGCTCGGAAAGGTATCAAGGAAGCTCGCCGGCATATGCCGCAAGAGCAAGTTCTTCAGGTGCGCGAGCCGTTATTCGGTGCCGTCCGACGAGTCGGTAAAGGAGATACTCGCGCTGTTCCAGGAAGTGCTCTTCATAGGGTACTTCGGTAAGCAGGACATTCCCGACTGGGACCTCGAGCCCCACCTGCACGTGCATATGTCGGAGCTATTCGATGCGCTCTCAAGCCAGATAGCCAAGAGCCTGGTGCATGAGTGCCAGCGCCCGAGGGAGGGCTGCGACCTCTGCCAGGCACACGGCGAGGAGAACGCCGCCGCGGTTATAGGCAAGATCCCCGAGATACGGCGGCTGTTGGAAGGCGACGTACAGGCGGCCTTCGATGGCGACCCGGCCGCCAAGAGCTTCGATGAGATCATATTCTCGTATCCGGGCCTCAGGGCCATAATGGTGCACCGGGTAGCGCATGAGCTCTATCTCCTGGAAGTGCCCCTGCTGCCTAGGATAATGTCGGAATACGCACATGCCATTACGGGGATAGACATACATCCGGGCGCCACCATCGGCAGGAACTTCTTCATCGACCACGGCACGGGCGTGGTGATAGGCGAGACCACGCTCATCGGCGATAACGTGAAGATCTATCAGGGAGTGACCCTGGGAGCGCTGAGCTTCCCCAAGGACGAGCGCGGCAACCTCTTAAGGGACATCAAGCGGCACCCGACTCTGGAGGACAATGTCACCGTTTACTCGGGTACAACCATTCTCGGCGGTGACACGGTCATAGGGCGCGGCTCGACGGTGGGCGGCAATGTCTGGCTCACCACGAGCGTCCCGCCGGGGACCAAGGTGGTCATAAAGACGCCGGAACTCAGGATGAAAGGCGAACTCATCGGCCACGCAAGACCCGGCGAGAGCATGGTGGGCGTGCGGGCCGGCAAGTCGGGGCGAAAAGCTACGGCCGGAAAGCCGCGGCCTGAGAAGACGTCACGCAGAGCTGCAGGTAAGAAGGCTGCGGGTAAGAAGGCGACCGGGAAGAAGGCTGCGGGTAAGAAGGCGATCGGGAAGAAGACATCGCGAAGTACGGCAGGCGGGAAGGGATCCGGGAAGCCTGCGCGTAAGAGAACCGCGAAACGCAGATAGCCGGCGTGGAGTACGCTGATATGAGAAGGCCCCCGCGTGCGGGGGCCTTCACCTTCTCTTAAGGGCCGGTTCCTATGAAACCGACTTCTTGACGAAGTTCAGGAGCCCTCCTTCGAGAACGATATCCCTCTGCCTGTCGGAGAGGTCATATGTCGCCTTGACCTCGATTCCCCTGGTCTTGTTGACCAACGTCAGCGGCTCGTTCTTCTTGAGACTCTCTCTGACGCCCTCGATCACCATCTCGTCCCCGCTGTCGATCCTGTCGTAATCGGCGGGATCTCCGAATGTAAGCGGAATGATGCCGAAGTTGATGAGATTGGCCTTGTGGATTCTCGCGAAGGACTTGACCAGAACCCACTTGATGCCGAGGTACATGGGCGCCAGCGCGGCGTGCTCGCGGCTCGAGCCCTGGCCGTAGTTCTCGCCGCCCACCAGGAATCCGCCTCCGGCCTCCTTGCAGCGGGCCGAGAAAGTGGGGTCGACGATCTCGCACACGTGCTCGGCGATCGCCGGGATGTTGGACCTCAGGGGAAGTATCTTGGCCCCGGCCGGCATGATGTGGTCGGTCGTGATATTGTCGCCCATCTTGAGCAGCACCAGGCCCTCCAGCCTGTCCGGCATTGGTTCATTAACGGGGAGAGGCTTGATATTGGGGCCACGCAGTATCTCGACCTTGCTCCCGTCCTCCGGGGGCGGGATGATCATGTTGTCGTTGACGACGAACTTGTCGGGAAGGTCGATCCTGGGCGGGTCGCCGAGCTTCCTGGGGTCGGTGAGCACGCCCTTGAGCGCCGTGGCCACGGCCGTCTCTACGCTCGTGAGATAGACCTTGGCGTCGGCGGTGCCGCTTCTGCCCTCGAAGTTCCTGTTATGCGTTCTCACGGACACCCCGGCCGAAGGAGGCGAGGCGCCCATGCCGATACAGGGACCGCATGCCGACTCGAGTATGCGTCCACCGGCCGCGATCACCTTCTCAAGCGCGCCCGCCCGGGCCATCATCTCGAACACCTGCTTGGAGCCGGGCCCGACGACAAGGCTCAGGTTCGGGGCGATGGTCTTGCCCGCGAGCATCTCCGCCGCCAGGAGCATCTCCTTAAGAGAGGAGTTGGTGCAGCTGCCGATGGCGACCTGGTCTACCTTCATGCCCTCGAGCTCGCTCACCTTGACGACGCGGTCGGGATTGAATGGCTGCGCCACATTGGGCTCGAGAGCGCTGAGGTCGATATCCAGCGTCTCGTCGTAAACCGCGTCCGGGTCGGAGACGATCTCGGTCCAGTCATCTCCCCTTCCCTGGGCCTCAAGGAACTCCTTTGTTATCTCGTCGGAAGGGAAGATGGACGTCGTGGCGCCGAGCTCCGCGCCCATGTTGGTGATTGTGGCGCGCTCGGGCACGGTAAGCGACTTCACTCCCTCGCCACCGTACTCCATGATCTTGCCGACTCCTCCCTTGACGGTGAGAATCCTCAAGATTTCGAGTATCACGTCCTTCGCCGCCACCCAGGGCCGGAGCCTGCCCTTGAGTTTGACAAGCACGATCTTGGGGCTCGTAAGATAGAAGGGATAACCCGCCATCGCCGCGGCGACGTCAAGGCCGCCCGCGCCGATCGCGATCATGCCGATACCGCCGCCGGTGGGAGTATGGCTGTCCGAGCCGAGCATTGTCCTGCCGGGCACGCCGAAGCGCTCGAGGTTTACCTGGTGGCAGATGCCGTTTCCGGGCCGCGAGAAGTAGAGACCGTACCTGGCCGCGATGCTCTGCAGGAAGCGGTGGTCGTCGGCGTTCATGAACGCGGTCTGCAGAGTGTTGTGGTCGACATAGCTCACCGAAAGGTCGGTTCTCACCCGCGGTATGCCCAGGGCCTCGAACTGGAGGTACGCCATCGTCCCGGTGGCGTCCTGTGTCAGGGTCTGGTCGATCCTGATGGCGATCGGATTGCCGGGCGCCATTTCGCCTTCGACGATGTGTTTCTCCAGGACTTTCTGTGCTACTGACTTCCCCATTACTGCTCCTCCGTGTTGCGCCTAAACCGGACCTGGTTCTTTGAGATTAGCCTCCAAACCCTACCACAAAGTACGTCCGTACTCAAGGGGTCTGGTTCTGTATGCACGGGGGGCCGGACGGCGTCATTTGCGGGGCGCCATATGCCGCGTAGGATCATATGCCGGGCCCCATTTGCCGGGGAGGCCCCGATATGCTATAATTCAGGAGCACGGACACGACAACCAGTGCTCTTACAGCGAAGGAGAGAGGGTGATGATCGGGCGACCGTCCGCGGTCCTTTTTGCTATTCTTACCGGGCTTCTCCTGCTGGCGACACTCGGCCTTCCCCGGGAGGCCGCTGCCATCGGCGACACGCTCACTGTCATCCAGCGGCCGCTTGTAAATATCCCCACCATCGTAGTATCCGACGGCACCTTCACCATCGAATGCGAGGCGGGCGCGGGGACCACCGGATGGGCGGCGGAGCTCATTCACGACGGTGTTCATGTGCCGCTTACGATAGACAGCGCCTACTATAACTCCTCAACCACCTGGTGGGAACTCGGGGCGGGCGTTCCCGCGGTCTCCCTCTACGAGCTTTATGATCTTAAGGTAACCGCCGACGGCGGGGTAATCGATATCACGAAGAACGCCGTCAAGGTCATACCCGCGTTCAAGAACGACTACTACTTCATACATATCACGGATCCTCATCTGCCCACCCACCTCTACTATTATGAAGAAGGCGCCGACACGGACTCGTCGGAGGTGGTGGATATGAGGGAGGTCATACATGATGTGAACATCATCAACCCGGAGTTCGTGCTTCTCACAGGCGACTACATAAATGAGGGCGAGCTGGAGGAATTTCTCAACAAGCAGTACTACACGCGCTCCCAGGCGCTGCTCTACGAGTTCGAGGTGCCGGTGTATCTCACCTCCGGCAATCACGATATCGGGGGATGGGACGACTCTCCGCCGCCCGACGGCACCGCCCGCCGCGACTGGTGGCGATTCTTCGGGTGGAAGCGCCTGGACTCGCCGCCGCCGGGCGCGCCCGAGTACACCCAGAACTACTCATTCGATTACGGGCCGGTGCACTACATCGGTCTTGAAGCCTACATAAACTACGACGGATGGCGCTACGGCATTTACGGCGGTGAGAGTTTCACGTCGGGGCAGCTGGACTGGCTCGATGATGACATGGCCGCGGCCTCCGGAAGCGACGCCCATGTTCTCTTCTATCACTATGACTTCTCCAACCAGATCAACCTGAATAGCCTGGGCGCCGACATGTCGCTCGCCGGTCACACTCACAGGGATGAAGACGACTTCTCGCATCCTTATGAGGTAATCACCGACAACGTTTGCAACGGCGCCCGCAAGTACAGGCTCATCCGCGTATCGGGGAGCTCACTTACGCCGACCTATACCATCTCGGCGGGTTCGAACGGCAACAACCTCAGAGTCGACTATTCGCCGGCCAATGACGGCACCAACTACACTGTAACAGCGAGCATCACCAAGAGCATGAGCGAGAACTTCGAGCACGGGCAGCTCCGCTTCCTAATGCCCAACGAGGCGGGGACTTTCTATGTCACCGGCGGAACGCTCGTCCAGGTCGACTACTCGGGGGCGCACGCGGTATGCTATGTCGCCGTTGACATCTCGTCGCCTTCGCAGTCGGTCACCGTCACGCTTGAGCCGGCCGCTCCCGAGCCGCCGACGGTCACTGTGGAATCGCCAGACGGCGGCGAGACCTGGTACCTTGACACCTTCTTCGACATCACATGGACTGCCGAGGACGATGTCGGCGTGGTCGGAGTCGACATCCTGCTCTCCTCGGACGGCGGCGCGACCTACCCCCATGCCATTGCCGCGGGCGAGGCCGATGACGGTGTCTACTCCTGGCTTGTGGATGTTTACCCGACGACCGAGGCCCGCGTCAAGGTCGTGGCCTGGGACGGGGATTCGCTGAGCGGCGAGGACGAGAGCGACGCCGACTTCGAAATAAACGACCCCGCGTCGGGTGTCAGCCCTGGGGGTGAGGCGCCCGCGCATGCGCTCATCGGCGGGAACATTCCCAATCCATTCAGCGCGCGCACCGTCTTCAGGTTCGGGGTGCCCGCGGATGGATGGGCGGACCTCGGCATATACGACGTGTCGGGACGCCTGGTCGCGCGGGTAGCCGGGGGCGCGTTCGAGGCCGGTTACCATGAAGTCGCCTGGGAAAACCGCGAAGGGGTCAGACCCGGCGTATACTTCTTGAGGCTCAACTTCGGCGGCGCGGAAGCGACGCGGAAGATCGTTATCTCCAAGTAGCGGCGGGCCCGCCTGACATTCTGCCTGTTGTATGGCTCCCGATCCTTGTGGTATCTTAGTCCGGCTGATTACCGGGCAGGCTTGAGCGGGGCGCTTCAGAAGACGGTTGCCATAGGCGATTGCCATGCAAATAGGCGCAAGAACCTTCAGAGTCGGATCGGGCCTCACGATTTTTCTGGCAATAAGCGTCGTGAGCGCCCTCGTCATCATAATCGCGACCGCCGACCCCGGGACATGGGCAAGCCTCAGGAGGATGAGACCGGGTTATATAGCGCTGGCCTCGGTGTTGATGGTCATACAGTGGTGCCTTAACGGCATAAGGTTCAGGATCCTGGTAAACAGCCTCGGCAACAATGTGAGTCTTCTTACCTCATTCAAGGCTTTCATGACCAACATATTCCTGGGGGCGGTGACCCCGAGCCAGACAGGGGGTGGGCCCATGCAGATCTACGTCCTCAGCAAGGCGGGCGTCCCGGTGTCGAAGGCCTTCGCCGGCTGCCTCATGGGGGCCGTGCTCACTGTGATATGTCTTGTTTCCTCCGCACTCGCCGTGCTCCTCTCGAGCCCTGCCCTCAGGTCGGAGTTCGGCCCGCGCATGACCGGGATACTGCTGGCCGCGGTTGTGGTGTTCGGCCTCCTGGTGCTGACTTTCGTGCTCTCGCTGACGCGCACGCGGGCGGTCAAGAGGCTCATCGGCCGGACGCTGCTTGCCGCCATGCGCGCCCTGAGGCTCGACCGGAGAATCGGGTTCACCAAGCGCGTCCTCGGTGGCGTGGACCAGTACAGGGAAAGCATGTCGGTGTTCGCAAGGACGAAGAAGTCGAAGCTCGTCGCCGCTCTCCTTATCACCATGGCCGCTATCTCCACCAATGCGCTTATCGCACCCGTGTTGCTGTCGGGTCTCAATATCGAGTACGACATAGCGACCATATACCCGGCGCAGTTCATTCTCTTCTTCATCGCCTACTTCGGCCCCACGCCCGGCGCGAGCGGCATCGCCGAGTTCAGCAACTTCTGGATCCTGACCACGCTCAGCATCCAGCCCAATTTGCTGGGCATCTACACCGTGCTATGGCGCTTCTTCACCATTTTCGTCGGGGTTACCGTGGGCGGACTCATCGTGCTCTCGCTCCTGCCGCGCCGCAAAGAGCTGCCCGGAGCGGAATCTGTTTAAGTCCGAACTCGTTGCTGGTAGAGTGAATCTAAAGAGCATGGAGGTAACGCAATGAAAATCGCAGATGATATCACCAAGCTGGTCGGGAACACACCGCTCGTGCGGATAAACAAGCTGGCTGAGGGGCTGCCGGGGAACATCGTCGCGAAACTCGAGTCTTTCAACCCGCTTTCAAGCGTGAAGGACAGAATCGGGGTAAGCATGATTGATGCGGCGGAGCGGCTGGGTGTCCTCAAACCCGGGATCACCGTGGTCGAGCCGACGAGCGGCAACACGGGCATCGGGCTCGCCTTCGTATGTGCGGCGAGGGGTTACAAGCTCATATTGACCATGCCGGAGACCATGAGCGAGGAGCGGAAGAAGCTCTTGCTCGCGCTGGGGGCAGAGCTTGTGCTCACTCCGGGCGATAAGGGCATGAAGGGCGCGGTTGCTGCGGCAAAGGAGATCGCGGCGTCGGACCCGAGGACATTCACGCCCAACCAGTTCGGGAACCCCGCGAATCCGGCAATTCACCGGCAGACCACCGCCGAGGAGATCTGGGCGGACACGGACGGCCGGGTGGACGTGGTGGTCTGCGGCACGGGCACGGGCGGGACGGTAACGGGCGTCGGCGAGGGACTGAAGCAGAAGAAGCCGGGAATAAAGATAATAGCCGTCGAGCCCGCGGAGTCGCCGGTGCTGTCGGGCGGAAAACCGGGACCGCACAAGATCCAGGGCTGGGGGCCGGGATTCGTGCCGGACGTCGTGAACCTGGACGTGGTCGATGAGATAATGAAGGTGAACTACGAGCAGGCGGCGGGGACGACGCGGAGGCTCGCTCAGGAAGAGGGGATATTCGGCGGTGTCTCCTGCGGCGGCGCCATGTGCGCCGCGCTTGAGGTCGCCAGGCGGGCCGAGAACAAGGGCAAGCTCATCGTGGTCATCCTGCCGGATACGGGCGAGCGTTATCTGAGCACCGACCTGTTCGGTATCGCTTGATGCGAGTGGAGGAGGTATGGGAGTGAAGAAAGTCGCGGTTCTTGTTGAGAACCAGTACCAGGAGCTGGAGGTCTGGTACCCTTACCTGCGCCTCAAGGAAGCCGGTTTCGACGTCAAAATGGTGGGGACGGGCAAGGGCGAGTACAAGAGCAAGGTGGGTTATCCGGCCAGGGAAGAAGTGCCCGTGGATAAGGCGAAGGCCGCAGAGTTCGATGCCGTAGTGGTGCCCGGCGGGTACGCGCCGGATTTTCTTAGAAGGCATGAAAAGATAAACTCGTTTGTCCGCTCGATATATGATAAGGGTGGTGTCGTCGCCGGCATATGCCACGGCGGGTGGGTTCTGATCTCTGCCGGGATAATGGACGGCAAGAAAGCTACATCCTTCTTTGCCATAAAGGACGACATGGAGAACGCCGGCGCGAGATGGGAAGACAGCGAGGTTGTCGTCGACGGGAACCTCGTCACTTCGAGGAAGCCTGAGGATCTGCCGGCTTTTCTCAAGGAGATCATCCGGCTTCTGGAAGCGTAGTTGTGGGAAACGGGAGGTGAGATTGGCCAGACCTGCGCGGACGCTGCGGCTCGCGGTCCTTTTCCTGATTCTGATTGCGGCCATATACGTCGTTTTCAATTCGCGTTTCATAAGAAACGTGGGCGGGCCGGGCGTGTTCGATGTTGCCGAGCTGCTTGAGGGCGAGGTGACCGAAGGAACGGTCACCGTGCACGGCATAGTCGACATTGTCGAGCCCGAAGACGACGTCGTCTTTCTCAAGGACTTCGAGAGGCGGGAAGTCTGCGTCGACAGCGTCTACCTGTTCGCCGTAATCAAGGTTTACAGCCACGCCCGTTTTGAGGAAGGTGAGGAGGTGGCCGTCACCGGTACGGTGAGTTACGAAGACGGCCTGCCGGTCATCATTTCCGAGTAATACCCCTGTGATTGCGAGGGTATAATGACAGACCAAGACGGGATGCAACCGCAAGACGCCCCGCAAGCCCCGGGGCGAAGGCCCATCCCGACCATCGGCATCATCGCGGTACTCGTCGTAGTCGTTTTGATATTCTTCGGCCCCAGGCTCCTGCGCAAGTTCGAGGAGTATCCCCCGGCGGATGTCTGCGACATCCTGAGAGGCGACGTCGAGGGCGACCTCGTGATGGTGCGCGGTATAGTGCAGAGGGAGAGAAGCGGCCAGGGGTATATCTTTCTGGGTGACGTGGAAGAACACGGCGAGATATTGGTCGACGGCATACGAATGATGCCGGTCATTCGGGTCCAGTCCTGGGCCTGGTTCAATACGGGGGACGAAGTCAGGCTGCCCGTGCGCATAACCAGGGACAGCGACGGCAATCTGCTGCTCGTGGAGGCAAGGGAGAGGCGTGAACGCTCTCACAGGGGAATGGTTGAGCGGGGCGGGGCGGACTCGGCCGGTGCGACCCGGGAGGCACAGGACGGGCGATGAATGTCATAGAGGTCGCGCGGGTCAAGGTGATCGAGCCCTGTGGCCTCGACCTCTTCGATTTTCAGATAGACCCCTATTCGGGCTGTGCCCATCAATGTGCCTACTGCTATACGCAGAACGACGCACCGCTGGACTGGGAAAATGAAGTCGGCGTAGTCCCGGGACTTGAAGAGAAGCTCAGGGCTGAACTCGGTTCAATCGCGCCCGGGACGATCTACATGGGGATGAACACGGATCCCTACCAGCCGGCGGAGAAGGACTTCCGGCAGACGCGCCTGGTGCTCGAGGTTCTGGAAGAGGCGGGCTTTTCGGTCTGCGTCCTCACCAAGTCGGACCTGGTAGAGAGGGACGCCGACGTCATAAAGCGCATGCAGGGATCATCCGTGGGATTCTCGGTGGCCTTCACGGATGAGGATGCGAGGCGAGCATTCGAGAAGAACACCATATCTCTCGAAGCGAGGCTGGCCGCTCTTGAGAAGCTCTATGAGATGGGCATCGAGACTTATGGGCTGATCGATCCCGTCATCCCAGGTCTCACAGATGTGGATGCGCTGCTGGACCTGCTGGCTCCATGCGTCGATACGGTGTGGGTTTATGCGCTGCACATGGCTTCGCGGGAGGATCCCAACTGGAGGGCGACCTGGGATGTGCTCATGCGGCGGTTTCCGGAAGCATTCGATGCTGTCGAAAGGGCCGCTCTCGATAAAAACGACGACTACTGGGCCGGCCTCCGGGAGAGCCTGCTGGATAGGGCGGAAAGCCTTCCTGCCAAACTCGAAATACACGTCTGAGCCTCTCCCCGGTAGTGTATTCTAATACCTGACCCCCAAAGACAATTGTGCATTTCAAGACCTGGCCCCCGGAGATTGTGCATTTTAAGACCTGACCCCGAAAAGAATGCCCCATGTGTGCATCTAAAGACTGGGTGGAGGGGATGAAGGAAACGACAGACATAGACCGGGATTTTTGGTATAATGTATATTGGCTGGTAATGTCCCGGGGTCTCGTTAGCGGGCCCCTCTTTTAATGGAAAGGTGGATAGAAATGACGTCAAAGACCGCACTGGCGGCGTTCCTTGCCATCATGTTTGTCCCTTTGGCAGGGTTTGCCGATATTGTCACTCCCGAAGAGGCGACAGCCGTGGGAGAGAACTTCTTAGATCATCAGATTGAGGTACGGGGAGGATGGGGAGAGTCACCCTGGGCCGAGGTGGCCGAGATCAGCGAGATCTGGAGGAATGACAGGCTGCTGGGTTACCACCTGTCGATCTCGCCCAGCGGCCATATCGTCGTTCCCATTACGAGGGCCCTCACGCCGGTGAAGTCATTCTCCTATACCGAGGACTTCGTGACGGATTCAGAGGTGGGTTACTGGCAGCTCCTCAAGGACGCATTGGAGTATACGCTTATACAGATAGAAGAAAAGCAGGGGCCGCTCAATCTGCTTAAGGCTGCCCCGCAGCCGAGGGCGGTCGGGGACATCTGGGACTGGACGCTCGGCTCCAGCCCGCCCCCGCCCATGCTCACGACCGTGGGCCCTATTGTGATGACCAAGTGGGACCAGAGTTATCCGTGGAACCTCTTCTGCCCCGAGGGCGACGGGGGGCGCACCATCGTTGGCTGCGTTGCGACAGCGGGCGCCCAGATCATGCGCTACTGGCGCCATCCCTCCTACGGCACGGGCAGCCATTCATACTACTGGAACGGCGACCAGTCCTGCGGCGGCACGACGTCCGGCCAGATTCTGAGCGCGGACTTCGACCATCCGTACGATTACTGGAAGATGAAGAGAACGGCGGTGGCCTATGACTCGGTACAGGCCGCGGCAGCCTCATGGCTCTGCTCGGATGTGGGTATCGCATGGCAGATGGACTACGGGCGCTGCGGTTCGGGCGCATACACGGCCAGGGGCCTTACGGTTTACCCGACGTGGTTCAAATATCTCGGCACGGTGGAGCGGCATAACCGGCCCGACTACCCGAGCAGGCAGGCCTGGTTCGACCTTCTTAAGGGCGAGTTCGAAGCCGACCCGCCGCGGCCCATTCACTACAGGATCAGCGGCCACTCCATAGTCTGCGACGGCTACATGGACGACGGCGGGCTGTACATTCATCTCAATTATGGCTGGGCGGGATCTTCGGACGGCTGGTACGCCGTTGACAGCCTGCACTGCACCTGGGACGGATGCAGCCCGGATGTGGAATACGCTCTGATAGGGATCGATCCGGGCGCGGATTTCATAGACGCGACGGCCGGGCCCGCAGGGGACGCGGCCGACACCTATGGCGTGGCATGGGGCGACTACAACGGCGACGGTTATCTGGATCTATACCTGTCCAATGATGGAACCGCCAACACGCTGCTGGAGGGCGACGGCACAGGCGGCTTCACCGATGTCACGGCCGGGCCTCTCGGGGACACCGGCAGCGGCAGGGGCGTCGCCTGGGCGGACTATGACAATGACGGCGACCTCGATCTCTACATATGCAACACCTCGGGCGGTGCAAACAAGCTCCTGGAGAACAACGCGGGTGTCTTCACCGATGTAACCTCAGGCCCACTGGGCGATACCGGCAACTCCGAGGGCGTCGTCTGGGGAGACTTCAACGGCAACGGTTATGTGGACCTCTACATAGTCAATAACGGCGCTTCCAACAAGCTCCTGCTCAACTCGGGCGGCCTGTTCGCCGACGCCACCGCGGCGCCGCTCGGCGATACCGGCGCCGGATACAGCGCGGCGGCCGGCGACTATGACAATGACGGCGACCTGGATATCTATATAGTGAACTCGGGCGCGAACGTGCTCCTGAGGAACGAGGGCGGCGGAGTCTTCACGGACGCCACGGCAGGGCCCCTGGGGGACACCGGGGACGGCCGCGCGGCGGCCTGGGGCGACTATGACAATGACGAAGACCTGGACCTCTATATCGGCAATCACGGAGACAACGTTCTCCTACGCAACGACGGGGGCACATTCACCGACGTAACCGATACGCCCCTTTTCAATTCCAACGACGCCTTCGGGGTGGCCTGGGCCGACTACGAGAACGACGGCGACCTGGACCTTTTCCTGAATAACTCCTCCGGCGCCAACAGGATATTCAGGAACCTCGGCGGCGACGCATTCCAGAACATCACTGTGACGCCGCTGGGAGCGACCATCTCCGGAAAGGGAGTGGCGTGGGGTGACTACGACAATGACGGTCTCTCCGATCTCTACGTAGCGAATTCAGGCGGGGCCAATTACCTCTACCATAACGAGTTCCAGCAGCGGCCGGACTATCTCAAGGTCAAGCTGGTGGGCGTCTATTCCAATGCCGCGGCGATCGGGGCGCGTGTGCGCGTCGTGGGCGGCGGTGAGGTGCAGGTGAGGGAGATCTCGGGCGGATCGGGCTATTGCTCGCAGAACTCCATGATCGCCGGTTTCGGCTTCGGGGACCTCGACACTGTTGACTCGGTTCAGGTGCT
>JASFEA010000069.1:0-17557 GCA_050125095.1 bacterium
TCACCGGCCGTCTCCCTCATCGGCGACGCGGACGCCGCCGAGCGCGAGCTCGTAGACGGTTTCATGAAGAAATATGCCGAGCGCCGGCTCGTCCCCATAACCTGGGATGACGTCGCTTCCGCGGTTTATATAGAGCAGTGGACCAACCTTATAGCAGAGCGCGGAGGATGGCTCGAAGGCATGACGCCCGCGTCACTTCCGGATGTAGTCAAGGACCTGAGACCGCTCGCGGCGAGTTACCAGCAGTTTATCGGCCGGCTACCGCCGGGAGAGGCCTTCCAGCAGATCTTGACAATGTCTCTCGGCGCGTCACTTGCGGTGCACCTGGCGAGCCGCGGCTATGAGCTCAACGAGCGCCCGTCGCTGGGGTTCATGATGCATAAGGACGACGAGGAGATCCAGCCGTTCGGAGTCCTCCCCAGACTTGCAATGGGCGAGATCAGCCCGGAGGACTGGGTCAGGCAATGCCAGACGATTGGCATCGCGGACGCAGACCTGGGAAGCGTTCCGCGGACGGGCTAATACACTCCCGGCAGCAGCTTGTACCTCACCCTTTCAGCATATGCCTCATAGCCGGGGAGCTCGCGCCGGAGGGCCGCGTCCTCGAGCCGTGTCCTTATCACCAGCAGCAACCCCACCAGTCCGGCGGGCACAAGGGCCCACAGCGAGCCCAGCACTATTGATATTGAGGCTTCCATCAGGATAATGCCGGTGTAGCCCGGATGCCTAACGTAACGGTAGGGCCCTGAATCGATGACCGCGTGCCCGCTCCCGGGGCGGATTGCAACCGTGCTAGTGTAGTGTTCATTCGCCCTGATGGCCCAGAGATGAAGGTGGGCGGAGAAGACGTAGACGACGTAAGCCGGCGGGTAAACCCAGAGCGGCAGAGGAGATGTCCAGCCGAATCGCCCGCCGTCAAGAGCGCCGAGCGCAATCACGATGCCGGCAAGCGGGAAGAAGAACGCCATTAAGACCTTGTCCCAGGCTTTGGCGTCGGCGGCGGGTTTCATGCGCGCCCTTATGGTATCGGCCACGCCCGCCAGCAGCACCGCCACCGCGGTTATAAGGGCGAGATTCACCAGGCCGAAAACCCAGGCCTGCCAGTAGTCGGCCCGCCCCCCCAGCACGAGCAGGAGCGCCGCCAGAATCACTATCATGGCCGCGCCTCTTATGAAGAGTCTGAGGTTCAACTCAAGCCGCCCCCCCGCCGTGAGCTGCGCCACCCGGCCCGGGTTTCTTCTTTATAAGCCCGAGCCTTATGCCCATTTTGATTATGCCGCGCCCCATGGCGGATATCTTCCAGGCCTCGGTGGGGTCGTTCCACACGGGGTCCTTCTTCAGCTCGAACCACGCTTTGGCCTCCGGGATGGAGGACACGGCGAAGAGTATGTTGATGATCACCACATAGGCCAAGACGTAGGGGTCGCGCGTGCGCCACCAGAGCCACGGAACGAGCAGCCACAGGCCGGCCATGTAGGTGAAATAAATATCGCGCAGCACCGCGAACCCGAATATCATCCCGCCGAAGGCCGCGATAAACACGCCTATCCAGTCAATCGCAAACACGCCCCCGTAAATGGATGCGACGCCGCGGCCGCCCTTGAACCCGTGATACACCGGCCAGATGTGTCCTACAACTCCCGTTGTCGCCGCAATGAGGTAGTAGGGTTCTCCCGGCATGTAGTGCTTGAGGAGAAACGTGGGGATGAACACCTTGAGCACGTCGCATACGAATGTCAGGAAGCCGTAGCGGGGGCCCACATTGGCCGATACCGACGTGGCGCTCACCGACTTCATGGTCATGGTCTTGTCGCTTCCGTCGATGCGCAGCACGGTCTCTTCGGGGACGGGTTTGCCCGGCGCGAAGATGGCGGAGACCACTCTGGCGAATGAAATGCTGCCGATAAGGTAAGCTCCCACGGCGACAACTGCGGCGACTAGGGGATTCATGACATTAACCTCCTCCTTCATCCACATAGCCAGGGTAAACCCTGCCGGTACTGCCGTCTATTGTTATCCGGTCACCGTCGTTTATGATGCGCGTGGCCCTCTCGACGCTGACCACCGCCGGGAGGCCGTACTCCCTCGCCACTATGGCGCTGTGAGAGAGCTGGCCGCCCGTTTCGGCGACTATTCCGCCTATGTTCGCGAACAGAGGAGTCCAACCGATGTCCATGAAGGGCACGATGAGGATATCCTCCCGGTTGAGTTTTCCTTGTATGCTTGATGGGTCCCTTACCACCCTGGCGCGGCCGCACACCCTTCCCGCGCTGCCGGGGATGCCGCGGAGGTATTCTAGGTTCTCGGGGAGGGGGCGTTCGCGGAGGGCGCCCTCCTCGCCGCAGATGATGTCGGGTACGTCCGCCTCCGCGTCCGCCTCCAGCTCAGAGCGCCGCGCGGCGATTGTCCTCTTCGCATCGCCGGGGGCCAACCTGCCTTCGGCGAGGTCGAGCAGTTCGTCGAAGTTGAGGAAGAAGAGGTCCGTGTGGCCTGCGAGCCGGCCGTCCTGCCTGAGGGACGATCCCAGCTCCAGGTAGAGCCTCCGCATCTGGTAAGCGTCCTCCGACATGAGGAAGCTTATGCGCTCGCGGAGGTTGAGGTATGTGATGGTAGAGTCGAGCAGCCTCGAGAACATGACGCGCCGCACGGGTCCCAGATTCCGCTCGACGGCCCGCCTGGCCTCCATGCGTTCGGCCGCAACGTCCCTGCGCGCGGCATCTTCAGCGGCACCGCCGGCCATGGCCGCTATGCTCCTCCATATGAAACGCGGGTTCTCTATCCAGGGCGGCAAGGTGAAGTCGGTGGCGCTTGTGCTGAGGTAGCCGTAGCGCTCCATGAAGGCCTCGAAGCGGTCTAGAACGGCGCGCCCGGCGTCGGTTTGCTCCAGGCGGGCGACTATGTTCTCGGGCTCTCCCGTCTTCAAGAGGTCCAGAGCTTCGGGGATGCCTGCGGCTATATGGTCGGCGATGTTGCGCATCTCGTCATGGGGCTCGAGCGACTTGAGACCGGTGTATCCGGCGAGCAGCTTGCCGGGGTCAACGCCCGGAGCGCGCTTGCGAACCAGGCTCGAGAGCATCTTGTTGCGCACGAACATGTTTATGGCCGTGATCCACATGTACCATTGCGTCTCCCCGTGGCTGCGCCGTAGGGAGGAGATCTCATCTAGAAGGTCATGAGGAACAACCCCCGACCAGTCGGCCGACCGGTAGCGCTTAAGCCTCGCCTCGTGCCTCGCCACGAAGGACCGTGCCCGCGCCGCAACGAAGGCGTTCTTGAAGACGAAGGACAGGAGTCCCAGGAGCCGTCGCATGAGTTGCGGGGACATCCTGGGGCGCTTGTGCACCGCGGCCTCGTCCCTCGCTATCATCTCGAAGAGGTTGACGGGCATCCCCATTTCGCCGAGCAGCTTCGCGAAGAGCGTGGCGTTGGCGAAGACGCGCGAGCGGATCAGCTTCACGAGGTCGGTGTAGTTTATATCCCGTCGCCCCAGCACCGTGTTGAATACCGGGCCGAAAACGTTGGTGGTCATGTCGACTATATTAGTCGAAAAGTAAAGCGGCTTGATCGGGCCGGGCGCCATGTCGCGCGCGAGCTTCCGCGAGTAAACATTCTTGCCGTAGAGCGACGTTATCGGGCGCGTCTGGAGTATCGCGAAACCGTCACCGTCCAGCGCCCACTCTATGTCCTGCGCCAGCGCCCTTTCGCGACTCACGGCCACCACCGTGTCGGCGAGCTGCTTGAGGCTGTCGCCGTCGAGCACGGGCCGCTCGGGGTCGGAGCAGGTTTTCTCGATAACTTCGCCGCCATGCTCGATCACGTAGCGGTCGGGGTTCCCGCGGCCGCTTGCGGCGGAATCGCCGAGCCCGCGCACCGCCTCGATTATGATGCGGAAGCGGCCGGTGTCGGGGTCGGCGCTGAAGGCGATGCCGGCGGCGCGAGGGTTCAGCATAGTCTGGACGAGCACCGCCATACCCGTGTCGTGAATAGGCCCGGGCGACGCGCGCCCAACGTGGCCGTGAAGGTATTCGATCAGGCGGTCGCTGAAGGCCGACATGTAGCACTTGCGTATGGCCTGCATGAGGGATTCCTCGTCCGTGACATTCAGGAAGGTCTCGAGCTGGCCCGAGAAAGAGGCATAAGTGGAATCCTCGCCGACCATGGATGACCTTATGGCGACGGGGCCGCCCAGCGCGCGGAAGACTTTCCTTATCTCGCCCTCGATTCGGGCCGGGAACTCGACTTCAAGAAGCGCCTTACGGATCCGGCCGGCCTCCAGCGTGTCCATCGGGGCGCCGACGCCGTGATTTGCGAGGAGTTCTGCGAGCACACCGGTGGGGATGACGAAACCGGGCGGCACCCTGAATCCCCTTCGGGCAATCCGGGCAAGGCTGGCGGCCTTTCCGCCGGACAGGGCTTCGCGGAGCGCGCGCCTGTCAGAGAGGTGGAACAGGGGACTACCCATCCTGGCTCCTCTATTTGCGCAATGCCGCCTTGGTCAGCATGTGATCCGGGATCTCCACGTCCGGGTCTATGCGCTTGACGATGTACTCGGTTCCCCCGCCCTCGGCGAGCTCGTCCTTGAAGATCATATGCCTGGGGTACCAGCCGTCGCCAAGCCTGGACACCTCGGTTATGGTGGTGGTCTTGAGGAGCTTTCCACTCCTGGCGAAGCGCTCTTCCCTCAGGGGAAGCCAGCGCTCCTTGTCGACCCAGACCTTTCGCGAGTAATAGGCCACGTCCTTAGCTGTCGAGTTGAGTTCCACCACCCAGCAATCCCTGCCGTCCAGCTCCTCGCTGCCGACCACGGCGGCTTCGTACTTGTCCAGCAGCCTGTGGTTCTCGGTTATATCTTCATACGAAAGGTCGGAGCCCATGACCGACTGCCTGAGGAGGTGGCCGGATATGGCGATGATACGGTCGGTGGGCTCGGGGATGTAGTTCCATATCTTGTCCCCGAGCCGTAGCATTTTCTTGCCCTTCTCGCGCGGCGGCGCGAGGTAGAGAACGAGGGCGTTGTCCACGCCCTTTCTGTAAACCCGGGACTCTATCGTGCGCGTGCCGCTGCGCCCGTGTACAACCATGTCGGATTCTATCTCGGCCTGGTCGAAGTACATGTTGCCGTCGATCCGCTCGAGCACCTCCTCGCCCGTGGGGGTATTCCCGCCTACCGTGGTCTCGCCCGGAGCGGTCTCAGCCACGGTGGTCTCGCCCGCGGCGGTCTCGCCCGGAGCGGTCTCGGCCGAGGCGGGCCCCGCGCCCGGAATCCCGAATACCGCTAACGCCGCCGCGAGCGCAATCAGTATAGATGAGAGCAGGGCGGCCCGGACATAATGCTTCCCGGGCGCTATCGCAGCCGCAACCGGAAGTCGTCTCATGTCATCAATCATACCATTTGCTCCTGTTTTCTGCATCAGGCTTCGAGCTCTTTAAACAGCTGGGCGGTCCGGCGTTTGAATATGCCGATTCCGGATATCGCCGTTCCCACAAGGGTTGCAAGGAGCCCCGGGATGAAACCGATATAGTAAGCCTCGGGCGTAATCTTGGCCCGGATAACGTTGGCCATGAGCACTCCCGAGCTCTTGGTCATGCTGGTCACATCAAGCCCCACTTCCTGCAGGTAGTAGGAAACACCGAGCCCGACGGCCGTGCCGAGGGCCGAGCCCACGAAGCCTATGAGAAGCGACTCGGACAGCATCGCGAAGTACACCCTGTCCTTGGATTCGCCTATTGCGAGCCGGACTCCTATTTCCCCGTACCGCCTTATGCCCGACATGAGGCCGGCATTCCACAGCACGATGGACATGACCGCGAAGAACACGAGCAGCATGAGCGAAGCGCGGAAGCCGACGATGTCCAGGTATTCGCCGAGGCCGTTCTGCTGGCGCAGCGTTACCATGACCGGAGTGAAGTCGTCTCCGTCGTCCGAGCGGCTCCCGTTGAAGGCGGCCGCGAGAGTGTCGGCCGCATGCCTGCTGTAAACCATGTTGGGGAAGAAGCCCAGGATCTCGGACGCGGCACCTTCCATGTCCAGGGCGTACTGTATGTCGGCGATATCGGCTATCATGGTATTGCGATCGAGTGGCCCGATGCCGAAACGTATGGTGCCGGCTATAACGAAGTTCTGCGCCGCAAGCGCCCCGTAAGCCGTCGATCCTATGAATGTGGCCGTCTCCCCGGGTCCGACCTCGAGCGTCGCCGCGAAGTCGTCGCTCACAAGTATCTCGCCCGGGGCCGCGGGCATCCGGCCCCGGTGAATCGCGCCCGCGAGTCCGAGCCTCTCTGGCTCGCGCGACCCCGCGCCGAGGATGTCGATGGCCATTCCCATTACGGGGCCCTGGGAACGCGTTTCGCCCTGCTCGTCGGGTATGTCCAGGAGGCCGCCGTACTTGATGCGCGCCGTCCACTCCATGGCCGGGTAGTCGCGCTTGAGCTCTTCCAGGACCGCGGAGAGGTTTCTCACAGCGAGGTCATTTGGTATCTGGCTGGATATCGCACGGTATCCGCGCGTCATGACTTTGACATGGCCCGTGTCTATCTTGGCGTTGCTCCGTACTGCCTCATCGATGACGCCGTACATGAAGCAGTACGCGAGCACCGCGAGCGCGACCCCCAGTGTCACCACGATGATGGGAAACGTGCTCCGGTGCCGGTCTCTGAGGAGGCCTTTCATCAGGAACCTGATCATCGGCGTTTCCCCCTGAGAGCATGCGTCGGGTTGAGCTTGGCTATGCGCGAAGCAGGCAGGCCGCTTACGATAGTCACGCTGATGAGTACCAGTAGCGTGGTGCCCAGAACGAGGCGGGCTCCGTAAACCGGGTAGAGCACCTGCGGCACGGGCATTCCCATGTCGCTCATCATCTCGGGCACGGCGAATCCCCTGGCTTTGGAAAGGGCGAGAATGGGGATGCCGTATGCGGCGCCGACTACGAGCGCGAGCACGCCGTGCATGGCGCCCTCGAGTGTGAAGAGCCAGATTACCCTGGCCCGGTCGAGGCCGAGAGCGATCAGCGTGCCTATCTCCTTGCGCCTGCGCCATATCGCCAGCACCTGCGTATCGAATATCGCCAGCAGGCCCATGAGCAGCATAATGCTGTATATGATATGCGAGCTCGACGACTTCATCTCCACCAGGTCCTCTATGTCCTTTAAGAGATAGTCGAGGTCGTGCCATATCCAGGCGGCGCTGCCCGCCTCAACGGGCTCGGCGCCCTGCGCCAGCACCACCAGGCTCGCCTGGCCGGAGACCTGGAGCATTTGCTGCAGGTCTTCGATTGGAAGCCACATCTGCCCCCGGTCCATCCCCGGCACCGAGAGACTGACGACATGCTCTATGCGAACCTCGCCTGCATCGAAGGTGCCGTTGACGTCGCGCCACCTGACGGTCACGTAATCGCCGACACGCAGGCCGGTTTCCCTGGCGGTCTGTGCGCCGATCATGGCCGACACCACGTCCGCGTCGTCGTTTACCATCTCCTGCGTCGGAATATTGAGAATGGTCTGGCCGGGTTCCATTCCATAGAGCACGACGGCCTGCGCCTGGCCGCGGGGATATATGGCGCCGGTGGTTATGAGTATGGGCGTGGCCTCCCTCCGCGATATGAGCCGGTTGAGCGCTTGGGGAATGGGGGAGTGGCTCTCTTCGAATGTAAGAGGGTCGTAAGGGTCGTAGGTAGCCTGCCAGTACTGGCCGCCGCCCGCTTCGAAGTCGATCTTGGCGTCGACCATGGCCCTGCTCATGCCGCCCACTATGCCCTGCGCCCAGATGATCATGACGAAGGCGGCCGAGAGCACGAACACGTTAAGCCATGTTCTGAGGCCGGCGCCCAGGATGTTCCTCAGTGCGAGTTTCGCTAGCAGTCCGAATCTCATTCTTCCGGCTCCGGCGTTTGCTCGACGTCCTCGACGACGCGGCCGTCCATCAGGGTTATCTTGCGGCGCAGGTACCTTATGACCTTGGAGTCATGCGTCGCGAACACGAACGTGGTCTTGAGGTCGGTGTTGAGGGCGGCCATGGTCCGGAGAATATTGTGCGAGTTGGCCGCGTCGAGGTTGGCCGTGGGCTCGTCGGCCAGGACTATCTCGGGTTTCTTGACCATGGCCCTCGCCACGGCGACGCGCTGGCTCTCTCCGCCCGAGAGCTGCGACGGCTTAGACTTCGCTTTGTCTGTGAGCCCTACCCACTCCAGTGCCTCCATCACCATCTGTCTGCGGCGGGCTCCGTCGATATCCAGAAGAAGCAGCGGGAACTCGACGTTCTCGTAAACCGTGTAGACCGGGAGGAGGTTATAAGTCTGGAAAATGAAACCCAGGTGCTCGCTTCTCAACCGGGCGGCTTCCCTGTGGCTGAGCTGCGATGTGTCCTGCCCCAGCACGATGGCCTTGCCGGCGGTGGGGAAGTCGAGCGCGCCCACGAGGTTGAGCAGCGTGGTCTTTCCCGAGCCGCTGGGGCCCACGAGCCCCACGAACTCGCCCCTGTCTACACTTAGGTTGACGTCGGCGAGGGCCGTGAAACTGCCTCCCCCTACCGGGTACCGCTTGACCAGGTCATTGGTCTTGATCAGCGCTCCGTTTTGCATCGCGCGTCCTCCGCGAATTCTAATCGTCTTTTGCCTTCCTATTCCATATTCGGCCGGCGCCCGGGGCGAAAGGTCCGCCGCGCGCCCTAGTGGTTGAATATCAGCATTACCTGCCCGCCGTAGCCTCCGCGCAGTATGAGGGGATTGTAGACCCCACCGGGCTCCTCGGGGCGGTTTTCCGGATAGTAGAACAGGCTCACGTTGAGAGACAGGTATGTCCAGTAATGGTCCCAGGCCGCGTACTGCGAAAAGTCCTGGTTGTCCCAGGAGTAGAATGATATGGCCGACAGCCTGTCGACGTACCCGGCCGGGTAAGACAGCGAGAGCCCGCTCGTGTTGGATGTCTCGCCCGACTCGAAGGCCTGCTCGGACGAGTTCATGACCATATGCTCAAGCAGGGTATGAAGGCCGTTCCCGAGTCCGAAGGTGTAGTCGACACCGAGCGTGGTCATATTGAGCCACTTGTAGTTGTAAGGAATGGAGTCTGAATTCTTGTATGTCAGTGAAGTCTCGAACCATGCACCCACCACGACGTCCCACCTGCCGTCCAGCCCCAGCCTGTATTCGGGGAAGTCGGCTACGTAAGGGGCGGGGCCGTCGACGACGCGGTGGTGATAGGTAATGGCGGCCTCACCGGTGAGGAGCGGGAACTGCGCGCGCCCGCCGTACTCAACCCGGTCTGTAACCGAGGGCCACATCTCGTAGCCCTTGGGTTCGTCGTTTCCGTAGAGAAGCCAGAGCCAGATGGTGGAGTTCTCCGGGCTTACGTATTTGAATGTCGCTGCGTAGACTCCGTCGGTAAGGCTCTGAGGGTCACGCGGGTCCAGAACGTCGAACCAGCGGAGGGCTCTGAGAAGATAGGCGGGCCCGAAGTTGATTTGTTGCAGCCCCGCGCGAGTCTCGCTGCTCGCGCTCGCGAAGCGCAATTTCAAACGGTATAGGTCAACGTAAGCGGTGTCGTCGTCGATGTTGCTTACCCGGGAGGCGAGGGCGTCCAGCGAAGCCTCAAGGTCGAAAAAGGTGTTGTCGCTTGTCTGCTGGTAGAGCGTGAGCTGAGGTATGTAGCTTGCGCCTGTGCCGATGCCCCACCTGTCCTGATTCTCGACATGGTTCAGCCACGTCGAGGCCTGGCCCCTGAGTTCATAGGTTAAAGCGGACGCCTGATCATAAGCGAGCCCGAGGCTGGCGAGAATCAACGTCGCAAGGAATGCCGGCAACACTATACGCATTTCTCGCCGCGTTTTCCGACGCCTTTTATACAAGCCCGTCATATCTTGTCTCCGCCCTGCTCGCGGGGGAGCAGGCCATAGAAGAAAAGGCCGTTCAGGTCGCGCGCGAAATCCACGTTGTCGGTATAGGAGTCCCGGAGTTCCTTGTTGTGAGCGAGCTCGCCCATCTTGTCCAGGGCGGCCATGAAGAGCTCCGGTCGCACCTCCCGCATGTCGCCGCGCTTCTGGGCCCTCTCGGCGAATTCGAGGAAGAGGTGGAAGCTGCGCTCCCTGATCTCGTTCATGAAGGAGAGGATCTCGGCGTCGCTGCCGAGGAGCTCCTCGATTAGATCGGGCGACATCTGAGACATGAGCGACATCTTGTATTGAAGTATGAGGTTTAGCTTCTCGGCGAACGGCACCGGCATGGCGTCGATTTCATCGACCTTGCTGTAGGCCCGGTCTAGGAGATCGTTCCATGTGAACTTGAACACGTCGAGCTTGTTGGCGAAGTGCTTGTAGAAGGTCATCTTGCTCGTCTCCGCCTTCCGGCATATCTCTTCGACCGTAACCCTCTTGAATCCGAACCGGTTGAAAAGTCGCGACGCCGCAGCCACGATGTCGGCCTTCTTATCCCCCCGGCGGTTTGTATTGCTGCGTGCCATGACGGCGTCTCCCGGACTATTCGCCTATACGTTTGGTAGACGTATATACTATTATCGTATATATTCTAACTCATAGTAAACGAATCGTCAACGGTGAATTTACGATATGCACATATATATACCAATATCGTATAATACTATGGTCTACGTAAGACCAGGCCAGCGTATCAGCCTCCGGATGAAACATGTGGAGACTCGTGAGTCGGGGGGCCTATAATGTAAAGCATGGGAACACTCGGCTCCTTCTGGGGCGTGGGCGGCATACTCGCGGTAATCGGGTACGCCGTATTCAGGCTCGCCATCCGCGCACGTTATATCAGTACGTATGAACTAGTGTGGTATCACTGGGTAGTGCTTGTGCTCGGCACCCTGATCCTGGTCTACGTCAAATCTTATAGAGCTTTTCTGCTCAAGCTTGCCCCGAGAATCGCGACCAGGGCCAGAGATATACGGGCCGAACCGAAACCTGCAAAAGTCATCTTCGCGCCGTTCTACTGCATGGGGTTCTTCGGGTCGGGCAGGCCGACACAGGTGAGAATAGTCTCCATAACCCTGGCCATGGTGGCCCTGATCATAGTGGTCCGCTATCTGCCCGAGCCGTGGCGCGCTATCCTCGATTTCTGTATCGCAGTTGCCCTCGCTCTTGGTTTCTATTTCATACTTCTGGAGAGCCTTCGACATAAACCTGGGGATTAGGTCAGGAGTCACGGTCGCGTCCCCGCCGGGAAGAGGTCCTGTTAATGCCCGCCACGAGTTTGTACTTGACATTTCATTTTGCAAAATGCTTCGCGCGCTGAACTAAAATCTCCACCTTCTTGACACTCGCTTCGGGCACTTGGTATAATGATGTCAGATGGTGATGTTGACATCTGAAATCCAAAACCGAATAGCATAGATAGGCAAAAATCCCTGTCGGTGCACGAGGCTGCTCCAGCTTATTCTGAGCCAACAGCACTTTAAAGGGAGCTGAAATTCTTAGGCTGATTGAATGCCCGGCTTGCCCGGGAGCATGAGGTCTATGTGACGGCACCCACCTGGATTTATCCGGGATTTGGAATAACCTGGGCACACGGCCATGACGGGGATTTTTCTTTTGGGGTCAGGTCTCGGAATGCACAACCCATCGGGGTCAGGTCTCGGAATGCACAACGGTACCGCAGGGCTGTGCCACAGGGCTCTGCCGCAGGGCCTTGCCGCGGAGGCCTGTCGTCGCAGCGTTCACCTGAGCCGAGCCGCGCGCCGCATGTCGCGTCGAGCTACCGGGCCGGCCCCTTGGCGAGCTGCCTATCTCACCAGCAGCATTTTCTTGGTGGCAGTATACTCGGGCGCCGTCATCTTATAGAAGTAGACCCCGCTGGACACGCTTTCGCCCGCGAAATTCCTGCCGTCCCATCTTGCGGTATAGCGTCCCGGCTCTACAGGCCCGTCGACGAGGGTGGTCACATGCTGGCCCAGCGTGTTATAAACCCTTATGCTCACCGCGCCCGTCCGCGCTACTTCATACCGTACCTCGCAGGCTCCTGCCGCGGGATTGGGAGCGCTCTGGTGTAGTGCCCAGCGGAAGGTGCTTCCCGCCGGGATATCACTCGTCCCGCCCGTTCCGCTCCCGCCCGATGCCAGTCCGAAGATATCCTCGAGCACCGTGAGCAGCAAATCGACCCGCCCTTCGTAACGCCCTGCATCGAAGTCCTCGTATCCGGACGGCGCGTGGCCGTCGCAGTACCCGTATTGGTGATTCACGCTCGCGGAGAGATCGAAGTCTATGAAGACACTCTGGCCACTGCTCTGGTACTCCGAGTATATGGCCATGTCGGCGTCGGCGACGTCGGGATTGATGACCGACAGAAGGGCCTGGGTAACGTATCCTCCCGGCGGGGAAGTCTCTGTCTTCACCCAGCTCATGTCTTTAAGATACGGGCAGTCGCGGTAAATTGCCATTGTGTCCAGCCCGAGCGGAGTGGGTGTCGAGAACACGTTGATAGTCGGCACACCCTCGCAGTATACGTACGGTTTTACGAACGGCGAGTCCATCTCGCTCAAGTAATCGCAGCCCATGATACCGCTCATGAACTCCCCGCCCAGGGAGTCATAGCCCCCGCCGCCTTCCGACTCTGGCGCGACGTGGTAGGCCGCTCTGTCCCCGCATATCACGATTTTACCCCCGGCCGCCAGGTAGTTGCGCATCTCAACCATAGCTTCCTTGTCGAAGAGGTAATTGGAATTATACGGGCCCGTGACCCAGATCACGGCGTCGTAATCGGTGTTCCAGGTGCAGAGATAGTGTATGTGCTCGTTTGCCCCGGCCCCGGAGATGTCGTAACGGTCGAAGCAGTATCCGGCGTCGGCAAGGGTGCGGGCGTATATGTCTTTCAGCGGCACCCTGTTCTCGGCCGTCGCGAAGCACTCGGCGTAGTCGAAGGCCGTCCGCGTAAAACCGTCGACCAACAGTATCTTCGATTCCGAGAAGCTCTCGGGGTACATGGGGAGAATCGAGAACTCGAAATAGTCCGCGCTCAGCCCGGTGTGGTCGGCATGGCCCGGGTCGGCCTCCGCCGGGAAATAGGCTTCGTTGCTCGACTGGTCGGTGCACCTGACGTAATACCATGCTTCGGTGCCGGCATCCCACTCGGCCAGCCCGAAGGTGCTCGGGCAGAGAGTGGCATAATACTGACCGCCCAGGTCGGGCTCCTCGGGGTCCAGCGGCTCGGATTGGGTCATGGCGACGTTTATCCAGGTGGCTCCCTCGTCGATCGTTCCGAAAAGCGTCACGGCCTGCACGTAGTCTTTGTCTATTACCTCAACGACGAACTGCTGGTATTTGGGATATGGGTGGGCCTCCCCGGAGTAATAGTTGAGCGTGTCCTGGTCGTACGCGGCAAAGAAGGAGTTGTAGGCGCAGAGATCTGTGAAGTACATGTCTTGAAGCATGTCTATGCTGCGCGCGTAAAACGCGGTCGCGCTGCCGTCGAAGTAGCCGACCGAGACGTTGTCGATAAGATGGTCGGTTCTGTAGTGCTTGCCGCCGCAGAAGTCACCGGGCTGGCTTACGTCCAGGAGATCAAAACCGAACTGCACCGACTCATCCGACGCGCTGTAAAACGCGGTGACATCCTCATTGCGGTCGAAGTCCCAGAAGAAGCAACCGCCATTCTCAGCGAAGCCGTCGATGTCTATCCACGGGCACCACGTGCCGCTGGGCGTGTCGAAGAAGCGGACCACCGAGTTCGTATAGTCGCAGGTATATTCCAGCGCGCATATATACTGGTCATACTGAATAACACATCCGGTCTCCTGGATGGGAATGGCGGGCGTTGTGAGCCTGTAAAACCAGCGATTCCTCCATGGCGTTCCGACCGGATAGCCGCCCTCAGGGCGCCCCCTGTATACTATCGAGCTGTCTATGGTGCACGTGCTTCGGTCGCCTCCGTCGCCTCCCTCATACGGCGGATCCGGATCCCAGGTCATATGCCACTGGTCGGTGACGCCCTCCGGGTCGGGGAAACTCCAGTAGGAGTCGAGACCACTCTCGAAATCGATCTCATATCTTTCGTCGTCGCCGTAGACGCCGACGTTGTCAATGAATGCCGCCCCGTCGGTGTCGACATTGCCGTCAGCGTCGCTCCAGGAATTGTCGGATGCGAAGCGCCAGCGGAAGATCGGCCCCGACGTGTAAGAATACTGCGACGCATCGATGCCGGCCTTGAAGGCCGGGACGCCGGTCTCCGTTCGGGTCTGCCAGTTGCATTGCGTGAGTCTGTTGGTGTCGGTATTGCCCCAGTGGTCCGGATTGGGGCCCGATCCCCCGCACGGGTCGCCGGGGTTGTTACTCGTTGCGTTGAAGACTCCAAAAGCCTCCCACTTGGTCCCGTCATAGAGCTCCAAGTAGAGGTAGTCGTACTTGCACTCGGTGTCGTACCTGGGATCGAACAGTAGCGTGCAGCCGTTTGCCACGTCGAAGGTCTCCGGAAGCGTGAGCTGCGCGATGCAGTTCCACTGGTCGCCGTATCCCGGGGGTGTCACCCACGCGCCGCATTCGACCGGGCTTCCGTTCCAGAGGCTGTCGGATCCGCACCAGAGGGCCGAGTCACCGCAGTAGGACCTCTGGTCGGTGCGGTGCGAGCTCACGTGCCAGTAATTCACGTCGACCTGAGACGGAAGCGCGCGCACGTCGTGATGCTTGAAACACTTAATATCCCACGGGGCGTATGTCCCGCAGGAGTCGCCCCAGGGCCAGTCGCTCTCGAAGCACCATGTCTCTATGCCGCCGGGACCGCCCGTGCCCTCGCCGCCGTGTCCGCCGGCCGGGTCGCCGGGGCAGTGTGAACCGTCTACGTGCACTTGCACCCAGGTGGTATCGCCCGCCTGAAGAATGACGAAGGGCCCGGCGACCGGCGTCCTCCCCACGGCGTAGCCCGGTGGTGTGGCGGGCCTGGTGCTCGGCTTCATTGCCGACAGCGGGGGCACACGGGCGAAAATAAGCGCTGCGGCAGACAGCATTATGGCAAGAAATGTGGTAGGCCCTCTGGATTTCATCTTTGCCCCCTCGTCAATTGATGTATCACGCCGTTCCATGAACCGCAGCATTGTAATTATACCATAGAATACCGGTGGGGTCAGGTCTGAAAATGCACAGTGGTTGGGGCCAGGTCTGAAAATGCACAGTCGCGTATCCTTACGCGACCATGAAGGGTTTCACACTGTTCCGGAGGGGGAACGACGAGAGTTGACTATGTCAGATCGAAATTGAATGAAGGATCGAGTTCTCGGAGCTCCGCGGCGAGGAGGTCTACCCGGTGCTTGAGATCATCGTACCCCGGCCTCATGTCGGAGGCCGTCTTGAGCTTGAGATAGGCGTCCAGGAACTCGTCCTGCTTGATTTTAATCTTGAGCTGCTTGAGTGATTCCTCGACCGAGCGGTCGAGCACGTACACCTCGGCGTCCCTGAAACGCCTCTCGAGGTTGTATGGCTCGCCCTGGAGATAAGTGACAATGGTGACGTACTTGTCGAATCCGGTGGCGATTTCCTCCAGCACGCCCGCTAACGCCGCTTCGACGTCGGACACCATGTGAGTATATGTATATGCAAACCGGAAATGGGTTTCTCCCCTCCCCATTTGACCTTGTTTGCCGTTTGTACGTTCCGGCTCCTTCGAATAGGAGTCCGGGTTCTCGTTCTCGAAGAGCGCCACGGCCGTTACCAGCACATCGTCCTCTGTTCTGTAGATGACGTACTTGACCCTGGCGTCGCTGGCGTTTCGCAGGCGCCTGAAGAGATCGAGATCGGGCTCATTCAAATAGGGCTTCAGGTGCTCTGCCCGGGCCGGGTTCTTAAATGCGGCCATCAAACTTGATATATAAATGTCCACCTCGTCCTTGAAGGCCTCCCTGGTGGCGGTTTTCTCGTCGCCGTAGCGCGTGAGAAGAAGGCAGTTGAGGGTTATCCCGGTCTGCTGGTTTAACTTGCCGATCTTTGTATTTTTTGAACCATCATGCTGCATTTTTACCTTCCTCTGAGTCTGGCGAGGGAGCCCGGGGCCCGCTCCTTGTTCCAGTGGGAGCGCCTTCGCGTGGGGCTTAGTGCGAGCCCCGAGCTGTTACTGCTAGTGTCAGTAAGGAGGCTTACGTGACCCATCGTCACCCTGTACATAAAGCACCTTGCGTGCCATGGGCGGGCGATTTGGCCGCCGGCCCGCGAATCTTAGAACTTGTTTATTTCTAAGGGAGTATGCTATGAATGGAGTCTGGCGCGGAGCCGGGCCTGTCCGGATCGCGCGGGGAAGTGGGGGATTTCCCGCAAATGGCGGGGCGAAACCCACAGGTCAAGGACGTGCGGAATAGGGCGCGGGCCGCTTGAATCGCCCGCTGCTGGCTGACGGGAGGAAGCGCATGAGAATCGGGTTCTTGCAGTTCTTTCCCAAGTTCGCGCTGGGTGAGGAAGACAAGGCCAAGAACATAGAGAAGATCCGCGGGTTCATGGAAGGGGCCAAGGCCGACATCATCGTCCTGCCCGAGCTCTTCGCCACGGGCTACCTGTTCGAATCACGTGAGGAACTCGCAAGGCTCGCCGAGGCGGCCGACGGCCCGACGGTGACGGCCCTCAAGGGGCTCTCGCGGGAATTCAACACAGCGCTGATCGGCACCGTCGCCGAGCGTTCGGGCGACGACATCTTCAATACATGCTACGCCGTCTCGGGAGGCGAGGTGGCGGGTAACTACAGGAAGGTCCATCTCTTCGACCGCGAGAAATACCTCTTCGCCGCCGGCGATACTCCCTTTCCCGTGATCGACATAAAGGGCGCGCGCGTCGGCCTCATGGTCTGTTTCGATTGGATATTCCCCGAGGTCGCCCGCGTTCTGGCGCTGGAAGGAGCCCAGATACTCTGTCATCCCTCCAACCTGGTGCTGCCCTATTGCCCCGCCGCGATGGTGACGCGCTGTATCGAGAATCGCGTATTCGCCGTGCTCGCCAACAGGGTGGGCATGGAGCGTACGGGTGATACTGAGCTCGAGTTTATAGGCATGAGCGAGGTCGTCGCCCCCAACGGCGACATTCTGGCTCGCGCCGGCAGGGAGGACGAGCTGCTGCAGGTGGTCGACGTCGATCCCACCGACGCCGACGAGAAGATGGTGACGTCGACCAATGACGTCTTCGGAGACCGCAGGCCGGAGTTCTACAGGAAAATCTGCGAGCAGTAGGAAGCGACGGGCCGGCCAATGGCGGCCATCGCGCCCGAATTCGGAAGCACCTGTACATCATGAGACCGGACGCCGGCGCCTATCTCGCTCAAGTCCGGCGGCCATTGTGCATCATGAGACATGATCCCGGTGCTTGCGGCGCTTGCGGGGATTGTGCAATCCGAGACCTGACCCCATGAGGTTCGGAGGAGGGGGGGCCGGCGTAGTGGCCGGCCCCCTGAAGCGATGAAAGTGCCAAGTAGGTTACTTGATCTTGATTACCTTGGTCACACCTGAAAATCCGCTTGCCTGCATCCGGACGAAGTAGAGCCCTGGCGCCACCACCCTACCCCTGTTGTCTTCGCCATCCCAACCCACGGTGTGAACCCCCGGATCAAACGTCTCGTCGACCAATGTCGTCGTGAGCCTTCCC
>JASFEA010000070.1:0-17233 GCA_050125095.1 bacterium
AACCAAGCGCAAGAGGCGATGATGCTCGTATTGGTCTTCGCATACGGCTCAATGCAGGAGATTGTGACACATGAAAGCGATGGTACTGGAGGCCCTCACCGACCTCGCCAGGAACACTTCGCCGCTCAACCATGCCGAAGTACCCGACCCCGTTCCGAAAGACGGGGAGATACTCGTCAAGGTAAGTACGTGCGGCGTCTGTCACACCGAGATTGACGAGATAGAGGGACGCACGCCTCCGCCTGAGTTCCCCATCATACTCGGCCATCAGGTCGTGGGTATGGTAGCAGGACGCGGCGCGGGCGCCGACATGTACGCCGAAGGGGACAGGGTCGGCGTGGGCTGGATCTACTCCGCCTGTGGTAAGTGCGGGTTCTGCCTGAGCGGCAACGAGAACCTCTGCGCCGATTTCCGCGCAACCGGCAGGGACGCGGACGGCGGCTATGCCGAGTACATGACGCTCCCCGAGAGATTCGCGTACGGTATTCCCGATGTCTTCTCCGACGCCGAAGCCGCCCCGCTTCTGTGCGCGGGCGCCATCGGCTACCGGTCGCTGAGACTCACAGGCATTGAGAACGGCCGTAGCCTCGGGCTAACCGGGTTCGGGGCATCCGCGCATCTTGTACTCAAGATGGCCCGGCACAGGTTCCCCGACTCGGAGGTCTACGTCTTCGCCCGTAGCGAGAAGGAACGCGAATTCGCGGTCGAGCTCGGGGCGGTATGGGCGGGTGATACGCAAGATGAGTCGCCGAGGAAGCTCGATGCGATCATCGATACGACGCCTGTCTGGAAGCCCGTGGTTGAGGCGATGAAGAACCTCGAGCCCGGCGGACGGCTTGTCATCAATGCAATCAGGAAAGAGGACGCGGATAAGGACTACCTACTTGAGTGTGATTACACCACGCATTTGTGGATGGAGAAGGAGATCAAGAGCGTCGCCAATGTCGCGCGGCGCGATGTGAGCGAATTCCTCGCATTGGCCGCGGAGATTCCCATAAAACCCGAGATACAGGAGTTCCCGCTGGACGGTGCCAACGAGGCGCTGGTCCAGCTCAAGCAGCGCAAGATAAGGGGAGCCAAGGTCCTACGGATAGGATGAGCTTCGGGCGTGTCTACAGGCTGCCTATGCAGATGAAATCCGATTACTTTAAGAGAGTCCTGATTGCAGGAGGTCTATTCGTCATCATGAGTGGTTTCGGCGTCTCACGTACGGCCGGCGATTCCGCGGGTGCGTTGCGCGTCACCTCTCCCGACGGGAGTGTCGAGGTAGTATTCTCGCTGCGGAGGGGAGCGCCGCATTACAGAATCGATTATAAAGGGAGACCGTTAATTCTCCCGTCGGCCCTCGGCTTCACATTCCGCAACAAGGCCCCGCTTCTGGATGGATTCGTTATAGGGAGCGCCGAGACGGGGTCTTATGATGAAACCTGGCATCCGGTATGGGGACAGCGCAGCGAGATCTGTAATAAGTACAATGAGCTCAGAATAGTCCTCTCCCAGGAAAAGTCGGGCGGGAGGGAGATGGCCGTCGTTTTCAGGGTGTATGACGACGGGCTGGGTTTCAGGTACGAGATCCCTCGGCAGAGGGGCATCGAGGACTTCGAGATCATGTCCGAGAAGACGCAGTTCGCTTTCGCGGGCGACCATTCGGTGTGGTATATACCGGCGGACCTCGATTCGTACGAATACCTTTACAGGCACGCCCCGCTTTCGAAGGTCAAGGCGGTGGCGACGCCCGTCACGATGGAGACCGAAGACGGTCTCTGTATCAGCGTGCATGAGGCCGCCCTGACCGACTACCCGGAGATGACTCTCTCGGCCGTCTGGGGAAGAGACCTCGTCCTGGAGTCCAATCTCGCTCCATGGCCGGACGGAGTCAGGGTCAAGGGCAAGACGCCGCTTAATACGCCGTGGAGGACCGTCCAGATAGCGGAGTCGGCCGGCGCGCTCATCGAGTCCAGTCTCATCCTGAATCTGAACGAGCCCTGCGTCATAGAGGATACCTCCTTTATAAAGCCGATGAAGTACATCGGCATCTGGTGGGGCATGCATATAGGCAAGTATTCGTTTCACATCGGCCCGAATCATGGCGCGACGACGGAGAACGCCAAACGCTATATCGACTTCGCCAGCGACCACGGCATAAAGGGATTGCTTATTGAGGGATGGAATACGGGTTGGGACAGATGGGGCCAGAAGGACGCTTACTCCTATACCGAGTCTTACCGAGACTTCGACCTCGAAGAGGTGACGCGCTACGCGCGCGAGAAGGGCGTAGCCATAATCGGGCATCATGAGACGGGCGGAGATGTGCCCTCCTATGAAGAGCAGCTGGACGCGGCGTTCGACTTATATAAGCGGGTAGGCATAACCGCAATAAAGACGGGCTATGCCGGCAGGATATTCCCTCGCGGTCATTACCATCACGGACAGCACATGGTCAGGCATTACAGGATGGTGGTGGAGAAGGCCGCGGAGTACGGCTTCATGCTTGACGTGCATGAGCCCATCAAACCGACGGGAATAAGCCGGACGTATCCCAATATGATGACGCGCGAGGGAGTGAGGGGGACGGAGTATAACGCGTGGAGCGAGGGCAATCCCCCTGACCATGAGACGATTCTCGCATTCACGCGAATGCTGGCGGGGCCCCTGGACTACACGCCCGTAATATTCGACTGCCTGTTTGACGAGTACAGGCCCGAGAACAGGGTCCGGACGACGCTGGCCAAGCAGCTGGCTCTGTTCATTGTGCTCTACAGCCCGATTCAGATGGCCGCCGACCTCATCGAGAACTACGAGGGACATCCCGCTTTCAAGTTCATAGAGGACGCGCCGGTGGACTGGGACGATACCATGGTGCTCAATGGGAAGATAGGCGATTACGTGACCATCGTACGGAGGAGCGGAGGTTCCTACTACGTAGGCAGTATAACCGACGAGAAGGCCCGGGAGCTGGATATAGAGCTCTCCTTCCTTGAGACCGGCGTGGAATACGCGGCGAAGATCTACGCGGACGCTCCAGACGCGGACTGGGAGACGAATCCTCATGCGTATGAGATACAGGAGGTACTCGTTGACAGCGATACGGTGCTTAAGATGAAGCTTGCGCCCGGCGGAGGTCAGGCAATCAGCATTGTGCCGGCGGGCGCAGGAGAATAGACCCCTGGCCACATGGAGTGAATAGTGAGTGAACATTTGGGAATGCGTGCCGTTGCATTTGTCGTATTGTGGGCGCTGCTGGCCCTGGCCGGTCCGTATTGCGTCCGGGCCGCCACCGGGGTGCCGTGGCCCGCTGCGGCCCCTGAGGAAGTAGGGATTTCCTCCGATGCGCTGGCCGACATGCTCGTCAAAATAAGGGACGACGCAATCGAGATACACAGCGTGATAATCGTAAGAGACGGCCGGCTGGTACTCGAAGCATATATGCACCCTTATGACCGCGGGACTCTGCACAACGTGAAATCGGTGAGCAAGAGCGTGATTTCGGCGCTGGTCGGGATAGCGCTGCGTGAAGGCGTCATCGGCAGCCTGGACGAGACCGTGTATCAGCACTTCCCGGAGTACATCACCGATGACATGGACCCCCGCAAGAGAGAGATCAACCTGTGGCATCTGCTGACCATGACAAGCGGCCTCGATCTCGATGAGAACGGTCCCATCTCGGCCGAGATCTTCGGTTCGCTGGACTGGCTCAAGAAGACCTATGAGCGGCCGATGGAAAACCGCCCGGGGACGCGGTTTGTTTACTCCACCCCGCTCACGCATACGATGTCGGGAATCCTCACCGAGTCGAGCGGGATGAGCCTTCATGAGTTCGCGGATGAGCACCTCTTCGGTCCTCTGGGTTTCGGTGAAGTCCAGTGGAGGAAGGGGCCGCAGGGCTATAACTTCGGGGGGGCCGAGCTCTTTCTCCTGCCCGTTGACATGGCGAAATTCGGATATCTATTTATGAAAGGCGGCGTATGGGAGGGCCGCCAGGTCGTCCCGGCAGAATGGGTGGATGAATCCACAATGAACAAGCTCGGCGGGATTTCCAGGACCCTGTACGGTTACTGGTGGTGGCTGGAAGACGACGGTTCATATCGGGCATCGGGTTGGGGAGGGCAGTCCATTTACGTCAATGAAGACGCCGATATCGTAGTCGCCGTCACGGCCTCCGACCGCCCGGACTCGTACGGCCTCTTCTCTGATTTCATAGCGCCCTGGCTGGAGTCATCAGAGCCGCTCGAGGCCGACCCCGGGGCCGCGGCAAGACTTGCCAGGGTCATAGACGAGATTGGGAATCCGGTGCCTGAACCGGCGGACTACATGCCCGCGATAGCGGGAGAGATATCCGGGCGGAGATACGTGATGGAGTGGAACCAGCTCGGTATTGAGAGCGCGATCTTCGTATTTGGGAGCGACAGCACATGCGTCGTGAGTCTCGAGACCACTATGGGTGACTACCACCTGGTCACCGGTATTGACGGCCTCTACCGCCTGACCGATGTCGGGAATGCGGGTCCGATGCCGGCTGGCAATTTGAGAGCCATGAGGGGCCACTGGGTCGATGACACAACATTCCATTTGAGCTCGCGCCAGGTGGGGGATCCTCTGTACTCGGAAAGCGACCTCGTTTTCACAGGCGATGAAATCAATATGACCACGACAGTGGAGCCCATCGGGCGCGAGATTGTTCTTAAGGGGAAGGCTGAGTAAGGGCGCACGCTTAAGGTCGAGGCCTTTCTTTCCGAAGTATTTTGGAAAGGAGGCCGACATGACATCGGATGGGAAACGCGACCTTAACATTACGCATGCAGTAGTCAATACACTCACCTCGGGCTATCAGGGCAAATTCGTTTTCCTTAATTCGCTCAAGCAGATGGGCTCCCCGAGATACAGCCCCGCGGAGTTTGACCAGACCAGGGACATACTGGATAAGATAGGTGTCTGGATAAAGGCGGTCATGGACGGACGGCCAGTGCTTGCAGGGCCCGGCACCGAGTCTTCCGCCGAGAGGACGGAAGCCCTTGACCTCCTTCGGGCTCTCAAGGACGATTTGTCGGGCCTTGCCGCAGAGCTGCTCAGGATGAGAGCCGACAACTATGTGGCCGATGACCCGAACCAGGCTGAACTGCTGGTTGCCTCTCTCTGCCGCCACGCATATGCCCGGGACCATTACGTCAAAGGTCTCGTTGCCTACTCGGAGAAGTTCGAATACGAAGAAGCGGCGGACAGGTGGAGGCAGCACCTCATTCACACGCCGCAGGAGATTAAGGTCGCGCATCAGTTCCTTGAGGAGCTCCAGGATACCTCCAGGACGGGCAAGAAATTCTATGTCGACCTCTTCGAGGAGACTCTCCTCATTCCCTACATCTTCTCATGCCAGGTTCAGGACATGAACCAGGTGCTCAGCTTCTACACGGACGGGTTCACCTACGAGGACGCCGGAATCAGCCTGGACGAGGCGGCCCGCTGGAAGAACATGAATGCGAGACCTGAAGCCGCATGCTACTGGCATGCGTATGGCTTCACTGCCGACGAGACGGCGGCCTGGATTGAGGCGGGATTCTTCGAGCCCGGAATGGCGGCCAACTGGAAGTACCGCGATTTCGGCCCGGCGGACGCTTCGCGCTGGCACGGGGCGGGATTCGACGCCAGGGGGGCGATGGTCAGCATCGTTATGGGGCAGACCGACCCCCAAGCGGCGCGAGCCTGGTTGGAGGCCGCTCAGGCCGCACAGCAGGAGGGCGCCGACTGAGGTGCGCGGCAGGGGCTGTGCAATCCAAGACCTGACCCCGGAGGGTTGTGCAATCCAAGACCTGACCCCACAGGGTCAGCGGCCCACGCGCCTGGCCCTCCCGCTGCTCGATGCGGTTACGGTGGCCGAGGGATGGCCCGTATAGTACAGCGAGCCGCTGCTCGAGAGCGATGCATTCAGTTTCCCGTCCACATGTATGTAGGCGTCGCCGCTGCTCGAAATGCTGACTTGCGCGTTCTCGCTCCTTACGTCCTCGGCGATGTAGTCTCCGGAAGAGCTTATCCGGATCTCCTGGAACCTGACGGCGCCGTCTTCGATGGTGACGTCGCCGGAGCTGCTTATCCCGATATCCAGATCCCGGGCCTCAATCCTGCCGATGTCGGCGTCCCCCGAACTGCTGAGCTTGATATAAACCTGAGTCGCGTCGACGCCCTTCATGACGAGGTCTCCGGAGCTGCTTATCCCGACGTCTAATCTCTCGGTTTCGACATATGGCGCCAGGATATCGCCGCTGCTCGAGATGCGCACCGTATCAAGTTCCTTCAGGGTGAGGTAGAATCTCACCTTTTTCTTCGGCTTAATAGACACGTGCCTCCGGGTTTCGATATGGAGGATGCCGCCTCTGATTTCAGTCTCGATGTACTCGATGAGATTGTCTTCCGCCTCGATCACGAACTCTTCCCTGTCGGCGATCATTATCCTGAGATCGCCGAATGTCGCCAGGTGAACTCCCGTGACTCCGGAGACGGCGCGTTCCGATTCCACTACATGGCCGGACCCGCCGACTCTGGTCTCCCCGGCATCGAGAGTACAGTCCACGCATCCCACCACGAAAGCGCATGCGAAGGCAAGCAGAGCCGCAGCCATAACACTGGATTTCATAAGAACCCTCCTACGGGGTGTAGAGGTAGGGGATAACTCGGCGCTATGCATACCATACCAAGAATCGCCCCGTTTGCGCAACCTAAGAAACAGGGCCTTGACAAATTGGTGACTTAGTAGTTCCCTTTTAGATTGGAATGCATTATTATGTTGTACGAGCGCATTTCGGGTTTTGGCATTGTGCCCCCGAAGCCGGCGGGCATGCGCTCGAATTCATTCACGAAGTCAGTTTTGGGGTGACATTATGAAAGTACCGACCAGAGTCAGATATGCATTGAGGGCAGTTGTAGAGATCGCTGAACGTGACAGCGACGTGCCGGTTCCCATAAGGGACTTCGCGCGGGCTCAGGGGATTTCAACCAAGTATGCGAAACAACTCATGAACCACCTGGGTAAGGCCGGCATTGTTAGAGGATACCGGGGCGTGGGTGGAGGATATGCCCTGGCAAGGGACCCGGACAGTATCACGGTCTTCGATATCTACGACGCGCTCAAGGAGGACGTGCACCTGGCCCCGTGCGTCAGGGACGACGTCAGCTGCGAGAGAGAGAACTCATGCCCGGCGAGGGACTTCTGGTCCGGCATGAGCAAGGTGCTTATCAGGCAACTGAGATCAACATCGATTGGCGACCTTCTCCGGAACAGGAAGGTTCTTTAGAGGAGGCAGGGTCATGATCTATCTGGACCACAACGCGACCACTCCTGTCGATCCGAGAGTGTTCGAGGCGATGAAGCCCTACCTCACGGAGAAGTACGAAAACCCTTCCTCCATTTACAGGGCGGGCCAGGACGTAAGCAAGGCCGTGAATGACGCGCGCGACGCGCTGGCCGGCCTTCTCGGCGCCAGGCCGGGGGAGGTCTATTTCACGAGCGGCGGCACCGAGTCCGACAACACGGCGATCAAGGGCGTCGCCCTGAACCGCGGGTCGGGCCATATCATCACATCTTCAATCGAGCATCCGGCTGTCATAGAAGTGGTCAAGTGGCTGGAGAAGAGGGGCTTCACCGCCACGTATGTCGGGGTGGACTCGGACGGCATCATAGACCCGGAAGAGGTAAGAGACGCCATCACCGACGAGACGATTATCGTGTCCGTAATGCATGCGAACAACGAGGTCGGCACGCTGCAGCCCATCGAGAAGATAGCTGAAATCGCCCATGAGAAGGGTGTGCTCTTCCACACCGACGCCGTACAGACAACCGGCAAGATAGAGATTGACGTGGGAGCCATGGGCATAGACCTCCTGTCGCTTTCGGCCCACAAGTTTTACGGCCCCAAGGGAGTCGGCGCGCTGTACGTCAGGAGGGGGGTCAAGTTCGATCCCTGCGTGCACGGCGGGCATCAGGAGAGGGGGGTCAGGGGCGGCACCGAAAACGTGGCCGGCGTGATCGGACTGGGCCGGGCGGCCGGGATAGCCGCCGCAGAGATGGACGGGGAGAGCGTCCGCGTCCGGAAGCTCAGAGACAAGCTCGAGGGCGGGCTCGCCGCCGGCATCAGCGACCTTCGCTTCAACGGACACCGCGAGAAGCGCATGTTCAACACCGCCAGCGTCATCGTCAAGTACGTCGAAGGTGAGGCCATGCTGCTCAAGCTGGATTATCATGGAATAGCGGCCTCTTCGGGCTCGGCCTGCACCTCGGGTTCGCTGGACCCGTCGCATGTGTTGCTGGCTATGGGGATTCCCGCCCCGATCGCCCATGGAAGCCTGAGGTTCAGCCTCGGGAGGGCGACGACGGAAGAGGGCGTCGATAAGGTCATAGAAGTCCTTCCGCCTATAGTCGAGGAGCTGAGGGCCATGTCGGCTTTCCCGCGGGACGGGAGCGAGGAAGGAAGGGCGTGCGGCAATGCCTGATCTTAAGAAGAAGATCCTGAAGCTCAAAAAGGAGAAGGATGCGCTCATACTGGTGCACAATTACCAGACGCTGGACGTGCAGGACGTGGGCGACTATGTCGGGGACTCGCTGGAGCTTGCCCGGCGGGCCACGGAGGCGGGAAAGGGGCTCATAGTCTTCTGCGGCGTCAAGTTCATGGCCGAGACCGCCAAGATCTTAAACCCGGACGCCAAGGTGCTGATTCCCAGGCCCGGCGTCACCTGCCCCATGGCGGACATGATAACGGCAGACGACCTCGCCGCCATAAAGCAGAAGTACCCGGACGCCGTGGTCTGCTCCTACGTCAACACCAATGCGGACGTCAAGGCCGAGACCGATATCTGCTGCACCTCCGCCAATGCCGTCGAAGTCATAGAGAGCATTGACGGGAAACGCGTGATCTTCACTCCCGACAGGAACCTTGCCTCATTCGTCGGACGGTCGGTCAACGTCGAGATAATTCCCTATGACGGCTACTGCTATGTTCACCACCGCTTCAGGGCAGAGGACATAATAGAAGCCAAGATGGAGCATCCCGACGCCGTCGTGCTGGTTCACCCGGAGTGCAACCCGGAGGTCGTGGACCTCGCAGATGAGGTGCTGTCCACAAGTGGCATGCTCAGATACGCGCGAGAGTCGGAAGCCCTGGAGTTCATCGTGGCCACCGAGGAGGGGCTCCTCGAGCGAATGGCCAGGGAGATGCCGGACAAGGTCTTTCTCTCGCCGGGCAAGGCCCGGTTCTGCTACAACATGAAGAAGATAAGGCTCGAAGATGTCTACGTCTCGCTGCGCGACGAGGTCTATGAGGTTAGCGTGGAAGATAAGACCATGGAACGGGCCAGGGCCTCACTGGAACGGATGATCGCGCTCGGGAAGTGACGCGCCTCTTCGGATTGCTCCCGGATGGCTTCATTTCATTGTGACGAGAGGGGATTAATGGCTTCAAAGGCGGCGGTACTCATGAGCGGCGGCGTGGACTCATCGGCGGCGGCGCTTCTACTTGCCCGGCAGGGCGGCGACGTTACGGGGATCACGGCGAGGCTCTGGGACGACGGGTCGGACAGTGACGGGGCCGATACGGAAATCGCCCGGCAGGTCTGCAGCGCTCTGGGCATTCGGCATGTAGTGCTCGACCTCAGAGAGCGGTTCGCCCAGATTGTCGTAGGTTTCTTCCGCGCAGAATACCTGAGAGGACTGACTCCCAATCCCTGCAGCGTATGCAACAGGGATATCAAGTTCGGCCTGCTGTTTGATGCCGCCATGGACTGCGGATGCGACATCGTGGCAACCGGTCATTATGCCGGGCTCGGCGAGTACGAGGGCAGGACTCTCATAAGGGAACCCGCGGAGAGCGAAAAATCGCAGACCTATTTCCTGGCCCTGGTTCGCCCGGAGGTACTGGGCAGGCTTGCGTTCCCGCTGGAGAAAACCAGCAAGGACGAAGCCCGGGCCCTGCTATCGGCCCGGGGTCTCGATGCAAGGCAAGGGGAGAGCCAGGACCTGTGCTTCGTCACAAGCGGCAGGTACGAGGGATTGCTGACCGACGGGGTGGGAGGCAGGGACTCAGCGCAACTCGGCCGGCTTCTCGATCCCGACGGCAATGTCGTGGGAACGCACAGGGGGCACTTCGCCTACACCGTGGGACAGAAGCTGGGGCATCACGGCAGGCGCACCTATGTCATAGAGAAGCGGCCCGGGACGAATGAGGTCGTGGTCGGAGACAGGGACAGGGCAATGATGAGCCGCATCAATGTTGGAGAGGCCAACTGGTTTGCGGATCCCCGCGGCGGGGCCGGCGGCCGGGTCGCGGTTAAATTCCGCTACAATACCCCGGCCACCCCGGGCCGTATATCGGGGCTCCGGGACGGCGGTTTTGAGGTAATCACGGACGAGCCGTGCTTTTCGCCCGCGCCGGGCCAGGTCCTCGCGTGCTACAGAGACGGTTTTCTCCTGGGCGGCGGGGTTATCGAGAGGGCCGGGCCCTGAGCTACATCGTGCCCTCCCAGATTCTACCCTGTTGCCGCTTGGCCTTCTGGGTAGTCTTCTCGATTTTCTTCTCGACCTCCTGTATCTGTGTTTCGGCCAGTCGCACAGCGTCGTCTGTGAGCGAGAGGTCGCGGGCGACGGTGTAGACCACGAGGCCGAGGAGCATTACGAGCACAACCAGCAGGGCGTAGCCTGCTGCAGGGTTCGCTTTTTTCATGCTTCCCTCCATACCTGAACATGCGGTTCGGGCTGGTCGACGTTGAAGAGCGTGGTCGTCGGGTAGTAGGGCGGCGAGATGCCTCTCCTGTCATATCTGAAGTCCCTGCCGTATCCGGTCTGCGCGCCCGTATATGAAAACGTGCCGAACGGGCCGTAGTATCTCTGGACGGCGCCGCCCCTGAGGTGCACCTGTCCCCTGTAGCCCCCGTAATTGTAGTCGTCGACAGTGAAGGCGCCGTAGTCACCGGTAGCCATGACGAAGGCGTCGATAAGGATCTCATCGGGGGCGTCCGTGGCTATCCGCACGTCGCCGCCCGAGGAGTACAGCCCGAGAACGCAATTACTTGCGTCCATGTCATGGCAGGCCAGATCCCGGTCGATGATGATGTCGTCAACAGAGGCGATGGTCAGCTGCGTCTCCGATCCGACGGCAACGGGCACGGCATCTGCGACCCTGTCGAGGCCGCCGAGATTATCTATGCTGCCCGTGGAATACATTATGCCCCTGGGCAGGCCGTCGATCAACGATGTCCCGGCGCCGTCGTGAATCTCGGTCCAGTTGTTGACCTTGTCGACGACGATCACCTTGTTGACTCCGTTCTCGTCGATCAGGTCGTAATTCTGGTTGCCGTTGGCGTCGACCGACATCCTGCACTGCTGGAGGTCCCCGGATATGTAAATCCCGCCCGTGACGGTGCTGCCGTCATTGGGCACGTATATGCCCGTGGGAACCGGGGACGGGTCGCTGGGGTCGAGGCCCAGGGCTGATCTCTTCTCAGAAAGCGGCACCGGATTGGTGTCCGCCGCGGCGTAGCCCAGTGCCGCCCTCTCCTGGCAGAAGGAGTTGGAAGGCAGCGGTATGACGTCGGCGTTACGGTTAAAGCCGCCGTAGAAGTTGGGGACATCAATGTCACCGTTCCGGTCGGCGCCGAGGTCGACAGGGAATCCTTCATTATAGAAGGTCGCCTGGGCGGGCACTTGCGTCACGAGGTCCTCGAATGTGGGGAAGTATGCGAACCTCATCTTGCCGTTGCTGTGGACCCTGCCGTCGAAGTAGCCGCTGGTGTGGAACCAGATCTGCTGCCCGCTCGGAGTATAGTGAATATGCGTGAATATGAGGTAGTCTGCGAAAGACCCCCTGGAAGCGCTGAGCCTGAGGTTACCCTCCGATATCACGTCCCTCGAGCCCGTTGTGAATGCTTCTCCTGAGGCGGCGGACGTGTACCGGAAGTTGAATGTCTGGCTCGTAGTCGCCAGCCCGCTGTCCACGAAGGTGAATACAGTCACCACGTCACAGCCCAGTTCCTCGCTGGAATACGAAAGGCCCGAGTCCGGGAAGAAGGTCTCGGGGGCCACGATGATAGGGCCGACGCCCGGCCACTCGTTCCGGAGGCTCTCCATCTTGGCCTTGCTGAATTCGGCCATCTGCTGTTTTGCGACCTCGATGGCCGCGTCGGCGTTATAGAGGGCCTGCAGGCCGGATTTCTGGTTACGGTTGATTCCCCTCTCTGTAATCGAAAGTGTCACGATCCCCAGTGCCATGGCCGAGAGAATCATGGTCAGCGCCACTGCCACCACCAGGGCAACGCCTTCTTCTCGTCTAAGCATATTGCTCACCTCATAGAGCCCTGGGTTTCCCGGAGGAAACCAGCCTGGTCACATGTTTCCGGGATATCTCTGATGAAGCGGCCTCTAGTGTGACGATGACCCTTCTTACCAGAGTCGGATCGGACGGCAGGGCGACGACGGACTGGTCCACGAGCACGTAGCCGAACTCGAGATGTGTTATGTATTCGCTCACGACCTTGGGCTGTTGCGTCCCGTCCTGCCTCATAAGCATGGGACATGTGGTATCGCTCCGATCCACGAAGTATGTAATGAGATCGACCTTGTAGATCTTGCTGCCCGCCGGGTATCCGGACGGAGGGAACGGGTGATGCCCGCCGGGCACGTTAAACGGTGATACGGGATTGTGCTGCAGTTTGAGAGCCGCATCCTGTACCGCCGTGATCTGGAACATATTGGCCCATGAGCCGAATGTGACCACAGCCAGGTCCCCGATCTCGAACCCGTCGGTGGACTGCACCTTGAACTCGGCGCTTGCGTTGGGCATGGACTCTCTGAGCTCGGTCTCGGTTCCCGACATGGCGCCCAGTATCTTTATGCGGTCGGTGGCCCCGCCGGTCGTATCCGGCGAGACGCCGAAGAGAATCAGGCTGTCTCCCGCCGCGGTGGAAGTCACCACCTTCGACGGGATGCCCGAGCCGGCCATGCGGATGTCGCCTATAATGAAGTCGAGCCCGGCCCTGGCGTTCTGCCTGGACTCGAGGACGTAATACGACATCTCCCTCGCCCCCTCGTTCTTTCTCAATATGCCGAGCAGGGCGCCTATTGCAATCACGAAGACAACCGCGGCGACAAGGAGCTCGATAAGCGTGAATCCTCTCTCATCGCCGGAGGCTGTAAGCCTTTCAATCGTCTTCATAAGCATCTACCTTCCCGCACTGGATATTACGGTCGAAAGCGTAATGAAACGCTCCGAGTCCTGCACCCACTCGACTGTCACCTGTATGGTCTTGCACCCGGAAACCGGCTGGTCCTGGGTGACGTACCAGGACCTGTTAAAAGCCTCGATTATCGGGTTCAGCGAGTCCACATGGGTAACTGCGGGCGTGAGGACCGCCGCGTCATATGCGCTGTGATGAAGCTCCTCGATTTTCTCCTGGCAGAGCTCGAGGGCTTTGGTCGACATTCCCGACTTGCTCACGTCATGACCGGACAGAGGGAAGATGACCGATATCCCCAGTACGCCTATTGCTATCACGGTCAATGCGACAACCACCTCGACGAGTGTGAATCCCTTTTCAGCCATAGTGATCACTTCCTTAAGTTTCAGTCAGGACAGCCGCTCTCAGACCTGCAGAGTCCGCTTGGTCTTATATATATGGTGTGATGCCTTGAATCCTCGTCGCCCAGGCAGACGTAGCCGCCCGTGGTTCCACTCTCGAGCATGCCCCGCGGGGCGAACACGATGGCGTTATCGGGGTCGAGATCAACATCGTAGAGCATACGGGAGCCTTCCAGGGTCCTCGTTCCGATCACTTCTTCACCGGTGTCGATGGCGCCATTGGCGGCGTTTTCCGGGATCCCCGCCCCGTCGTCTTTGAATACCGTGTACGAGTTATCGTCCGTATCGAAGCTCACGGAGTAGTTGGTGGCGGAGGCGATTGCGCGCTGCCGGGCCTGCCAGATGTCCGAGACCATCTGCTTGGCCTCGCCCCTGAGCCCGGTCGACTCGCTGTACGACCGGATGGCGGGAATACTGACGCTCGCCAGTATGGCCATCACCGCGCCTACAATGAGAAGTTCTATGAGCGTGAAGCCCTGCTCGTCTGCCGAATGCAACAGTCTCATCCTGCTGACCTCTCTTTTTGTCCACTCATATTGAGCTGCAGGAACCATGCCGCGGTCGCTTCTAGTTGGGCTTGGCTTGCCCGGCTATCTCTTTGATTTTTAGTGATTTAATTAGGGTGTGCCGGCGGTGGCCGTTTTATGCGTCCATACTGGCGCAATCTGCAATTCAGGCCGCCGCATCCTGCAAGCCCCTACGCATGCCAATATATTGTCAAGCCGCGCGTTGGCCAGGCCGATTACTAGAGAGGACATTTTTGAAGGGGACTTATATGAGTGCTGCGAACAATGTTGTAGTGCGTTTCGTGGACGGCCGCATCCTCAAGGGCACAACGCGCGACTTCCTGCCGGCCAAAGCCATGTTCCATATCCATCCCGCGGACTCGAATGAGGCAGTGGAGATCCAGGTCCAGGACCTGAAGGCCGTCTTCTTCGTGAAGCGGCTGGGGGGAGACCCCAACTACAACGAGTACAAGGACCTGCCCGAGCAGAGAGTCGCGTCCCTGGGCAAGAAAATCGGTGTCGTGTTTGGCGACGGCGAGTTACTGGCAGGTTATACGCACAGCTACAATCCTTCCAATCCGGGATTCTTCGTTACCCCCGTGGACCCCAAGTCCAACAATATCAGGGTCTTCGTCGTCCGCGAATCCGTGAAAGAAGTGAAGCTGGGCGCCGGGGCGGAGGAGCTGCTCAAGGGACTGGCCCGTAAGTAGGTTCAGCCGGCTGTATTGCCTGCGTCTTCCCTCTTTTTCTCGTATAGCATGGCCGCAAGCCCCACCACCACGACAGGAAGCACCAGCGCGCCCTGGAAAATCGTACCCACCGCGACGGCCGATGACTTGTCTATTCCGTAAAGCGACAGCGGCAACAGGAAGGCGACCTGGAACAAGCCGACATTGGCCGGTGTGAGAGGCACCCCCGACGCGGCGTTCACGGCCAGCACCGCGATCACGAGGCCGCCGAACGGCAGGTCGACCCCCACCGACGCCGCCGCCAGGCGGGCCACGAGAACGTGAAGCATTATTGCCAGAAGGGACAGCGGGAAGACCTGGGCCACCGTTCGCGGCGTCAGGGCCGAGTAGCCCCTCGAAAGGGGCTCGAGCTTATCCGCGAGAGTCCGCTGGAAGCGGCTCGAAAACTCCTCTTCCCGCCGGTTGCGGAAGGTCTTGCCGAGCTGGGCGAAAACCGGAAAGGAGATTGCAACGGCCAGCGACGTGATCGCCAGGCTCGTCGTCTTCGCCCCGAGCGAACCGGGGAGGTCGAAGAGCCTTGCCGCCAGCATGACGAGCAGGCCGAAAGAGACCACGTCGAAGCTGCGGTCGACCAGCACAGTAGATACAGCCTCGCGCTTGGTCATGTTCCACCTGACCGACATGGCGTAGGACCGCATGGCCTCGCCTGCCCTGAGCGGTATCACCGCGTTGACGGCAAGCCCCAGCGTGAAGTACCGGAAGACGTCTAAGAAGCCGGTGCTTTTAAGCGGGGACGCGATCAGCTGCCATCTTCTCGCCCTGAAAGCCACCGAGAGCATGTTAACCAGACAGGCGGCGATGAAGTACCATATATTGGCGGAGCGGAAGTAGGGAAGCACCTCGCGCGGGGGAATCGCGATTACAAGCCCCGTGATGACGGCCGCGGTTATTATGAGGCCTATGATGATCTTCTTGGTCATTGGTCTGGCTCCGCCGCTCGATCCGGCTGTCCCCGACTATCTTACTTCGGTTCAGCCTGTTCCGCAAGCTCCTCCGCGGGCGGAGTCCTGATGAAGTCGCCGTCATGCTGCTTGCATTCTTCGAGGCGGCGCAAAGCCTCCGCCATTATGCTCTCGCAGTCATCGCCGTCCTCGGGACAGCTGGAGATGCAAATGGAAAGGGTCGGTATTTCGTCGATGACCGATTCGTCCAGGGACCTGACGCGGGACAGAAAACGCCTGGCGAATACACCGGCCCCCTTGTGTCCCGTCTGGGGAAGCAGCAGCATGAATGTGTTCGGATTGCGAATGCCGGGGAGGTCGACGCCCCTTGTCTCGCCCTTGAGCACGGAAGCGATCACCTTCATGAGCTCGCCGGCAACCAGGTGCCCCCTGCGCGAGACATAGTCCTCGAATCCGTCCACCGAGATAAGCGCAAGCGAGAAACCTGCCTTGTACCTCAGATAACGGTTCACGAGCTCCAGGAAGCGTCTTTCTATGTATTCGCATCTGTAGATGTTGAGGTCGCGGTCGATTATGCCGCGCGAGATCGGGACGCCCTCGAAAGTCCCGCGCCTCGCCACTTCGAGGCCGGTGGACGTGATCGAATAGGCGAACACGGGATGTATCATAGTGCCGTCCTTCGCGATCTCCCTTCCGCAATGCGGGCTCAGGAACTCCTCTACGGGCTCGGCGAATATCTGCCGGCAGGAGGTGCAGAAGAAGGACTGGGATGTTCTCTCGTAGTCCACGCCGAGGTGGCGGAGTTGGCGTTCGCACTCGGGGCAGACAAAGTCGGTGCCCCTGCTCGCCTCTTCCTCGACTCCAGCCCAACCGCAATGGAAGTGGTGGAGAACGTCCTTCTTGACGATGAGACTCGAGCCGCATTGCGGGCAGAGCTTCCTGAGCCTCAGGTTGTCATGAAGGCAGTACGGGCAGAGGTCGACTTGATCGACCAGCTCTCTGGCCACACAGTCCATTTCCGCCAGGGTCTCCAGTATGCAGTATTCCTCTCCGGGCTCGCATCCTATGAGCTGGGAGATTGCGGGGTAGTAGTAGCCGACCCTGGTCCGGCTCGACGCGATGGGATCCGTCTTGGCCGTGTCGCGCGACTTGGCCATGTGGATCAGTATTTTGAGCCTGTTTTCGGAGCTGTCGATTACGCGATACGGCAAAGCCCTGCGCTCGTATTCTTCCATCGTCCTCCCCCCATGCAATTCAGGCGGGACGTGCCCGAAGAACCCTGTTATTCTGCCTCCTCTTCCTAATCGGTACTCCAAAGCGCTTACTTGAACGCTTTGGCTTAACGCCAATCTCCTGTTGTCCGGGTGGGGGATTTGTAGTATGTCTTTGAATCGGCATCGCACATGAGAAGGGAGAGATCCAATGAAAAAGAAGATGGCCATACTCACCGCGGGAGGGGACTGCCC
>JASFEA010000071.1:0-17138 GCA_050125095.1 bacterium
TTCCGCTTTCGCGGACGAGGTGCACTGGGATGTGCAGGGCAATTCCATCGGTGTCGTGAACAGAGGCGGAAGCCCCAGGATAATGCTGGCGGGCCATTGTGACGAGATCGGCTTCATGGTGAAATACGTCAACGACGGCGGCTATGTCTATTTCTCGCCCATCGGCGGGGTGGACCCGGCCGTCGTTCCCGCCCGAAAGGTCGTCATATACACCGCCAGGGGTCCGGTCGCCGGCGTCATCGGGCGGACGGCCATTCACCTTCAGGACAAGGATGATGACAAGAAGCCTCCCAAGATTCACGACATGTGGATCGATATAGGAGCCAAGGACAAGAAAGAGGCCCTCAAGCGCGTGGCCGTGGGCGACCCCGTGGTTTTCGACATGGGCTTCTGGATCTTAAGCGGCGACCTGGCCGTGGCGCGCGGGTTCGATGACAAGATGGGAGCCTTCGCCGTGGCCGAGGCGCTGCGCATGCTGTCGAAGGACAAGAGCCTCAAGGCCGAAGTGCATGGCGTTGCGTCGGTGCAGGAGGAGATATCCTTCGCCGGCGCCGTCACCAGCGCATTCAGCATTGAGCCCGACGTCGCCGTCGCGGTGGACGTTGGAAACGCCACGGACTCGCCGGGAGTCTCCAAGGAGAGATTCGGTGAGATCGCTCTCGGGAAGGGGCCCATTATTCACAGGGGATCATCCGTGAGCCCGGCCGTCGAGTCCATGCTCAAGAAGACCGCCGACAAGAGCAAGATCCCCTGGCAGGCAGCGGCCGCGCCTCGCTGGACGGGCACGGACGCCGACGCCATATTCAAAACACGCGCCGGCGTGGCCTGCGGCCTGGTGAGCGTCCCCAACAGGTATATGCATACGCCGGTTGAGGTCATCCACCTCGGCGACCTAGAGAACTGCGCCAGGCTCATGGCGGCCTTCTCGAGCGCCGTGACCTCGAAGATGGACTTCAGGCGCTAGGCTATTCGACCTCTATCCTGTAGGGCATGAGATAGAGATGGGGCTCGCCCTTCAGGAGCTCCATATAGGCGGCTTCCTCGAGCAGGGCTTCGGCCGGCCCGGGGAGCCGCACCTCCGGGGTGAACACGCCGCCCGGGTTTCCGCTCAACACGTCCCAGAATCCCACCGGCTCCGGGAGGATCTCAAACGCGACCTCTTCATCAGCCGGTATGCCGGCCTCCTCCTTGGCCAGGCGAATGGCTTCAACCAGGCCGCCTACGCCGTCGGTTAGGCCGATCTCCACGGCGCTCTTCCCCGACCAGATCCTGCCCTGGCCCACTTCGTGGACGGCCTCATAGTCCATTCCCCTGCCTTCCGCCACGTCGCGCACGAACTTCTCATAGAACCCCTCGGTGAAATAGCGCGACATCTCCAGGTCCTGCTCGGTGACTTCCCGCCATGAAGGGAATATGTCGGCATTTGCGCCGCGCGTGTAAACCTCCCTGGATAGGCCGAGTTTCTCGTAGAGCCCGCGGGTGTGAAACCACATATTGATGACGCCGATGGAGCCCGTGATGGTGGTTTCATCCGCCAGGATCCTGGTTGCGTTACACGCGATATGATAGCCGCCCGATCCGGCCACTCCGCTCATCGAGACGATTACGGGTTTCTCTCTGGCGGTGAGTTCGACTTCCCTCCGTATCCGGTCCGAAGCGGACATCTCGCCCCCTCCGCTGTCTATGCGGAAGACAACGGCCTTGACGTTCTTATCTTGCCGCATCCTTCGGAACGCGGCTCCAAGAGTCTCGGGTCCCATGACGGCCCCGATCGCCGGCTCATCCCTGTTGCTTCCCTCAAGTATCATGCCTTCACCGTAGACGATCCCGATAACGGGCGGCTCATCCCATCTGGGCCTGTCCGGTTTATGCCCGGCGAATACCCTGTAGGGGAGGCGATGCGCGGGCCCGCCCACGACCTCCTCCATGATGTCCGGGATTTCATCCGGGTAGGCAAGCCTGTCGACAAGACCGAGTTCCAGGGCCATCTCGGGCATATAGGGCCCCTTGTCGATCATGGATTTGACGGCATTCGTCGAAATTCCCCTGCCTGCGGCTATGTCTTGGACGAACTTGGCGAAGAAGTCGTCGAACACGTCGTTCAGGGCTTCCTTGGCCGGTTCGGAGAATCCCCTGTCGGCCACCTGCTCGGTCGCGGACTTGTATTTGCCCACGCGCGTGTAATGCGGCGTCACGCCGATCTTCTCCAGCGTGCCGCCTACGAAGGTGACATCGAGCTTCATGCCATTGAGGCCGAGGTATCCGTTGGGCGCCAGCACTATGTAATCGGCCGCGGTGGCAAGGTAGTATTCGCGGTTCTCGGGCGCATTGGCATAGACGACGACCTTCTTGCCGCTCTTCCGGAAATCTGTAAGCGCCTGTCTGAGCTCGTCCGCGATCGCGGTGCTCGCCGATACATTGCCCATTCTCATGAGTATGGCGCTCACCTCCCGGGAATCGGCGGCGCGATCGATCTGCTCTATGAGCTCGCGCGTTGTATAGCGATGAGCGCTGCCGAAAAGCGAAAAACGGGGCGGGGCCTCACCTATATGACCGCTCATGTCGATTTCGACATAGTGCTTGAGAGGGTTGAGCACGCTCTCATGCCACTGGGGAAAGAGCATGAAGCCCGCTACGCCGTAGGTCTGGTTCTGGTAGGCCTGGCGGTCCTTCTCCGTGGTAACAGCCGTCGCAATGGCCCCCTGGCCGCTCGGGAGACCGAGGGCGAGGCTCCAGTTGCCGTCCTGGTCGTAGGTACCCGAGATATTGATGCCCGGCCAGGGCCTTGCCTCTATGCCGAAGTTGAAGAAGCTCTTTGGCTGGGTCTCAATGAGTTCGCCGTCCAGGGTCCGGATCTCGAGATTCTCGTCGCGCAGAAAGACACTGGTGAAGAGGGTGAGACGCTCGTCAAAGGGTCTGTATCCCAGTGACGCCTCCACTATGGGTCTGAACTTGGTCCCGTAGTAGGTGGGACTGTTGAGATCGCGCCCGAGAACTCCTACCGACACCATGCGATGCGGGCGCCACAGTATGCCCGCCGACCAGGTCGAGCCCCTGTCGAGGTCGCATATGTCGGAGTTGAGCCACGCGTATGAGCCCCCGACATACACGTTTCTTCCCATCCTGCCACCGAGCGACAGCGTGTACCTGTTTACGCGCTGCCTGTCCATGGATATCTGGGGCTCGCGGAGCTTCATGAACTCCATGCCGAATGCGAAGTTCCTGATGATGACGCCCAGGGCGTCGTCACCGGAGACGGTCGAGTCGGAGTAGGAATGCATGTAGACCAGGCCCGATGGTTTCTTGACGCCGAGGCCCGGCGGGTTAAGCCATGTGGCCAGGCCGTCGTCCGTGAGAGCCGGGGCCGAGATGGAATAGTAGCCTCTCATGCCCTCGAAGTAAGAGTAGACCGGGCTGGGATTGTGTATCACGAGACCCTGGCACAGGCCGGCTGTGAGCGCGGCCGCGAGAAATACGCATGCGGTGATTAAGACTCTCGAACGGGATGACATATTGCCCCCTTTGCTGTTAAAGGACCTTTTCGCATCAGCAAGACTATATCCCAGTGTGAAGACGAGCAAGGGGCCTTTTATGTTTCAGGAAACGGGGGGGAAGTATGGAGGGGCGGTGAGATTAAAACCCGGCGCCATCCGGTTAAAGAGCGGGCAAAAAAGGAAAGGGGAAAGCCCGAAGGCTTTCCCCTCTTCCTGTTATGACCGAGTCTGTTACTGCAGAAGAACCATCTTCTTCTGTATCGAACGCTCGGGTGTGGACATTCTCAAGAAGTAAATGCCCGGGCTTGCGTTTCTCGAGAAGTTGTCCTTTCCGTCCCAGGAATAGGAGTACTCGCCGGCATCCAGTTCGCCGTCGGATACGGTCCTCACAAGCCTGCCCGAGATGTCGTAAACGCTGAGTTTCACGTTCATCTTCCCCGGCACGGAGAACTTGATGGCGGTCTGTCCGACGAACGGGTTGGGCGCGTTCTGGGCAAGTCTCAGAGGGAAGCCCTCGCCGCGTTCGACGCCGGCGGTGCAGGAATAGAACACGATGTCCGAGTCCTCGCGCGGCTCGATCTTAAACTCGGCATAATGGAATCTCACCGGGCCGGTGATGTCTATGATGCTGGTCGGGCAGTAGTATGTGTAGCACGGATTGTACACACACATGAAATCACCCACGGCCACGCTGTCAGTGCCCGTTCCGCATATCCATTCCCCGACGGCATCGGGCCCCGTGAATACTTCCACGGATTCCATCTTGATGAATACGCTCTCGTAGGATTCGGCCGTCGCGGAACCGGTCTTGATCTGGCCGGGCGTTACGACGGTGGGGCCGGAGAACGGTATGCCCGTTCCCACCCACTCGACGTAATCGACGCCGCTGATCTCCGTCCAGTTGTAGTACTCCTGGACGAACCCCGACACAATCACGCTGTCGCCGACATCGTAGTCACCGCCGAGGAAGGTGTAAACATATATGCCGTTCCACGGTCCGCCGGCCTTGGACTGCATGAAGAAGGGACCGTCATACACGCTGTCCGCGTTCACGACAATGCCGGTGAACGTGACCCTCTCGCCGTCCATGGGAGAGGCGTCCGTGGTGTCAGTGGGCGTCTGGATCTGGCTTATCGGTGTTATACCCGCCCTGAAGCCCAGTTTCTCGCATTCCGTCATGGGAGAGCCCGATGAGGACTGGACATCGCAGACGGTGAGGCTGTCCCTGAATCCGGCCGCCTGCGTTCCCGTGACAATATCAACCGTCATACTGTCGGTCATATCCAGCGTGGCAGTAATGATAGTCGTCCCGCTCTCGAGGGAGTAGTTGTCCTCATTCTCGGCGCTCAGCTCGTCCAGGGTCGCGTTGAAGATCACCCTCAGCGATGTGTTCGAAGTGGGGAATGCCGAGGTAACCGAAGGCGGCGGCGCGCCGTGCAGGAATATGATATCGGCCACCGTGCGAGGCCAAATCTTGTAGTTGCCGTATTCCTCGGCCACCGTTCCCCTTACCAGGACCAGCGTATCGCCGACGACAAAAGTCGGCCAGTTGGAAATGCACTTGTCATCGGCCATGGCAGTATCGCCGAAAGCCGGAGGGTAGTGGGGGATATTGTCATCATGAGCCTCAATTAAGAAGACGTCGTTGTAAATCGTCTCGGACTGAACTTCCACGGTATCAATACAGACGAATACACCTTCCCACCTCTCCGCCCAGTCCGTGCTGTCGTTGTCCTCTGGCCACAGCCCCAGGTCCGTGCAGCTCAGGAGCTCGCAGTCCGGCGTTCCATAATCCTCTTCAATGACAGTGTACCCGCTCGCGTCTATCTGGATCTCCGAGTGGTTGTTGTACTCATCGTAGTACCCGACGACGCTCACGAGATCGCCGATCTCGACATCGGGCAGATGCCTGTCACAATATGCCAGTATGCCACTCCAGGGGCCGCCGCCCTGTTCCTGGATGTGGAAACCATACGTCGTGGGCTTGTCGTCATAGTTGGTGACAATCACGCTGTCCACCCGGACGCTGTCGCCTATTGTGAAAGCGCCCTGCTGAACCTGGTAAATCGTGGTCTTGGTGACCGCACCCAGGGCGACGGCGGGCACCAGAACCGCGACTACCAAGAATGCTGCCAAATACTTCATCTTAGCCTCCTCCTGATCATGGTATAGGTCTCAACGGAATATAAATACCGCAATACTCCCTCTGCATCACCTCCAATTCGCAAGAAGTAAAGGACTCTTCAAAAGACACTTACCCCTATTCGCCTGTCATTATATCACAGAATATCAGGCATTTCAAGGGTTTAGGTGGAGGTGAAGCTTGACCCCATTGGGCATCTATGCGAATCTTTAGCGTCCATGGAGGCCTGTATATGCGAGGTCTGAAGACAGCCGCCCTCATCTTCGCCGAGAGCATTCGGAATTTCGTGGCCCACTATGGCCTGTCCATGAGCGCCGCCATAAGCTTCTTCGCCATGTTCTCGTTCTTCCCGCTGCTCCTCCTGGCCCTGTCCGTGTTTGCCACCTATCTGGGCTCTTCCGAGCTCGGCATGTCCCGGCTCTCCGACCTCCTCTCGGACCTCACGCCAGTTGGAGCCGGCATCATCATGGGCTGGGTGCGCTCGGCGGCAAGGAACCGGTCCATTGCCTGGGGAATCGGCGCGCTCGCCTTCTTCTGGGGCGCGAGGCTGGTATTCATCACGCTGGCCTGGAGCGCGTCCATAATCTGGGGAAGGCAGGGCTGGAAGGACATTGTCCTAAGGCAGGTTGTGGCGCTCGTGTTGGTGGCATGCGCCGCGCTTCTGCTGCTGGCTTCGCTGCTGCTTCCCGGGGTGGTGGAGGAGATGTACGCCGTGGCCGGCGCGACCGTAGGCCGCTACATCCGTATGGGGCTCATACTGGTCCCTTACTTTTTCTCGTTCCTCACGTTTTATGTCATATACCTCTTCACGTCCCCCGGCCGGGTTCCCAAGCGGAACGTCCTTCTCATAGCCGCAATCGTGTCGCTGACCTGGGAAATCGCCAAGAACGCCTTCCTGACCTATATCGGCATGACGCAGATAACAAGCGTATACGGGTCGATCGGCGGCATCATAGTGCTAATGCTGTGGATACATGTCTCCACAATCATAGTGCTGTGGGGAATGGAACTGCTGGCGGCCTGGCATGCGAAACCCAGGCAGATAAGTCACATCAAGAAAACCAGGGGGCTTCTGGTTATCGAATAGCCCTTCAGGAGGTACGCTCAGGGGGTCCGTTTCTCTTCGAGCTTAGCCGGAGCCGCGGCCGTTATCTTCCGCGCGGCAAGGGCGGCGAGCGGTACCAGCGCAAGCAGGAGAAGCGACGAGAAGGCGCCGGAGCGCAGACTCCATGATGCGATGCCGGGAAGTCCGGCCCCGACCCACCTCATGAATCCAAATGCATGCGCCCCGACCAGGCCGAATGAGAAGAATCCCACAAAGGTCGCGATGGCGGCCGACAGCCAGGCGCGCCTCAGCGAGTGCCTCTCGCCCGCCCGCATGGCTGACCACGAGAGGTCGAACGCCGCCCCCTCGATGGCTATTGCGATCATGTGGCATATGTAGAGTTTGGGGACGAGGCATCTCAATGCGCCGGCCAGCACGGCGGCCCCGAGGGAGGTGCCCGGCCTGTCGTAAATGAGCCTTGCCGTGACGAGAATCGCGAGGCCCAGGGCGGTGAGGGAGGCCGCTCTCATGGGAACATGGAATCTGTAAAACACGTCCCCGACGAAAACCTCCGTGAGGCCCCAGACGGCCCCGGCCGCGATCACCACGATAATCCCCGTCTTCCTGCTCATTACTATTCCTCCTGGCGGCGAAAAACCGATAAGTGATTTACTTCAGACCATTTAGTCTAACATAAGGTCGACTACCTTGCAAAACTCATTCTCAAGCGTGCCGTAGCCGTCGCATTTACTCAAGGGGATAGTGAATACAGCCACCTTGCCGAGGCCGTAATCGTTCAGGACAGCCAGGTAGTAGTCAACCGTCTGGGCCGTGTCGATCGTCCCGGCGGCTATATGGTAAAGGGACGCGGACGTATCCGCCTTGGCCATGCACTTGGCGCCGAGGGTATTGGCAAGGACCTTGAGACTGTCGAGGCCTGCGCCCTCATCGCCCTGCATATGCCATGACTTCTTGCAGTCGAAGTTGTACAGCGGATAGCCCGTTGGGTCGGGGCGCCAGTAGAGCGAGTCTATGCCGAATACTTCGAACATGTCCTCGCTGTAGAAAGACCCCGTCGGGCCCAGCGCGGTAAGGCTCACCAGCATGAAACTGCCGCCTCCGCCGGCATAGCCCTTGACGGCTTCTTTTGCGTGGTGAAGGGTGGAGGAGACGGCTCGGACGGGCTCGTCGTACCATATGACAAGGTCGAATATCTCAAACAGGTCCGGATAGTTGTGCGCGTAAGTGACGCCGTCGAAGCCCTCTAGATCGAGCTTGGAGAATTCGCCGACACAGGCATTCATCAGACTCATGTATTTGAGATTGGTCGTGAAGTCCACGGCGCCGGCCGAACTCCACAGGTCATCGATGATGAGCACGTTCCCGACGGGTTCTTTGACGTGCCATGTATAAGAAACCACATTGCTGGAATCACAGCCGGTGTCTATGGCGAAGAGATAGACTGTGCGCTCCCCGTACCTTCCCTGGAAATCGTCGTAGCCGAATGCCGCGGTGGAGTCATCACCCTGTACGATCCTGGCATTTTCCTCATTGCCGTCAAGCCAGACCTTGAATACATCCACCGTCTCGCGGCCTTCGGCGTCCTCGGCCTCCCACTTGAAGAGCGCCGCCGGATAGGTCGTGTCGGGAAGGGAATTGGCGTCCCGGAGGCTCACGACAGGAGGCGTGTTGGTGACGGGCAGGCTCAGCGTGCTGGGCGTGGGGTCCACGGCCTGGCGGTTGTCCACGGCCCGGACTTCCACCCGGTGCCTTCTTATGACCCCGTTGCTTACGGGGATATGGAACTCATGCCAGGTCTCTTCGGTAAACACCCAGTCGGTGTCCATGGGGCACCCGGGTTCGGCGGGGTCCATGAACCAGCGGTACTCGTAGCCGACGACCTCGCCGTCTATGTCATCGCCCCACCAGTGAAGTTGCTGTATGTAGATGCCCGGGTTTCTCACGCTGTCGGCTACGGAGATGAAGGTCTCCGGGGGCGTGTTCGGGAGCCCCAGATCTGACTCCTTGGCGCATCCGCCGGCGATCGAGAGGATCAAGAGCCCCGTGATACACAGAGTGCTAAGAAATCTCTTCATAGTACGTCACCTTATAATCAGGAACTTACCGACCTGCTGCTCGCCGGTGCCCTTGTCTAGGACGGAGAACATGTAAAGGCCGGTGGCCGCGGCCTGGTCCTTGTCGGTGATGAGGTCCCAGCCGCATATGCCCCCCGGCATGGCGACTATCCTCTCCTGGGATGTCTGCAGGCCCTGTATGTCGGCCGCGTCATAAGTCGCGCCGTCGAATTCAAGCGTCTTCACGAGGTCGCCCGCGAGCGTGAAGATCCTGATGGTGGCCCGCTGCGGCAGGTTGGCGAACCAGATGTATTTCTCCCTGTCCCTGGAGCCGTCCCAGATCGCCGCCCCGTTGTACGGGTTCGGGAACACCACGACCTCTCCTCCGGCCTCGGCGTCCTCCGGGGTCGTCCCCGGGATCACGAGAACCTGCGTAGCCCTGAGGCCGCTTTCCATGCTCACGACATTCTCTTCCTCGATGCCGGTGTCGTATGATGTGATGGCGACCCAGTACTTGAAGCCGTCCTTTACATTGGGAATCGTGGTGTTGTAAACGTAAAGCGAATCGCCGAAGTAAACCGAATCACGCACCGACTCGAAGCCCGTGTCGTAGCCCAGCGTGTCGACCTTGTCGACATCGCGCACCATGTCGAAGTCCTCGCTCGTCGCGCCCTCGACCCTGGTCACGTATATGCGGTATCCCTCGAAATCCATTATCTGGTAGAAGGGATCGTATTGGTCCTCGGGATAGTCGTCCCAGTACACCTTGATGAACCCGCTGCCGGGGGTTACCCGGAAGCGGGGAGGAGGGGGCGGCGAGGGAAGGACGTACTGGTTGTCGAACGCCCGCTGTGCCCATTCCGCGTTGCTCACCAGGTCATCGGGGTTCTTTCCCCCGAGGAACGCCACCACGAAGAGCAGGCTGTCGCCCTTGGCCATGTCCGGAAACGGGCCGGCCGACAGAAGCTCGATGGGGTCGTCGGCACCCGGCGTGATGTCGGCGGTCTCATCGATCTCGCCGTTCTTCATCATCTCGTAGCGGTCCTGGTCCTCCATGGGATTGTCGCGCTCCCAGTACCAGTCCCACCAGTTGAAGGAAACCGTCAGGTCGTCGATGGACTCGAGGCGCCTGCCCTGAGCTCCCAGAAGCGCTATGGCGCCCCAGGTGGGGGCGTCGCCCCACTGGAAGTTCTGGTGGTGTTCGCCCACCATCCTGTTATCGGGGAAGTACTCGAGTACTTTGTTTCTGAACCAGGCGTTGCCCGGCGGCCTCCAGGTATCGTACGCGCCTTTCCAGCCCGAGGAGAGCTCGCCGAATACGCCGAGGTAGGGGGCCTGCAGTATGCCCTCGCCCCGGTTGTATACGGTAAAGCTCACGATGACGAAGGCCTCCGCGAAGTCATAGCTCCACAAGTAAGATTCCTGGCGGATTTCCACGTTGAGAACCGCGTCGTTGGTGCTGGCCCTGGGTACGTCGGCATAGGCCCCCACGAAGTCCTGCTCGCTCACCGCAAGCTTGGAGTAGGCGCGGCTGGTGATGAGCGTCGACCTCTCCTTGAGCTTGTTGCCCTCGAGGGGGGTGTACTCGCTGGCCGTGGCCGTCGAAGTGCCCCAGTATCCCGAAATGGCTCCGGTCGAAACCACAATGTCGCCGTCGACGGTGATGGCGCCGATCCAGAGGCCGGCGCGTATGAGATGGTCGATTTCGGATCCCAGCGGATACTCCATGGAGGGATTCCTCGTGACGAAGTTGTTGCCGAAGAAGCCGTAATTGGATATGACCAGGCCCAGCGCGTTGCCGTCCGTCTGCTTCATGACGTAGGTTACCCCGTCAGAATCCAGTACGGGCACGGCACCGCTGGCGGCGGAGGCCGGCGGGTCGTGCGCGAGGGCGGCTCCGGCGACCGCGATAACGGCCAGCATGCAGAAGCCTGTCAGAAGGAGTTTGCTCATGGCTCCATCACTACTCCCTTATCCCATCTGTGCACTATGCCTGACGGCGGCTCGAGCGCGTAGATGCGGTTGCTATATGGTCCGATCGAGTTGACGTCGGGTAGGGGAAACGGCCCGGAGAAAGGAGTCGTCACGATGGCCTCCGTGGTTCCGTCCCGGTTGTACTCTATTATGATCCCGTAACCGGCATCCAGCACGAATATCTGGCCGTCGACGTTGACGCATACGGCTATGGGCTCTATAAGCGGCAGTTCGATGCCCAGCGTGTCGATGAAGGAGCTGAGGAACGGCCTCTCGTCCGAGAAGGGAATGCCCTCCTGCGGGATGCGGACGTTTATGCGCTGAACCTGCGCCTTCTCCTCATGAGCCTCAGCTATATAGAGCGTATCCTTCTCTATAAAGATGCCGCGCGGCCGCAAGACATGCCCCAGGCCGAAGCCGCTGTCGGCGAGGTCTTCGCCGAAAACGAGATTTCCCGCATTGTCATAGGCCCTTACGAAGTTGCGAGACGCGTCGGAGACGTAGGTCAGACCGTCATCGCCTACCGCCAGTCCGCCGATCTCAACCCATTCCTCGTCCACCACTTCCCAGAGGGGTTCTTCCCCGCCTATGCCGTAGCATCTGACGACGTCCACGCTGTCTCCGCTGTCGGCCACCGCGATCTCGAAGGTGCCAACTCCGATAAGGTAAGGCATTACGGTGGCGGCGAATTCGACTCTCGTCTCGACGCTGCCGGTGCTCTTGAACGCCACCACCACTCCGCTGTCGGGGAAGGTGGCGAAGAGCCGGCCGCCCGTGACTCCCAGACAGGAGGCACCCGAGAACCCTGAGTATTCACCGGCGTACAGGTATACGCTGAGCCGCGGCTCCTTGTAGAGCTCTCCCGGCGGGTCAATCTTGCCGCCGCAGCCCAGCATGACGCCCGCCGCCAGAACACCTGCCAGCAGGACTATGCCTGTCGCCTTTTTCATCCTCTCGTCCCGTCCTGTCACTATCGGGTCCTGTCCCTTTATATTTCTATTACCGTCCGGTAATCCGCCTATAATTTAAAAACCAGCGACAGCCGGTGCACCGAACCCAGGTACTCGGAAAGCGTCGCCGCATAGTCGATACCGCCTTCGTGCCCCAGTATGTCTGCGAGCACGCCGGCGCCGAAACTGGTCTTCATCTCATCCGCATTCAAATCGTAACCGGCCCTGAGCGCGAGCACTCTCAGCACTCTCGCCTCGAGGCCGATCCTTATGGTCTCCGCGTTGTCGGCCGGGTGCACCAGCTCGATGTCGAACAGGGTGCTGAAGTCGGGCGTGTCCCAGGGCATCATAGATATGCCGAACTTGAATTCCATTGCGGGGGAGAAGCCGTCGTAGTCCGCTTCCGTTATCTCGCTGCCGTTTTCCCTGTGATACGAGCCGCCCGGGGTGAGCTGCGTTCCGAAGTTCATGAGGGCCACCGCGAGGCGCATATTCCACGGGCCGATGCGGTAGTAAGTGCCGGCGTCGAGGACTATGGCGTTGGTGGTGGGCCCCCCGACCTCGACTCCCAGCTCCTCCCGCACGTACTTGACTGCTACCCCGCCCGAGAAGCGGTCGGTGAATCTCTTGGCCACAGTCAGCCCGACGAGCCAGTCGGAGAACGAGAAAGTCCTGCCGGTGCCGTAGGGGTAGTATTCCTGGGTCTCCATCATTTCGGTGGAGAGCACTCCGAACTGCAGGCCGATGGCGCCGTCGATGAGACGCGACTTGGTGCCGAAAGCGAGGTGGCTGTAACCGATGTCGGCAGGCCAGGAGGCGTAAGTGAACGCGATCTCGCTCTTGTCCATCAGTACGAGTCCCGCCGGGTTCCAGGCCACGGATGTGACGTCGTCGCATACCGCGACGAAGGCGCCGCCCATACCGGCGGCCCTTGCCCCCACCCCTATCCGGAGGAAGCTTGCGGAGGCAGTCCCTATTCGCTGGTCCCCCAGCCCGATGGCCCATGAGTGGGATACCGCCAGGCTCCAGCATAATAGGACGGCAAAAACGAGTCCGCATGTCTTCTGGTTACCAGGTCTTGCCATTAGAACTCCAGAGCCAGGCCGACCCGGACCTGCCTCGGTGTGCCGTAAATGCTGGGGTCGCTCAGCTGGTTCTGGACGTATTCGCTGTCTCCCTCGGCGGCGTATTCGCCCTCACCCGGCACGGGGGCCCTGCCGGTTTCCGAGTCTATCCTGCGGACGGTCTGGTTATTGAAGAGATTCCTCACATCGACGTAGAACTTGGTCCTCATCCTGCCCGAGCCGAAGTACTGCGTGTACCTGAAGTCCCACACGTTCTCCCACGGGCCGTTCTCCGAGTATCGCTTGGCGACTTCCTCCCCGTTGACCGTCGGGGTATAGGCCCTGCCGTTCTGCACCTCCCACTGTATGTTGAGATTCCAGTCGTCCCAGAGCCTCCAGCCGAAGAAGAGCGGGTACCTCTGGCCCTTCGTCGCCTGAAGATTGAGCATCATGTTTAGTTTGTGCGGCCTGTTCCACCAGAGGTACTCCTCGGCGAGGCTGGACTCGCGGGCGCCGACGTCGCCGCCCTGTTCCTCCACGAGCTTCAGGGTGTTGGGATCGGAGCTCTTGCCCGTGGCTATCGAATACGTATAGCTGACTGAGCCGCCCACCAGGCCCCGCTGCTTCTTGCGCACCTCGATCTCGATGCCCTGCGACCTGGCGTAGTCCATGTTCCTGTATATGTACATCGTCCCGACTCCGGGTTTCTCGAAGCTGGTCGAAGTCGGGTAGTCGTATATGTCCTTGTAGAAGATGGTGATATTGGCGGCCAGCGACTCGGTGAACTGGTGGCGCGCGCCTATCTCGTACTGCACCGCAATCTCCGGATTGAGATTGGGATTCCCGATAAGGGGGAAGAGCTCGCTCGAGACGGAAGCCAGCTTGGAATAGATCCAGATGTAACTCGGTATCTGGGTGAAGTGACCGTAGTTGAAAAAGAGGTTGTCGCGGTCGGTGATGGGATGGGAGATGGCTATCCTCGGGCTCAGGTGCGCCTTGAACCTCCGCCCGAAGATCTCGTAGGTGTCGTTATAGAAGTTCTGCCTGGTGGTCTCGGTTATGGCCGTTCTCATCGTATCGTCGACGGCTTCCTCGACCTCCTTGCCGGGGAACCAGTAGTCCACCCTCAGCCCTATCTCCGCGATGAGCCCTTCGTAGTTCATCTTGTCCTGGATGTACATCGCGCCCCTCATGGGGTTTATGGTGTAGATGTCGTGAAACATGCCCAGGCTGTCGGGGTCTGGCACCCAGGGTTGCCTTATGAACACGTACTGCGCGCTCTCCCAGGAGTGGAGTATGCCGCCCTTTATCTGGTGATGCGCCGGGATGCGCTTGGTCATGTCCCAGCCGATGTTCCAGGTCTCGATGAAGCGGTTATGCCAGAGGTCGGCGTCACCGGTCTCGATGAAGTAAGGTGTATCGTCCTCCTGAAGCTCCGAGTAGTCGTCGGGCTCTTCATAATCATGCCAGTGCTTGCCCATTACGTCGGTCTGGAGGGCGTTGAAGAAGCGCGAGAGCTTGAGGATCCAGAACGAGTTCTCGTTGACGATGTGGTTCCAGGAGAGCAACGTGCTGGTCATGTCCTCTGTGTAGACGAGGTAATTGGTAAGCCTCCGCGACCACTCGTGCTGGTAGCCCGTGAGAGACCGCGTTACGTCATAGGGATCGGTGCGGAAATAGCCCTGGTCGATGGACAGGGTCTTCGTGTAGGAGAAACCGAACTTGTTCCTCGAAGAATAACGGTAGGAGAGCTTGCCGAAGAGCTGCCACCTGTTGTCCGTCCTCGGCGCCCACCCGCTGTAGCCCCAGCTCAGGCCCAGGAAACTGTCCCTGTACGATGACCTCAGGCCGTCGGTGCCGGGAAGGTCGTTGATAGAGGGGTAATGCGTGTCCGATAGCCTGGACGAGACACCCAGCGAGTACGTCACCTGGCCGGGCAGCCTCAGACCCGACTTGGGGAGTAGGTAGGAGGTGATCGGCTCCGGCCCGTCGAGCCCGAACTCGAAACGGTCGGCGTTGAAGAATGACTGTTTCTCCGGGTCCCTCCACGGCAGGTGGTCGGCCGAGTAGTCGAAATAGCCGCCCTGCTTCGTGCTGCCTTCCTTGAGCTTGACATTTACCACCCCGGACAGCGCCTGGCCGAACTCTGCGCTGTAGCCGCCCGTGATAACGTCCATCTCGGCGACCGACCGGGCGCTGACGTTGACGGATGGCGAGCGGCCCGAGATGAGGTCCTTCATCTGCACCCCGTCTATGATGTAAAGCGTCTCGTCGGTGCGCCCGCCGCGTATATGTATCTGGTCGTCGGTCATCACGACGCCGGCCTGCAGTGACAGCGCCTGGGCGACGTCGTCGACGGGCATTTCCTTGAGGTCATCGGCGGTAATGCTCCTCACGGTGGTCGGGACGTCCACCTCCACCATGGGACGCTCGGCCCGCACCACCACTTCGTCCGCCGCCGCCAGCACAGTGCGGTAGAGCCTGAACTCGATTTCCGTCGTGGTGTAGGGCCTTATCACGACGTCGGCCTGCTCCTCGGAATCATAGCCCATATATGTGGCTTTGATTGTGTAAGTCCCCTCGGGGATGTTCTGGATGAAGAAGCCGCCGTCGTCCATCGACATGCCGCCGAGTCCCGTGCCCATGACCACCACGTTGGCGAAGGGAAGCGCGTCTTTGGTCTTGGCGTCGAGGACTTTGCCCGTGAGGTTGCCGGGTTCGGCGAATGCGGCAGAATACAGGGCCAGCAGCACCGCCAGGGCGAGCAGGGCTGGAGACAGTTTTTCCTTAAACTGCATAGGCACTCCCCGGTCGAGATACCGATCCCAGAGCCGGCCGGAACCGCCTGGGATTGAGTCGGATTTCAAACTATATACGCTCTCCTGAATTTAGTCAACTCTCATAAGCGCATCGCGACTAATTTTATTCAAGTGGGTCTGCGAATCCCATAATGCTTTGACACCGGGCGCGATTCTGGTATGATCGATGCTGGGGGTGAGTGCATGGAAGCAATGGAAAGCCTGAAATCTCCTTATCTGATGGGCCCGCTGGTCTTCGTGATCTGGGTGCTGGTTCTAACTCTAATAACAAGAGTCATTTACGGCAGACTTCGCCGCCTGGCCGCGCACACATCCACCGACATCGACGACATACTCATCGGGGCCTTACGATTGCCTGTGCTCCTGGTCATCCTGGTGTCCGGCGGGTACATGATGGTGAGGATACTGCCGCTCGGCCCGGAATGGAGCAGGTGGGTGGCCGTTTCCATAAAGGTCGCAATCATAATCGCGGGCGTGATTTTCGCGGACGCTCTCGTCAAAGCCGCCCTCAAGCGCGCCTCCGGCAGGGTCGAGTACCTGAAGTCCTCGCCAGGCGTTATACATACGGCCGTGCGCGGTATGATCGTGCTGCTGGCCATCCTCATCGGCCTGGATACGGTGGGCGTGTCCATAACTCCTCTCATAGCTTCGCTGGGGGTCGGCAGCCTGGCCGTGGCCCTCGCGCTTCAGTCGCCGCTCTCCAATTTCTTCGCGGGCATCCAGATTGCCGCCGACAAGCCCATCGAGCTCGGCCAGTATATCAAGCTGGACACCGGGGAGGAGGGCTATGTCACGAAGATCGGGTGGAGAACGACCACAATCAGGGCGCTGCCGAACAACCTCATCGTCATTCCCAATTCCCGGATCATGGACGCCATAATCACCAATTACTACCTCCCGGAGAAGTCTCTGTCCATACTGGTCAATGTCGGTGTCCACTACAGCAGTGACCTCGAGCACGTGGAGCGGGTCACTGTGGAAGTTGCCAGAGACGTTCTCCAGACAGTTGAAGGCGGCAAAAAGGACTTCGAACCTTTCATAAGATATAACACATTCGGGGATTCCAGCATCGGCTTCACGGTCATACTGCGCGCCGAGGAGTTCGTCAACGGATACCTGATCAAGCATGAGTTCATAAAGCGGCTGCACAAGCGCTACGCAGAGGAAGGGATAGTAATACCGTTCCCGATACGGACTCTCGACATAAAGAGAGACGACCTGCTTCTGATGAGGGGCGACGCCCGGGGGGGCGGAGCCGCGCAAGGAGGGCTGTAATGGAGTTCAAGGTAGGCCAGGACATAGTGTACCCCGAATACGGGCTCGGCAGGATCCTCGAGATAAAGAACAGGAAAGTCGGGCGCCAGCGTATAAAGGGCATTGTGATAAAGTTCCCGGCCATGCATATGAAAGTCTGGGTGCCTGAAGACCGGCTCAAGGATACCAAGGTGCGGAAGCCCATATCCAAATACATGGTAAAGAAAGTCTACGGGGTGCTGAAGGGCAGGGCGAGGTTCCGGCTGGGCACCAAGGCCAAGGAAAGGGCGCAGAACTACAAGGAAAAGGTCCTATCGGGG
>JASFEA010000072.1:0-16743 GCA_050125095.1 bacterium
AACAGAAGAAGAGGTACCTGCCGCCGTTGGCGCGCGGCGAGAAGCTGGCAGCCTTCGCTCTCACCGAGGCCGATGCCGGGAGCGCGGCGACCGAAATGAAAACCACCGCGGACAAGGACGGCGACTCATATGTCTTAAACGGCGCCAAGTGCTTCATCACTAACGGCGGCGAGGCCGAGATTTACACCGTGATGGCCGTAACCGACAAGAAGCGCGGCGCCAGGGGCATATCCTCTTTCGTCATAGAGAAGGGCACACCCGGTTTCGAGTTCGGCAAGAAAGAAAATAAGATGGGAATCAGGGCCTCGGCCACGCGGGAGCTCCTTTTCAACGACTGCCGCGTTCCCGCCGCGAATCTGCTGGGCAGGGAGGGAACAGGCCTTCTTGCGGTGATGCGGACATTCGACGCGACACGCCCAGGAGTGGCCGCCCAGGCCGTGGGCATTGCCGCAGGCGCCATAGACGAGGCCGTGGCTTACGCCACCCAGAGAAAGCGACTCGGCCAGAGCATCGCGTCGCTCCAGGGCATACAGCATATGCTGGCGGACATGGCCACGGAAGTGGAGGCCGCGAGGGCCCTTCTCTACGCGACGGCGAGGATGATAGACTCGGGGGCCGGCAGAACGAGCAAGGAATCGGCGATGATCAAGCTCTTCGCTTCCGACACGGCCGTCAGGGTCGCCCGCCAGGCCATCCAGATATTCGGTGGCCGGGGCTTCATGCACGACTACCCCGTGGAGAAGATGTTGCGCGACGCCAAGATTACACAGATATATGAAGGCACCAACCAGATGCAGAGGAATGAGATCGCTCTGGCTCTCATCAAGGAGGCGGCCGCCCAGGCGTCCTAGGCGGAGATGAGCCCGGCGCGTTCCTTCAGAAGATCATTGAGATCGTCGACGAGTTCCCTCACCGATTCGGGTCCATCCGGGGAAATGCCGGCGCCCTCTTCAAGCTCCATGGCCGACAGCGTCTGGTTAATATAGCCGGCCTTCTCGAGAATGAGATAGTCGAGGCTGGTCAGTTCACCCATCTGCCCGTTGCCCTGAAGGTCGCTTATAGCCTGCGGCGAAATCGCAAGATCGCTTATGAACTTGGCTACGGTCTCGCATTTCTCTTCAATCTCGCCCAGGTCCCTTGCAGCAGCGCTGTCGAGCGAGCCGCCGCCCTCACGGACCATTCTCTGGGCCGTGGCGACGGTGTCGCTGAGGTTGGACAGTATCTCTTCAGAGAGAGCGCAGTCGCTCTTCCGAGCGTCTTCATAAGATGAATACCCCTTATACCCCGGAACGGTTACGGACAGGTAAGTGACTTCATGTGACGCCTGTTTGGTACGTGCCATTGTGCCCCCTTTGATCCGAATTGGCTGGTTTATCTATCGGGCGGGAGGCGGCCGACCTTAAAAAAAAACGAAAATAGGCGGGAATTAAAGGGTGATGAGCGGGGCGCCGCCCCCGGCGCCGCCCCGTATGCGAAAAATGCCTCTATTATGCCTCTATCTCAATACAAGCGCCTTGACGGTGCTGCTCCTGCCTTCCGCGGCGCATCTGATGAAGTAGACGCCGCTCGGTAATCTAACGCCCCGGGCATTCGTAAGGTCCCAGACCGCCCGGTACGATCCCGCGCCTTTCCGGCCCTCCGCAAGCGTTGCCACGTGGCGGCCGGATATATCGTACACGGCTAGGGCCACTTGGGCAGCCGCCGGGATTTCATACCTTACTGTTAACTCGCGGGTGAAAGGACTCGCACCCTCCAGCGCAATCAGCCCGGGGGCGGCCTCTTCCTCCTCGGCTGCCACGCCTGCGTCGTCACCCTCGAGTTTCATAATATAGATATTATAGTCCGTGGCCGGGAGCACGCGGCTATAGCCGATCGCCACGTATCCCAGGTCATCCGCAATCGTGACGCAGCTCGCCGACTCCCTCTCGCCCTTGCCGATCATCTTGGTCCACTGCACATCCCCTCCGGTATCGGTCTTGAGGAAGTAGAAGTCGGAATCGCCTGTGCTGGAGGTATCATTGGAACCGACGCAGATGAAACCGTTGTCGGCGGCGATCTCCAGACCGTGAAGGAACATATAGCCCCCCGCCTCATATTCCCGGGTCCACAGCGTGTCGCCGCCCTCATCCGTTCTGAGGAGCTGGCCCCTCGACCAGTCATAGGAATAATCGCGTTTATAGCCGGCGACAATGAAGCCGCCGTCCGGGGTCGTCCTGATTCCTCGCCCGACCTCAAGAGATGTGTCGCCATAGACCTGGGCCCACAGCGAATCACCGTCGTATTCGGCGATCTTCAGGAGAATCATGTCGGACCTCTGGGCACCGACATCCGTGAAACCCGTAATGACATAATCGCCGTCATCAGCTTCGCACATGTCGTAGGCGCGATTATGGCCCGGGCCCATGTAGTAATCCATCCACTTCTCGTTTCCGTCCACGTCAACCTTCATTGCGAGAATGTCCGTACTGGTGGAAGATCCGAATGAGGATGTGAAACCTGCCGCGATGAATCCCCCATCGGGCGTCTGCAGAACACGATACAGGATCTCATCTCTTCCATAATCGAAGTTACTCGTCCACAGCGTATCCCCTGCGGCATCGGTGCGAACCAGGTATGCATCCATGTTGTAGGGCACGCGTTCTGTGAAACCAGCCAGGATGTACCCGCCGTCCGAAGTCTCCTTAAGGCTCATGAAGTGGTCCTCCAATGAGTCGCCATAAGACTTAACCCACATGGTGTCCCCGTATTCATCCAGCCTCATCAAAAACGCATCCTCGTTTTCCGAGCCTTCGAAATCCTCAAAGCCACAGGCCACATAACCGTAAGTGGAGCTGGTTTCGACCCAGGTGCCTATATCCCTCAGGGAATCCCCGTAGAGCTCGTGCCAGTCGAGATCGGGATCTGCGGCCTGGACAGAAACCGTCATGACAAGAAGCCACATCAACAAGATCGATGTCGCTGCGATGACTCTGCTCATATCCACCACCCTCCTCCAAGTGTCTACTGCGCGCTTGCGGATTCCTGACTTCGGGCTCCGCCCCTACACCCTATTTTACAACAAGCGCTTTTTCGACCGCGCTTCCGTCGGGCGTGTCACATTTTATGAAGTACATTCCGCTCGTCACTTCCTCACCCGCGCAGTTGCGGCGGTCCCATTCAACACGATGGGCGCCCGCGCTCTTTATGCCCTCGGCCAGCGTCGCAACATACCTGCCGCTGACATCGAACACCGTCAGGTTCACATGGCAAGCCGAGGGAATCTCATAACTTATGGGAACGTTCCCCGTGAAAGGACTCGCACCCTCGACTGCGAGTGACGCGGGCTCAAGGCTCTCCTCAAGTGGAATAACGCCCGCGTCATCTTCACCCAGTTTCACGAGCCATATCGTGCTCTCGGTGGACGGCAGCACACGCCCCTCCCCGCAGCTCACATAGCCGTTATCCCCGGTCATTGTCATGCATGTCATGACCTGCCGCTCGGGCTCATACAGCGTCTTCGTCCACAGCGTATCCCCGGCCGAGTTGGTTCTCATGAAATAGAAATCGTAATCGGAAGTCTCTGAGGTGTCCCGCCTCGCTCCGAGCGCGTAGCCCGAGTCGGGAGTCGCGACAACCGAGCATATGTACTGGCCGTCCCCCGCCCCCCCGTACCTCTTGAACCAGATGGCGAAGCCCGCGGAGTCGGTCCTGATGAGGAATCCCTCCCTTACAAGAGTATTGCGGTCGGTCTTGCCGCCGCACAGTATGAACCCGCCATCGAGGGTCTCCCGCATTCCCGAGACGATGTCCCTCGTTACGGTGTCCTGATAGGCCCTGGTCCAGATCGTGTCCCCGCTGGCCGCATCGACTTTGATGAGCATGGCGTCATCGCTGACCATATCCGTTCCGCCGAAGCCCCCCACCGCGACATTCCCGTCCCGGGTTTTGCACAGCTCGAGACCGCGCTCATTACCCGGCTTCTCGAGAATCAGTTTCCACCTGCCGTGGCCGTTACTATCGATCCTCATCACCAGTATATCGATGGCGTCGGCGGGCGGAGCTCCCGATGAGTACCCGCAGGCGATGAAGTCGCCGTTCGTCATCTCCACAACGCTGTAGAGGATATCGGTTGTGCCGAAATCAAACTGACTCGTCCAGAGCGTATCGCCGTTCTCATCCGTTCTTATGAACCAGGCATCAACATCGCCCGGCACGCGCTCGGTGAAACCCGCCAGGATGAATCCCCTGTCGGAGGTCTCCCGCACGCAGGCTGCAGCGTTCATGAGCGAGTCACCCCAGGTCTTTGTCCAGAGGGTATCGCCGTCGACGTCCACTCTCATGAGCAGGGCATCGCGCTCACCCGTACCGTCCTCGGGCCAGGATCCGGAGACAACATAACCGGATGTCGAGCACTCCTCAATCCAGTAGGCGATATTAATCCCGGAGTCTCCGTATACTCTGGTCCAGTCAACGTCGGGGGCAGCCGCCTGCGCTGTGAGCGCCCCCGCCATGATTACCGGCAAGAGGAATGACAAAGGCAACGGATGTCGTAACATAACGATCTCCTTCCAATGGAAAGTCGCCCCACATATACTGAGTGCCGCAAATACAAATGAATGAAGTGGATGTATTATATCACAGGATCCTCCGAATGTCACTCTGTTACTGGGCTCGAGCGAGTGCGGCCGGAGACAGGCAAGCAATCCGTTGGACAGAAAGAAGACATATGTATATAATCCCTCAGTGAGATTTCAATCCGAAGTGGGGCAAGTCATAGGAGGCTATGATGAAACTGCATGTATGCATGCTGATACTTATCCTTGTGACCGCGCTCGCCGGCGGTGCCGTCGCGCGAGAAGCGGAGGACTACATCAACGAGGCCAGGGAACTCCAGCAGGCTGACGACATCGCCAGGGCCATGGAAGTCATGAAGGCCGCGGTGGCTGAGCATCCTGATGATTCCAACGTGAACGCCTATCTCGGCCTTTACACGGGCATGATGGCGGGGCGCACCCAGGACTATATGGAGGCGGGCCGGCTCGTTACAGAGAGTTTCGAGATACTGGACCACGCCGTAGCCCTGGACTATGAAAATGCACTTGCACGCTACTTCCGCGGTCTCATGGCCACGGCCGTTCCCGAGTTTTTCGGGAAGCGCGAAGAGGGCATCAGGGACCTCCAGTACGTGATTGCCGCCCGGGAGGAAGATCCCGAGAGCGTGTCTGAAGACATCTTCGTTGACGGGCTCGGGCGCCTCGCCAGGGCCCTGGCGGCTCAGGGCGAGAACGACCTGGCGATAATAGCCTATGAGAAGCTCATAGAGGCCGCGCCGGAAAGCGATACAGCCGAAGATGCCCGCAAGGCAATAGAGCAGATGCGCGCGGCGGAGGCAGACCGGTCGCGGGAGGCGCTCGAGCAGGTTCAGGCCACGCCTGAGATCGAGGCCATTCGCAAGAAGATGGCGGACGATCCCGACAACGCGGCTCTTGTTCTCGAGCTGGGTCAGGCCTATATGAGCGAGGGCTATCTGGACGCTGCCGAAGTGGTCATAAGGGACGCCATAGAGATGGATCCCGAAAATCCCGACGGCTATGTTGAACTGGTGAGCGTGCTCGGCGAGATAGCTGGCCGTGGCTACGACGAGAAGATCTACGAGGACACCGACTACATGACCAACCTCGCGTTCGAGATAATGCGCGTCACGGACAAGGCGGTGGAGGCGGATCCCGAGAACCCGGACATGAGGCTGATGCGCGGAATCATCGGCATCCAGATGCCCTTCTTCGTGGGCAGGCTGGACGACGCCGTCGAGGACCTGACCATGCTCTCGGAGAGCGACGCCCCGGACTCGATCAAGGCGCAGGCCCTGTTTTGGCTGGGACAGGCCAATCTCAAGAAGACCATGACCTACTGGATAAGGACTGTAACCGAGTACCCCGATGAGGAAGCGGCCCGGCTCGTGTTCGAAGAGATGAACTGGGACATAAAGCACATCGACCGGGACGATTACGAAGAGCCCATAGTGTCCGTCGAGTTCCTGCTGGGTTTCAGGGACGAGCTCCCGCCCCAGACCGTCGTCTGGGTGGAGACTCCCGATGGGGAATTCGTCAAGACGGTCTATGTCTCGGGATTCAGCGGCTTCGCCAAGGAGCAGCAGATAAACCTGCCCGTCTGGTCGAGCACCTCTGACTTCGTGGATGTGGACGGGGTGACAGCGGCCAGCATAGACCACGGGCACCATATATACGTCTGGGACCTCAAGGATCACCTGGGAAACAGGGTGGCGCCGGGGGACTATGTGGTGAAGGTGGAGACCATGTACTGGCCCAGCATGAAATACCAGATGGTCGAAGCACCCGTCACGATCGGCGGAGAGGAATCCAGGACAACGGTAGAGGAGGGCGACTTCATCCCGTACCTTCAGGTCAGTTATCTGCCCTAGGCCGGTTATTAAGGTCCTGAATCATATAGGTTACCGGGACCTGTTCTCGATGGCGTTCCTTATGGCCTTGAGCTCCTTCAGCATGTCTTCTAAGACGGCCTCGCCTCCGGCCGGGACCTCAGCATCGGCCGCGGTGGGAGACATGGCACCGCGGAAAGCGCGGAGCCTGTCCTGTACCTCGCGGTTGACCCCGCTCCAGTCCGTAAGGCCGTCAAGGCTCGCTTCAAACCCGGCCTGGCCGCTCATGCCCGCCGTCTGAATCCTCACGCTCCCCAGGCCGACGCAGTAGCGGTCGATGAGGTCGCGGGCTTCCACTATATTGGTTATGGTCCTGTAGGGAACCGTCTTCACGACCTTGGTCAATATGCCCTTGCGCACGATTATCTCCTTGCCCGTGAGTTCGTAGGAAATCGAATGGAAATAAGGCGGCATGAGCGCCGCAAGGAGCACCCATACCACGGCGCTGGATATGCCGAATATGCTGAAAAAAACCACGCCCGGCCTCTCCCCCAGCCCGATGCCGTGATGGGCCATCAGGGCAAAGAAAAAGATGAGAATCGCGACGGCCGGAATGCCGTAGACCAGCAGCGCGATTATGAAGAACTTCTTCATCAGGCGCTCATGCGGATAGATCACTTTGCCTTCCATTCTTGTCCCCCCTGTCTTAAGGGCCCCGGGCGGGCCCGCACCCATACTACGCGTGGCAAAGAGACATTATTCATAATCGCCTGGATTATACATTACAGAGGCCATATGACCAGATCGATTGTTGCCCGCCCCCACCCCCGGGCCGGCAGAATTCTGAAGAACAAACGACTTCAGCCGGTTCGCAAAAGTGTCGATTATGCACACAGTTGCGAATCCGGCCAGAAGGGCTTCGGTCCGTATCAGGAGCTCGGCCGGCCCGGTAGCCTATCGACCATGACTTTGGGGGGACGCTATGGAAGACCTGAAAGAAAGCGGGCTCGGTGCGACGCATACACCCCAGGAAAGACCTGCCGCGAGCGGGTCTGTAGACATCAACGAGACCGAGACTGACGAAGCGCTGCAATCCGACTCAGCCGGAAGGGCCTCGATACGGGACAGGTTCCTCAGGGTGAACAAGGAACTCTGGCTGATACTTGGGATACTCGCCATAGCGGGCGCCATGAACTATCTGGTGACCGCGAAGCGCATGATCATCGCCTTTTACGCAATGCCGACTCTCTACTCGGCCTATTTCTACGGGAGGCGGCACGCCGTCCTCACCGCATTTGCCAGCGTGTTCCTCATCGGCCTGTTGACTCATTTCAACCCCGAGTTCCTCAACGGCCAGAGCGGGATCTACGGCATCGAGTACGACCTCATGGTCTGGGGCGGCACGCTTGTGCTTACCGCCTACGCCATGGGCACGCTTCACGAAAGAGAGCGACGTCGAATAGACGAGCTCAGAGAGACATACCAGGGCCTGCTCGTCATCTTGAGGCAGCTGGTATGCAATGACAGCGCCTCTGAGAATCACGCCCACAGAGTATCCAATTACGCCAGCACCATAGCCGAATACCATGGACTCAAGGCCGAGCGAATCGAGGACGTGCGGGCGGCCTCACTTCTCCATGACATCGCGGGGCTCGAGACCAGCAGGAACCTCCTTGAAAAGGCGAGCCGGACCATGCTTGAAGAACCAGGTCCCAGGGCCGGGCGCCGCAGCCCGAAGTCGCGCAGAGAGCCGGCCGTCGGACGGATACATCGCATAGTCCCTATCATACTGGGATGTCGCCTGAGCTATGACTCCCGGAGAAACGACAACTCGGGGGGAGAGGAAATCCCCCTGGAGGCTCGCATTATCAAGGTCGCGGACGCCTATGACTCGCTTATCACCGACCGCCCGGGCCGCAAGGCAATAAGCCCGCTCGAGGCCAAGAACGTCATCGACAGGGAGTCGGGAAGCGAGTTTGACCCGACCGTCGTACACGCTTTCAAACGGGCTTTCAGGAAGGGCGACCTCGGTGTGCCGGAGCTGCTCGAGCAGCACTCCGACGCCTAGCGCTTTCGCTGCCCGCGCCGACTGCCTGACTGCGGGCGCCTTTTTCCCGGCCTGTTGCGGAGTTCCGATTGACAACCGGCTTCAACTCTGATACGCTGCCCTCAGAGAATTGAATAGCGTTCCCCGGTGTCGGAACCGACTCAAAAGGGAAGCGAGGTGAGATCCCTCCGCGGTCCCGCCACTGTGATTGGCCAGCCGAACCTCTTTCGGCCACGGGGCATCGAACCGATGACCTGGAAGGCGAGGCGAGGCGTTTGAGCCATAAGCCAGGAGACCTGCCGGGGACATCCCACGGAACTCTTCGCGGCAAAGAGGTGGGCCGGGTCCGGCTTATGCGAAGAGCCGGACTTTGTTTTTTCACAAGGGTCCCGTGGGCGGGCTTACCGCCGAGCGAGGGCTCTTGGTGAAAGCGCATGTTTACATTTCGGGGGCGGCTCTGGCCGTAATGGCCCTGCCGGCGCTCTTCCTCCCCGCGCAGGCCGCCGACCTCTCCCATGCAATTACGTTTCGCGACAGCGTCTGGCATCTCTCCGAGATCCTGGTCGAGGCCGAGAGAATGGTGGACGTGGCCGAGATCGAGAACCGCCCGGGTTTCATTGCAATAGTGCCGATGGACGACGTCAGCCGCCGCGTGACAAGCGCGGGCGATTATCTCGCGCAGACGGTCGGCTTCCATGTGAGGAGCACGGGCGGCTACGGGGCCTACAGCACGGCGTCGATCCGCGGGTCTTCGGCCCAGCAGGTGAAGGTTTTCCTGGACGGAGTTCCCCTCCACCAGGCCCAGGCCGGCGTTGTAAACCTCGCCGACCTGCCCACTTCATCGATTTCCAGGATCGAGGTCTATCGCGGGTACGGGCCGTTCGACCTGAGCGGCAGCAGCATCGGCGGCGTGGTCAACCTCGTGACCCGCGCTCCCGGCGAACGGGGCCGCGGACATATTACGGCGTCATACGGTTCGCTTGCCACGATGAGGCTCGGCGGGAGCTATTCCTTCTCGGGGCGCTCCTGGAATTTCCTGGGTCTGGGGTCCTTCACCACCACTGAGGGCGATTACACCTTCATCGACGACAACGGCACACCTTATACCCGGAGCGACGACGCGGAGGTGCGGCGCCTCAACAACGCGCTTGATGAAGTGGAAGGTCTCGTCAAGGCAACCGGGCCGGTCGGGGGCGGCACCCTGGTCGCCTCGAGCCAGCTCTACCGCAGGAACCAGGGCCTGCCCGGTTACAGCACCGTTCAGTCAACCACGGAGGGAATGACCAGGCAGTACAGCCTCACCCATCTGGCCTGGCACTTCGCGGACGGGGCGGCCGGCATCCCCCGAATAGCACTGGGGCTTCATTATCTTTACCAGATCGACCGTTTCACCGACCGGAAGCCCCTCACATCAGGCGGCAAGCCGGACGAGGACAACAGGACGACCTCTTTCGGCGGTACCTTCCGGTGGGGGCTCGCGCTCCCGGACATCCGCCAGTCCTTACGGGGACTCGTCGCTTTCACGCGTGAGTCGTTCCGTCCGCGGGAGACCGCAACGGTGACCGTGGAAGGCGAAACCCAGAGACGAAACACCCTTGCATTGTCGGTGGAGGACGAGGTTTTCGTATACCGCGACCTGGTGCGCGTGATCCCCTCGATGAGGTTCGAGACCTACACCGACCATATGACGCCCTTCACAGAAGTCCGCGCCGACATGGCGTCCTACTACCGGAACATGACGGACACCCGGGTTACTCACTCGCATCCGTCGGGATCGATAGGCATCATATTGGAGCCCGGGGCCGGGCTTAGCGTCAAGGCCAATTACGGCCGGTATTACAGGATCCCTTCTCTCATGGAGCTCTTCGGCTACAGGGGGATGGTTGTACCGAATCCCGGCCTTGAGCCCGAGTCGGGGACTAACCGCGACATCGGCCTGGGATGGGAACACACCTTCGGCCGGTCGAGATCGCTTGTCGCCGAACTGGCTTACTTCCGGTCCGACGTGGACAACCTAATAATGTACAACTATCTCCAGTGGGCCCGGGCGGCCCAGGCGGTGAATATAAACAGCGCGGAAGTGAGGGGCTACGAGTTTTCATTCTCGATGGGCGGGCTGTACGGCTTCGCCATGCGCGGCAACATCACGCATCTGCGCGCCATTGACACCGGCCCGGTGGCCTATACCAGCGGCAAATACCTCCCGAACCGCCCCGGCCTCGAGGCCCATGCGAGGCTGTCCTGGGCCGGCCACAGGCTGTCGGCCTTCTACGAATACGATTATGTATCGGGTAACTACTGGAACGCATACAACGGGGTGGCTCCCAACAATAAGGGACCCCTCTTCGACATACGCCGTTTTCACGCGCTGGGCGTGACGGCTCCTGCGGGTCTTCCGCGCACCACATTCACGCTTGAGATAAGGAACCTCAGCGACGAGCACGTGGAAGACGTGATGGGCTACCCCCTGCCGGGGCGCTCTGTTTACGGGACTCTGTCTTTAGAACTCTGAATGGAACAGGAAAGTGAGAAAGCAACATGACGCAAAATGTTAATACCCGGACTCTCTCCGTGGTCGCGCTCCTTGCGATACTGACGGCGGGCGTCCCCGCCATCGCGGGAGACGAGTACGCGTTCGTATTGACGACCGACTATTACACCGCCGCCTATTACTCGACGATCGAGGCGGAGCCCCCTTACACTGCGGATGTCAGCATATCCAGCGTTAACGCGGATGCGGTGGCCTACTATGACGAGGGTGAGGACATGGTATTCGTCGTCAACCGCTTCCTCGCCGACAACATACAGATCGTGGACCCCGGTTCCGGATTCGCGACCACGGGGCAGTACTCCGTCGGAAACGGTTCCAATCCCCATGACATAAGACTGGCCGGTCCCGACAAAGCTTATGTCTCGAGGTTCGAGTGGAATACGCTCTTTATCTGCGATCCCTATACAGGAGACTCGCTCGGCGCGATTGACCTCTCTGAGTTTGCCGACACCGACGGCATACCCGAGATGGACCGCATGGCAATAGTCGGAGACAGGCTGTTTGTCACCCTGAACATGATCGACCATACGACCTGGCTCCCCACCGGGCCCGGGAAGATCGCGGTGATCGACGTCGCGGCCGATACGCTTGTCGACGCGGATCCCATTGCGCCCGGCGTCCAGCCCATAGTGCTCTCCCTCGCCAATCCCTACACCGAACTCCGCCATGACCCCTGCAGGGGCGAACTCACGATCGGCTGCCTGGGGGGCTGGGGAGTGATGGACGGAGGAGTGGAGCTCATAGACCCCTTCACGCTGGAAAGCAAGGGCGTAATAGCCACGGAGTTCCAGCTGGGCGGCGACGTCTCGGACGTGCTCCTGTCCCCCGGCGCCAGAGGATACGCCGTCGTCATGGACTCGACGCCGTGGCCCGACAACTTCGCCCGCCTCGTGTCATTCGGCCGCGCGACGGGTGAGGTGCTGGACACGCTTTATGTACAGAGCACGGGCGGCGGAGCTACGCTGGCCGGAATCGAGATGAGCCGTCAGGGCGAGGTCTATCTCTGCGACCGTGACGTCACCCGGCCGCGCGTCCGCATATACGACTTTCCCGTCGATACACTTATAACAACGGTGGACGTGGGAGTGCCTCCCTATGACATAGTTCTTGTGCAACAAGCACATGCGGGCGTGCCCGGGCAGCCTTCGGGGCCGCCGGATCCGAACCCGTCTGCGCTGCTGGTTTGCCCGAATCCCGCGCGCCTTGAAGCAGCCATACGCTTTGAATTGCCCGGCGAAGCTCCTGCGGCTCCTCTTGAAATATCTGTCCACGATGTCATGGGCCGTCTTGTGCGATCGCTCGAGGCGGGAATATGCGGCGCTGGACCCCATGAGATCGTCTGGGACGGAACCGACGACCGCGGCCGCAGTGTCGCAGGCGGCATTTACTACTGCCGGCTGGCGGGCGGCCGGGAGGGCTGCGCCCGGGTCGTGTTGTTGCGCTGACTTCGCTTCCGGGTTCGCTTATGATTTGACAATGGCAAGCAGCAGGGGATAGAATAATCCCGAAAGCAGGATTGCGAAGTACGGGCTGTTGCAATGAGCTGCAGACTGCACCGTCCGATGGGGCCTCCGGGGACCCCGGGTTCCCGGCCGCAGGCCGAAAGGAGGATAAGCCCCATGCTGCGAAGCATCGAAGAGCTCATCAAGATCGCCCAGGCAGGTGGCGGTTTCACGATGGACGCCAGCCGCTGCACCACCGAGGAAGTGCTCCGCGTTGCCAGAGTAGCGGGCGAGTGCGGCGCGGAAGTAAGGATCTCCAGGATCTGCGGCAAGACTACCGATGATCTTGTCAAGATAGCGATCGCAGGAAAGGGCCACGTCTTCTTCGAAATCTAGAAGAAGCCGCGGCCCGAGAATCAGTCGGCGAGTAGCGGTCCCTCTCTCCTCCCCTCTATATACCCATATGCGGCCGGAATCACAAACAACGTAAGAAGCGTAGAAGTAGTGAGCCCGAAAACGACAACGGCGGCGAGCGGCCTCTGCACCTCGGCGCCTATGCCGCGCGCCACGAGCAGGGGAAGAAGCCCCAGTACTGTCGTGAGGGCCGTCATGAGAACCGGGCGCAGCCTGAGCAGCCCGCCCTCAACGATGGCCTCGTTGAGTGTACTGCCTCCCTTCCTCAGCTGGTTGAAGTAGGTTACCAGCACAACGCCGTTCTGAACCGCAATGCCGAAGAGCGCAATGAAACCAACTGAGGCGGGAACCGAAACGTACTCACCCGTCACCAGCAACCCGACCACTCCGCCCACAAGCGCGAGCGGGACGTTCAGCAGAATAATGAGCGCATGCCGCGGCGTCCCGAACGAAATCCATAGCAGCAGGAAGACGATCCCGATCACGACGGGTACAATCACTCCCAGCCGCTGCATGGCGCGCTGCTGATTCTCGAATTGCCCACCGTACTCGATGAAGTAACCCGGGGGCAGGTCGACCCTCTCGTCTATACGGTCGCGGATGTCCTCGAACACGCTGCCGAGGTCCCTGCCCCGCACGTTGCCCTGGACCACCCATCGCCGCTGGTTCTTCTCCCGGTTTATCTGTATGGGCCCGGTGACCGGGCTTACGGACGCGACCTGAGAGAGCGGAACATGTGCGCCGTCCTCGGTGTGCACAAGTGAGTTGGCTATGGCGTCCAGGGTCGCCCTGTATTCCTCCTGATACCTCACATGTATACCGAAGCGACGCGTATTGAGATAGATATGATCGACGACCTCTCCACCCACCGCCAGTTCCACGACTTCCAGTATATCGCCCACCGTAACGCCGTATCGCGAGCACGCCCGGCGGTCTGCTACAACCTGCACCTGCGGCTGGCCGAAGCTCTGTTCGACCGACAGGTCGACGAGTCCCGGAACATCGCCTATCGCGTTGTGGACTTCATTTGCCTTCTGCCTGAGTAGTCCGAGATCTTCGCCGAAGACTTTGATCGCAAGCTGGGCCTTTATGCCCGATAGGAGCTCGTCGAAGGCGTTCTGGATGGGCTGCGTGAAGTTCAGGTTGACGCCCGGATACGTAGAGAGCTCCCTGTCGAGGGCGGCGATGAGCTCGCGTTTGCTTCCGTAGTCCTCCCACTCCCCCGTGGGCTTGAGCTCGATATGTATCTCGGCGTAGTTGACCGGGTGCGGGTGGCTACCCGCCTCGGGCCGCCCGATGCGAGAGACGGTCTCGTCAACCTCGTCGAAAGTCATAATGCGCCGTTCCAGTCGCATCACCGTCTCCGTGGCTTTCTCAAGCGATATCGAGGGCGCCATGGTCACGCCTACGAGAATCGAACCTTCCTCCAGGGTCGGAATGAACTCGGTTCCGACCAGCGAAAGACCGGTGAGGCTAAGGACGAAGGCGGCAAGCGCCGCCGCGAGGACAAACCGCCTGTGGGCCAGCGCCCATAGCAACCTGGGCTTATAGGCGCTCTTTATCTTGTGCAGGAATACGAACTCGGCGTGCTTCCCCTCCCGCAGCAGATAAGACGAGAGCACCGGGGATACGAGCAGGGCCGTCACGAGTGAGCCCAGGAGGGCGAAAGCTATCGTGAAAGCCATGGGAGAAAACATCTTCCCCTCTATGCCCTGCAGCGTGAATATGGGCAGGAACACAGCCACGATTATAATGATGGAAAAGACAATCGGACGGCTGACCTCGGCTGCGGCCTCTGCTATTACATGTCTCTCGTCGGCCGGCCCTCTGTCCTCCCTGTTGAGGTGGCGGTAGATATTCTCGACCATCACAATGGCGCCGTCGCCGAGCATGCCGATCGCTATGGCAATCCCGCCCAGGGACATGAGGTTAGCCGAGATGTCGAAGTGGCCCATGGCGATTACTGCGATCAGGGCGCAAAGCGGCAGCGATAGGGCCACGATGGCTGCCGTCCGGAAGTTCCCAAGGAAGGCGACGAGCGTTATGAAGACGAGAATCGCGCCGATCAGGAGGGCCCGCTTCACGGTGCCCGTGGCCTCCCGGACAAGTTCGGCCTGCTCGTAATAGGGAACGAGCTCGACGCCCGCGGGAAGTGATGCCCTGACCTCCTCGACCTTCTCGTAAAGCCGCTCGATCACGCGCGAGGTGTTCTCGCCGTAGAGCTTGAGCACCATTCCCGAGACGACTTCGTTCCGGCCGTTGCGGGTCACGACGCCTCTCCGGATCTCATTCCCGTACTCCACCCTCGCCACGTCTCCGATCCTCACGGGGACGCCGTCCTCGACCTTGACCGGGATTCCACTTATGTCTTCCAGCGTCTCAAGAAGACCGACGCCTCTTACGAGGTGCTCCTCGGAGCCCAGGACCAGGAACTGCCCGCCTGCGTTCCTGTTGTTGTCGTGGACGGCTTCCACGATGTCTTCCAGCGCCAGGCCGTACTTGTGGAGCGCGTAGGGATTGACCTGGATCTGGTACTGGAGCACATGCCCTCCGATCGAGAGTATCTCCGTGACGCCGGGCACCGTCTGCAGCTGGAACTTGACAACCCAGTCATTGAGCTCCCTTAGAAACGCGCTGCGCTCCTTGCCGCCCGTATATACCGACTCGTCCATGGTCAGGTAGTAGATGAAGATCTGGCCGAGGCCCGTGGATATCGGGCCCAGAGCCGGCGGCTCGTGCATTTCGGGAAGCTCGGCCATGGCACCAGCCAGCCTTTCGGCCACGAGCTGTCTTGCGAAGTAAATATCTATATCGTCCTGGAAGTAGACGTAAACGACCGCCATACCGAAGGCGGAAGTCGATTTGATCTCCTTAACCCCCGGCAGTCCGTTCATGGCCGACTCCACGGGGTACGTGATTAGGCGCTCGACCTCTTCGGGCGCCATGCCATGCGCCTCCGCGAACACGGGAACCATTACGGGGGATATGTCGGGAAAGGCGTCCACCGGCATATTCGTATACTCGTAAACGCCGAATGCGATAACCGCCATGACCGCTATCAGCACAAGGCCCCGGGCCCTGAGAAGGCCGCGCATCATTTTTTCAGTCATATCTGCTCCCTTGCCCTAGTGGCCGTGCCCGGCATGCGGGTCGATGTTTTCGGTTACGACCTTGGCCTTGCACTCGAACGCCCCCTCCGCCACGTAGCGCCTGCCGGGGGTAAGCCCCGCGAGGACCTCCACGCGGTTCTCGTCACCGCGGCCGAGGGATACGGGAACGGGCTCGAACCCGTCACCCACTTCCACGAACACGACCCACTCCTCGTCCAGGTTCTGCGCGGCGGTGCGGGGTATGAGCACGGGCACCTCCGTCCCGGCGACCGAGAGCCTGGCGGAGACGAACAGCCCGGGCCTCCACAGCCCGTCGGGATTGGCCAGCACGATTCTCGCCGTCGCCGTGCGCGTGTTCTCGCCGACGACTGGGGAAACGTAGTCGATAATCCCCTCAGCGTCCGGCACTCCGTAGCCGGCCGATATCGTCACCTCTGTTCCCGTGCGTACGAAAGGGAGGTCCTTCTGAGTTATACTGAGGTCCACCCAAACTGTACTCAGATCGGCCACGACGAATATCTCCGAGTCGTCACCCACTTTCTCGCCGAGCGTGATGTGCTTGTCGACGACGGTTCCGTCGAATGGCGCCCGCACCTCATAGCGGGTGAATGCCTCATCATCGTCCGCGCTCAGCCTCCCGACCTGGCTCAGGGTGAGGCCCAGGGCGTAAAGCTTCTGCTCGGACGAACGAGACTCTATACGGGCTTCGGTAAGCTCGCTTCTTGCGTCCAGGTACTCCTGCTCGGATGTGATCTCCTTCTCCCAAAGGTTCTTCTCACGCTCGAAATTGGACTCAGCCA
>JASFEA010000073.1:0-16198 GCA_050125095.1 bacterium
AGGTCTGGAAGAGTGGTGGTGGTGCGGGAGGGCAGGGTGCCCATAGCTGGGAAGGCTGTATGAAAAAGAGGTACTATGTGCTCTTCGTCTGCTCGGGAAACACCTGCCGCAGTCCCCTGGCCGAGGCCCTTATGAAGAGCAAGATTATGGAGAAGCGAATCGGGAACGTCTCGGTGTCGTCGGCCGGGGTTTCGGCCGTGCGAGGGCTGCGCGCCGCCGAGAACTCCAGGACTGTGGCGCGCGAGCTGGGCGCATCCCTCGCAGGCTTCCGTTCGAGCCCCGTCACCGCCAGAAGGGTCGCCCTTGCGGACCTGATTCTAACGATGGAAGACAAGCACAGAAGCAGTATACTTGAACGGTGGCCCGGCGCCGACGGCAAGGTGCATGTCATAACCGAATTCTCGGGAAGCGGGAGGCGCGGGATTTCAGATCCTGTCGGCGGGCCGCTCGACGCATACCGGGAATGCGGGCTGGCGCTTCAGGACGAGATCAATAAGATTGTCCCCGGGCTCAAGAAGCTCATTTCAACCAGGGGGAAGAAGTGAACATAGCAATCGGCAGCGATCACGCGGGTCTGGATCTTAAGGACAAACTGAAGGAGCACATCGAAAGCACGGGGGTCGAGGTCCGCGACTTCGGGGCCTCCGGACCCGAGTCGGTCGACTATCCGGATTACGCCTTTAAGGTCGGAGAAGCGGTGGCGCGCGGCGAGTGTGAGTTCGGCGTTCTCGTATGCTCGACGGGAATCGGCATCGCCGTGGCGGCAAACAAGGTGAAAGGCATAAGAGCCGGGCTTGTCTGCAACGTGGAGGGGGCGGTTCAGAGCCGTTCGCATGTGGACTGCAATGTACTGGTGTTCGGCCAGAGATTCTGCGATATCGAGATGGCGAAGGCGGCTTATGACGCTTTCATAAAAACCCCATTTGAAGGCGGGAGGCATGAGCGAAGAGTCGGGAAGATCAAAGACTATGAGAGCCGGTGAGACGGCTGAACGCCCCAGCTGGGATGAGTACTTCATATCGATAGCCAACAAAGTCGGGGAGAGATCGACATGTCTCAGGCGGCGCGTCGGGGCGATAGTGGTAAAGGACAGGAGGATTCTCTCAACAGGTTACAATGGAGCTCCATCCGGGTTCAAGCACTGCGGTGAAGTCGGCTGCCTGAGAGAAAAGCAAGAAGTCCCTGCGGGGGAGCGTCACGAGCTCTGCAGGGGAGTACATGCCGAACAAAACGCCATCGTCCAGGCCGCGGCTTTCGGTGTCAGCATACGGGATTCGACGCTTTACTGCACCCATTTCCCCTGCTCCCTGTGCGCCAAGCTCATAATCAACGCAGGCATAAGGCGCGTTGTGGTGGCGAGGGACTACCCCGACGACCTCTCTAAAAACCTTCTCAGAGAAGCTTTGATAGAGATACAGACCCTTCCATAATCCAGTTTTTTGCGGATTTTATGGTTTAGTTGCAAAAAACGCCCAAGAGCCCAGTAATCTACTGGATTCCCGGGATTTCAAAAAACCTCTTGACAACCCCAATATGTGGGGTGTAACTTGTCTTCCAGCCCAATATATTGGAGTAAAAAGTATGAAATGTCCGTCCTGTGGCTTTGAAGAAGACAAAGTGGTGGATTCCCGCTCGATAAAGGAGGGAATGGTGACGAGAAGGCGCCGGGAGTGCATAAATTGCGGCCACAGGTACACCACATATGAGTATATCGAACCCGCGCAGCTGATGGTTATCAAGAGGGACGGCAACCGGGAGGAGTTCCAGAGGGAGAAGATCCTGAGGGGCATCATAAACGCCTGCGGCAAGCTCCCCATTCCGCGCGAGAGCATCGAAACTGCCACCGACAATGTCGTAAGCGAGCTCCGGTCGGAGTTCCGGAACGAGCTGCCCTCCAGCGAGATCGGCGAGAGGGTGATGATGCATCTTAAGGAGCTCGATGAAGTGGCGTATGTGAGATTCGCTTCCGTGTACAGGAAGTTCGAGGATATAACCGAATTCATGGACGAACTGCGGACGTTGGTGAAGGAGGCAAAGACAAACCGGGCAGTAAACACACCTGGAGGATGATAGGATGGAGCCTACAACACCGGGGATCGAGGAGAATCAAGTTGAGTTATCAACTACCGACGATGGAATGCTCGACATTCACCGGGAAGTATCGAAAAGAATCTTCAGACATGTTCGCAAGCGCAACGGCCAGATCGACAAGTTCGATCGCGGCAAGATCGCGAATGCGATTTACAGGGCCAGCGATTTCGAGGAGGGTGACGGGAGGGCTTTAGCCGATCAACTGACTGATGAAGTCGTGCTCGTCTTGTTTGCGAAACACGGCAGAGGTATCCCCGACGTAGAGAACATCCAGGATGTGGTCGAGGAAGTTCTCATCAAGAGAGGTCACGCCAAAACCGCCAAGTCGTTCATCCTCTACCGGCATGAAAGAGCGAAGAGGAGAGGCGATCCCAAGAGCAGGCCCGAGCTCGAGGCCGAGAGGAAAGACAGGTCCGCCGAACTCGATCCCACCGAGCTTGCGCTCTTCGTGAGAACTTCGGGTGACGAGATCATCCAGTGGGACAAGCAGAGAATCGTGAAGGCGATGGTCAGGGAGGCGGGCGTCCCCGAGGGAATCGCCAAGAGGATAAGCGAGGAAGTCGAGGAGACCGTGCTCAACTCGCCGGTCAAGGTCCTTACCGTTTCGCTCATTCGGGAGCTCGTAAACGCCAAGCTCATAGAGCACGGGCTCGAGGACGCGAGGAAGAAACACGCGAGGCTCGGCGTCCCGCTCTATGACGCCGAGAGAATAATCACCTCCCCGAACCGCGAGAACGCCAACATACCTCATAACCCGGAGGCCACCAGCATGACGCTGGCCGAGTCCATTAACAAGCAGTACGGGCTGATGCGGGTGTTCTCGGAGGACGTGGCCGACGCCCACTCCAGGGGGGACATTCACCTGCACGATCTCGGTTTCATCAACAGGCCGTACTGCTCGGGGCAGTCGCTCGAGTACGTCAAGAAATTCGGGCTCAGCCTGCCCAACGCGCTGTCGATAGCCAAGCCGGCCAAGTACCCGGAGACTCTGCTGGCTCATATGGTGAAATTCTCGGCCGCGCTGCAGGGCCATTTCGCGGGGGCCATCGGATGGGACGCCGTCAATATCTTCTTCGCGCCTTTCCTGGTCGGCCTCAGCGATAGGGAGATGAAGCAGATCGCCCAGATGCTGATATTCGAGTACTCCCAGCAGAGCGTGGCGAGAGGGGGGCAGGCGATATTCAGCGACATCAACATCTACTGGGAGATCCCGAAGCATTTCGAAGATGTTCCGGCCATGGGGCCGGGCGGCGAACTGACGGGCAAGACCTACAGCCACTATCAGAAAGAGGCGCAGAGGCTGGCCTGGGCTCTCTTTGACGTCTATATGGAAGGCGACGGGACGGGGAGGCCGTTCTTCTTCCCGAAGCCTCTGGTGCACATCACCGAGAAGTTCTTCAGGACCCCGCGCCACGACGAGTTCCTGCATCACATAAGCGAGGTGGCGGCTGAAAAGGGCAACACCTATTTCGTGTTCGACCGGGGCGAGACGGCCAAGATCTCGGAGTGCTGCCGTCTGTCATTCAAGCTTGAGAAGGAGGACCTGGAAGACGCCAGGCACCCGTGGAGGATGAGGTACAGCGCGCTGCAGAACGTGACGCTCAACATGCCGCGTGCCGGAATCCTCGCGGCGGGCGACGAGGCCAGGCTGTTTCACATACTTGACCAGTTCCTCGAGCTCGCCGTGAAGGGCCATATACAGAAGAGGAACTTCATCCAGTCGCTCCTCAACCTGGGGGAGAACGGGCCCCTGGCGCTGCTCAACATGGAGAAGGACGGGCTGCCGTACCTGCGAATGAAGAGGGCCAGTTATCTCATCGGGCTCCTGGGTCTCAACGAGCTCGTACAGGCGCATACCGGAATGGAGCTGCACGAGAGCGATGAGGCTTTCAAGCTGGGGCTCAAGGTCGTCGCCCATATCAATATCAAGGCGAAGCAGCTCTCCAAGAAATACGGCATGAAGTTCGTTCTCGAGCAGACGCCCGCCGAGAGCACGGCGTTCCGTCTGGCCCGGCTCGACATGGACCGCTACGGCACGCGCGCCGAGCGTCTGATGAAGGGTGACCTGGAGAACAAACGCACCTACTATACCAACTCGACCTTTATGAACGTCTCCGAACCCATCAATGCGATAGACAGGGTGAAGAAGGAAGGCAAGTTCCATGACCTCATCGAGGCCGGAGCGATCTCTCATGTGTGGCTCGCCGACTCGCGGCCCTCGGGGGACTCGATTGCCAATTTCGTCATCAAGACGTTCAGGCAGACCCGCAACGCGCAGATAGCGTTCTCACCTGAGTTCACAAGCTGCAACGCCTGCGGTAAGGTCGCCCGGGGCCTCAGCAAGACATGCCCGACCTGCGGCTCAACCAATGTGGACGGTATTACCCGGGTCACCGGTTATTTCTCGAAGATCTCGGGCTGGAATGAAGGCAAGAAGGCGGAACTGGCCGATAGACATAGGAGTTTTGAGCTGTGAGAGTAAGCGTATTCGGAAGGCGGGAATGCGACGCCTGCAAGGCGGCTGTCGAGAAGATCGAGTACTTCACCAGGAAGTGGAAGCGCGAGGACGTTAACATCGAGTATGTCGATATGGACACCCCGGACGGCCTTGCGGAGGGAGCCTACAGGGACGTCTATGATATACCCACCGTAATTCTGGAAAAGGGCGGTGACGAGGTCGTCAGATGGGTAAAGACCGTGCCCGTTTCCAGGGAGTTCAGGAAGTACTTCTTCGAAGATCCGGCGAATGAGTAAACCGGCGATCAAGGGCTTCGTCGAAACATCTTTCTGCGACTGGGACGGGGAGATCTCTTCCGTCATATTCCTGCCCGGATGCAACTTCAGATGCCCCTTCTGCCAGAACGGCGCCCTGGTGACCGCGCCCGGGGAGTTGCCGACGATGGACTTCGACCTAATCGCAGCCTACCTCAAATCGAAGAGCGACTGGATAGACGGCGTCGTGATTACCGGAGGCGAGCCCACCATATGGGACGGTCTTGCGGAGCTCGCGCGCGAGATCAAGAGCATGGGCTTCGGCATAAAGCTCGACACGAACGGGACCAATCCGGACATGGTGGAAGCGCTGATGGGAGAGGGACTCGTGGACTATGTCGCCATGGACATCAAGTCGGCCCTCGACGAGCGCTATAACCGGGCGGCCGGGGCCAGCGTCGACCTGGAGGCGATAGGTCGGTCCATAGACATCCTCATGTCGGCGGGCGACTCCTGCGAGTTCAGAACCACCCTCGTTCCGGGCATAGTGGGGGAGGAGGAAATCGACTCCATAGCCAGGTCCATAAAGGGGGCGAGGAAGTACGTTTTGCAGCGTTTCGTGCCGGACAATTCCCTTGACATGCCACTCAGGCAGGCGTTACCCTACCAGGACACTTTTATCGCTCAACTTGTTGAGAGAGCAAGCGTTTACGTGGCCGAGTGTTTCTACAGGGGTAGAACGGGTGCCGGGCTCTCCTGACGGGAGTTTGATTGGTGGCTACATCTTTTAAGGGTGGCGTTCACCCCGAAGAGGCAAAAGACCAGACGTCCGGCATTCCCATATCGGATATCGTGCCGCCCGACATCGTCGTCATACCGCTTTCCCAGCACACAGGAGCGCCGTCGAGGCCCGTGGTGGAAGCAGGTGACGAGGTCAGGATCGGCACCAAGATAGGCGAGGCCGACGGATTCATATCCGTTCCCGTTCATTCGTCCGTATCCGGCAAAGTTATCGGTATCGAGTCGCGACCGCACCCTCTGGGCAGGCGGATGCCGGCCGTGGTCATCGAGAACGACGGCAGGGACGAATGGGTCGACCTTTCCGGACATAAGGACCTCACAGAGGAGTCTCCCCAGAAGATCCGCGAGGCGGTCCGGGAAGCCGGTCTCGTGGGGCTCGGGGGCGCGGCGTTCCCGACCCATGTGAAGATCTCCCCACCCGATGGCAAGCCGATTGACACGGCTATATTGAACGGGGCCGAATGCGAGCCCGTCCTCACGAGCGACCACAGGGTCATGCTTGAATATGCCGGCGAAGTGATTCAGGGGCTCAAGATCATAATGAGGGTCGTGGGCGCGGAGCGCGGCTTCATAGGGATCGAGCGCAATAAGCCCGACGCCATAAGGCTCATGAGCGAGATGGTGGCCGGAGAAGACGGCATAGAGGTGGTGGCCCTCAAGGTCAAGTACCCCCAGGGCGCCGAAAAGCAGCTCATCAAGGCCCTCACGGGCCGGGAGGTGCCGTGCGGCGGACTCCCCATGGACGTGGGATGCCTTGTCCAGAACGTGGGAACGAGCCTGGGCATATACGAGGCCGCGCGCTACGGCAGGCCGCTGGTCTCCAGGGTGGTCACGCTGGCCGGTTCGGTTGTAAAGACGCCCGGCAATTACAGGGTCAGGATAGGCACTCAATTCGGGCATGTCGTCTCGTCCTCGGGCGGCACCACGGGCCCGCTTGCCAAGATGATAATGGGCGGGCCGATGATGGGCATCGCCCAGGCCGACGGGGACGCGCCCGTCGTCAAGGGCACATCGGGGCTGATTCTTCTCGCCGAGGACGAGGTCACCGAACCCGACCCGTCCGCATGCATAAGATGCGGCCGCTGCGTGGATCACTGCCCTATGAATCTCGTTCCCAACGAGATAGTGAGGTTCGTGGAAAAGGGCAAACTGGAGCGGGCGGAGCAGTACGGCATAATGGACTGCATGGAATGCGGTGTCTGCGCTTACATATGCCCGTCCAAGATCGGCCATGTCCAGCTCATGAAGCTGGGGAAGGCCGCGCTCTGGGCCGCGAAGAGAAAGGCGGAACAAGAGGCGTAAGCAGATGGAAGGCAAACTGGTAATATCTCCGGCCCCGCACCTGAGGGACCGCATGGACGTAAAGGGCGTTATGTACGCCGTTGTGCTGGCCATGATCCCGGCATGTGTGGGCGCGGTCTATTTCTTCGGCCTCCGCGCGCTGTTCATCATCGTCTTCGCAAGCGCGGCCGCCATACTCACCGAGTTCGCCCTGCAGAAGGCGACAGGCAGAAAAGTCACGGTAGCCGACGGCAGCGCCCTCATCACCGGCATGCTTCTAGCCTTCAACGTGCCGCCCGGTGTCCCCTACTGGTTGCCCGTTGCGGGTTCGGTGTTCGCCATCGCCATCGCCAAAATACCTTTCGGTGGTCTTGGTTACAATCCCTTGAACCCCGCGCTGGTTGGCCGCGCCTTCCTTGTGGCGTCCTGGCCCGTTTACATGACGGCGGCCTGGGTCCCCCCCGCAAGGGGCACGCTCTCGGGCATTAACGCCATCACCGAGGCCACGCCGCTGGGAGTGTACAGGATATCCAACCTTATCCTCGCCGACAAGGCTGCCGGCCCCGACCAGATCGCCAGCGCAACGTCCTATCTCAGCGAGCTCTATTCAACCGCCTCGCTCAAGAACCTCTTCTTCGGGAATGTCGGAGGCTGCGTGGGCGAGACATCTGCGCTTCTCCTCTTGGTGGGCGCAGCTTATCTTATGATAAGGGGGATCATAAACTGGAGAATACCAGGTGCATATATAGGCACGGTTGCCCTGCTGATGTGGGTGCTGGGAGGGCAGACCCTCTTCACGGGCAACGTTCTCTTCCAGGTGCTTTCGGGCGGCCTCATACTGGGCGCGTTTTTCATGGCGACAGACATGGTGACTTCGCCGGTCACCCCGAGGGGACAGATCATCTTCGGGGTTGGATGCGGGTTGCTCACGAGTATAATAAGATTGAAGGGGGGATATCCGGAAGGGGTCTCGTACTCGATTCTGATAATGAACATAACGGTCCCGCTGATTGACCGGTTCACGAGACCCAGGAAATTCGGAGAGGAGAGGGCGAAGAAATGATCAGGCTTACTGTCGTGCTCGCGGTCATCACATGCTGCGCCGCGCTGGCCCTTGGCTTCGTATACAAGGGGACCCAGCCCATGATAGAAGAGCAGGCGAAGCTGGCTGAGGAAGAGGCGCGTCGTCTGGCGCTTCCCCAGGCGATGTGCGGGGTAATGGTGAGTAAGGAAAGCAAGGGAGTCGAGTACTACGAGGGATACCGTTTCCCGGATACGACCGGCCTTGTGGGCTACACGGTCAAAGCGAGCGCGAAAGGATACAGCAGCACTATTGAGGCCGTCGTGGGGGTGAATCCCGCCGGCGAGATAACCGGGATGAAAATCATCTCGCAGCAGGAGACCCCGGGCCTCGGCACCAAGATCGAGGAAGTGAAGTCCTTCAAGAGCGTGGCCGACGCCTTCAGGGAGATGACTGGGACGGCTGAGCTACACACCGTGAGTACCGCTTTCACACTCGAAGACGGGGAGGAAGTGTGCCTGGAGGTCGGCATCAAGGACGCTGAGCGGACCTGCGAGCTCGAGGAGGCGGTTGCCGCGGAAGATACCGCGGGCATAGTGACCCTGGCACCCGGAGTCTTCAAAATCGAGCCCGGCGATTCGGCCCGGGTTTTCGGCGACCCGGCGACGGCCACCGCCCTCAGCGTGGCCGTGCTGGAAGAGCTGAGGAGAGAGAGCACTCCCTGGTTCCAGTTCCAGTTCATAGGCAAGCAATACGACGACATCGTTCTGGTCAGGGGCCAGACCGATGAGAATATACAGGGCATAACGGGCGCGACCATTTCGTCAAGAGCTGTTGTCGAAGCGGTCAGGAACGCTATAGAGGACCTTGACAAGGCCGTCGGTGGATTCAAGGGGAACTGACATTGGCGATCTGGGATGAGTTCAGCAAGGGAATAGTAAAGGAGAACCCAGTCTTCAGGCTGGTGCTGGGCCTCTGCCCGGTCCTCGCCGTCACTACGTCCTTAAAGAACGGCCTCGGCATGGGCATGGCGGCCACCTTCGTCCTCGTCGGCAGCAATCTGATAGTCTCTATCATAAGGAAAGGGATACCGGCGAGGATCAGAATCCCGTGCTATATCACGGTCATCGCGAGTTTCGTGACCGTGGTCGACCTGGTCATGGCGGGCTATCTGCCGGAGCTCCATAAGAACCTCGGCTTATTCATTCCGCTCATAGTGGTGAACTGCATCATTCTGGGAAGGGCCGAGGCCTTCGCAGGCAAAAACAACCCTCTGAGGTCCTTGCTTGACGGCCTCGGCATGGGCGCGGGATTCACCTTCGCGCTCGTCATCACCTCCTCAATCAGGGAGATAATCGGTACAGGCAAGATATGGGGGCTCGTGCTTCTGGGCACCAGGTACAATCCGGTTCTCTTCGCGGTGCTCTCGCCGGGCGCCTTCGTGACGCTGGGCCTATTGATAGCGCTCTTCAATAAGCTCGAAGCAAGGGGAGAGGGATAGACATGGACATTGCGAGACTCCTGGCGATAGCCATCGGCGCGATTCTCGTCAACAACTTCGTGCTGCACCGCTTCCTCGGGCTCTGCCCTTTCCTCGGGGTATCGAAGCAGCTCGACGCGGCAATCGGGATGGGATTCGCCGTGATCTTCGTGATGACCATGGCTTCGGTTGTCACGTTCGGCATATACCACTTCATACTCGCTCCTTTCGGGATAGAGTACCTGAGGACCATCGCCTTCATTCTGGTGATCGCGACGCTGGTTCAATTCGTTGAGATGCTGATTGAGAAAACGTCTCCATCTTTGTATAGTGCGTTGGGGATATATCTTCCCCTTATTACGACCAACTGCGCCGTTCTCGGCGTGGCGGTCCTCAACATCGATAAGTCATATACATTCGTCGAAACGCTCATTCACGGTTTCTCGGCGGGTATCGGTTTCACCGTGGCGCTTCTGCTCATGGCCGGTATCCGCGAGAGGGTGGAGCTCGCGGATGTCCCCGAGTCGCTGAAGGGCGTGCCGGTGGCTTTCATAGTTGCCGGGCTCATGTCCATAGCGTTTCTGGGCTTCTCGGGGCTTGTGGTCGAGTAAGTGAATATAGGGAGTTTTTGGTCGGCTTATAAGGAGGTGGCCTGAGATGAAGAATCTTTTGGTTATTCTGGCGCTTGGAGCGTTGCTGTCGATGAACTGTGGAGGCGGAGCCGCCAGCCGGGTTTCGCCGACCGAAGTCATGCTTGAGTATAAGTCTCTGGACAACGCCGATATGCTATACAAGGCGAACACCAATATAGACACCAATGTCGGCGGCCAGACGAGGACCTGGATGAGCGAGACCAGGGCCTCGGTGGCGGTCGTTGCCATGCCCGATGACGGGTCTATCGTGAGGAGCCTGACCTATACAGACTACACCATGGGCGAGATCTCGGGAACGGGATCTCTAGTGCCCAATCCCGGGGCCGACGACTATATCGGTGAGAGCGTCCAGTTCACGATAGACAAGGACGGCAAGCTTGCGGACTGGCGCGGGCTCGACGGCATCAGCGGCATGACGGTGGAGGGGAATTCCTACACCGACTTCATCATGCAGCAGCTCACCGAGATATATCAGCCCCTGCCCGACTACCCCGTGACAGTCGGTGGCAAGTGGCAGCGGAACGTCGAGACCATGATACCCGTGGGCGGAGGCGACCTCCTCAACAAGATCGACATCGACTACGAGCTGGTGGGCTTCGGCAGGAAGGGTGGAAGGGACTGCGCCCGGATAAAGATCAAGTACGTCATAATGGGGTCCGCGCAGGGAAGAAGACGCGGGAGATTCTGGGTCACCGCCGCGGGCGAGGGCAGCGGCGAGATGTGGTTTGATTATAACGCCGGCGTGCTGGTCGAGTTCGAGAAGAAGGTCACCATCACGCGCGATCTGCGCTACGAGAGAGCCGGCGAGGAGGACGTGGCGTCCCAGACGACCAGCATCGCGCGCGAGTTCAAGGTAAAGCTGGAGTCCTAGCGGGCCCGTTACAGGAGACCTGGGTTTGACCGATGTAGTGCTCTATTCGGTAATCAGCCTTACCGTTCTGGGAGCGGTATTCGGCCTCGGCCTGGCGATAGCCGCCAGGAAGCTGGCCGTTGAGAAGGATGAGCGCATAGGCCTTATAGAAGAGGTGCTTCCCGGCGCCAACTGCGGCGGTTGCGGTTACCCCGGCTGCGCCGGCTTCGCCGCCGCCCTGGTCGCGGGCAAAGCCGACCCCACCGACTGCGCCCCCGGGGGCCCCGAGATCGCCGGGCGCGTCGCGGACATACTCGGTCTTGAAGCCGCCCGGAAGACCCCGACGGTGGCGTTCGTGGGATGCCGTGGAGGGGAGCGCGTCGCCCCCGCGATAGACTACAAAGGCATAAGAACCTGCACGGCCGCAGCGCTCATGTCGGAAAACCTCAGGGTGTGCCCGTACGGCTGCATAGGGCTCGGAACCTGCGTCGAGGCCTGTCCCTTCGATGCACTCCACATGGTCGAAGGTTACGCCGAGGTGGACGACGCCGCCTGCACCGGCTGCGGCAAGTGCATAGAGGCCTGCCCGAAGAACCTCATATACATGGTTCCCAAGCCCAAGAAGGTTCGGGTCGCCTGTTCTTCTCATGACAAGGGCAAGGCCGTGAAGACGGTTTGTCCCGTAGGCTGCATCGGCTGCGGCATATGCGCCAAGAACTGCCCCGCCAAGTGCATAGAGATCGCGGATAACCTGGCGGTCATCGACCATGAGAAATGCATCAACTGCGGCATATGCGCCGCCAAGTGTCCTACTAAGAGCATAGTCGACAAGGTCACAGCCAGGCCCAGGGCCTTTATTGACACCAAGTGCACCGGCTGCGGGAGCTGTGTGAAGGTGTGCCCGGTGAAGGCGATCGAAGGTGAAGAGGGGCAGAAGCACTCCGTCATCACCGAGAAGTGCATCGGGTGCGGCCTGTGCAAGGACGCCTGCGAGGTCGGTGCCATAACCATAGCGGGCGCGCTCGGGCATCTGCCCGAAGAGTAGCCCCCACTTCCTCGAATCCTATGGGCGCTGACAGAGAAAAGCACATGTCCTTCCTCGAGCATCTCGAAGAGCTCCGCTGGACTGTCATATGGGTGGTTGTCGCCACGGTCGCCGGCATGGGGGTGGTCTGGCATTTCTCCGACTATGTCATAAATCTCCTCAGCACCGACCTGGAAGAGGTGGTCAGGGCGGCCATAGGCGAGGGGGGCGATTACAGGCTCCACGTCTTCGAGGTCTCCGAGGCTTTCATCACCAAGATCAAGATATCGCTGCTGCTCGGCTTCCTGCTGGCGCTCCCATTCAACGTGTTCAAGATCTGGCAGTTCCTGTCACCGGGGCTTCTCAAGGGCGAGAGGAAACTCCTCTCGCCGCTCATCGTCCTCTCGACGGTGCTCTTCTATGCGGGTGTCGCCTTCGCCTACCTCGTGATGGTGAAACTGAGCGTCGCTTTTCTCTTCAAGCTCAAGCCCGCTACGGTGGACACCACCGTGAGGATGGGAAGCTACGTCACCTTCGTAAACAAGTTCTGCCTGACCTTCGGGCTGGTCTTCCAGGTGCCGCTGGTGCTGGCGCTTCTATCGATGATCGGAGTGGTGACGCCCAGGCAGATCCGGTCGACCTGGAGATATGCCATAGTCGTTATAGTCATAGCTTCGGCGTTCCTCACGCCGCCCGACGTCGTGTCCCAGATCATCATGGCCGTGCCGGTTCTCTTCCTTTACTGGCTGGGCTACTTCCTGGCGGTGCTGTTCCACCGCCGCCGCGTGGGGGTCAGGTCTTAGAATGCACAAAAGCAAGGGGTCAGGTCTTATATTGCACAAAAGCAAGGGGTCAGGTCTTATATTGCACGCCTTGCAGGGAACCATGCGGGACGCTATTCGGTCTAATATTGAGGGGCGGGTATGCCGGCCCGGGGCCGGATTCTCATCCCGTATTTCGAGCGGATTCACAGGGCCCGGGGTCGGCTCCGAACCTGCCCTGTTGCCCCGGCCTATCGTATGCCGGGATTTTTGTCTTATATGACAGGATGACGTATGAGCGATTACGGCGACGCGGCGAATCAGAAGACGGGTGATCCCGATTTCCTCGATGAGATAGAGGCGCATAGCGGCACGAGCGTTCGGACGTGCTACCAATGCGGCAAGTGTTCGGCTGGATGCCCCGTGGCTTACGCCATGGACCTGCTTCCCAGCCAGGTCATGCGGCTCTGCCAGCTCGGCCTCAAGGAGGAAGTGCTGTCGTCATCGACCTTCTGGATTTGCGCTTCCTGCGAGGCATGCGCGACGCGCTGCCCCCGCGAAATCGAGATCGTCGGCGTGATGGACGCTCTTCGGCATCTCGCGTGCAGAGAAGGCTATGTCGACAGGCCGAGGGAAGTGCCGATATTCGTGAACACCTTTATCAAGAATCTGGGGTGGTTCGGCAGGCTCTACGAAGCCGCGCTCGTGGGCGTCTACAACCTTAAGAGCGGGCATCTGACCAAGGACCTCGACAAGGCGCCGGAGATGATTTTCAAGGGCAGGATAAGACTCTGGCCTCCCAAGGTCAGAGGCAGGGGTGAGGTCAGGAAGGTAATCAGGAGAGTAAGGGAGATAGAGAGAGAGTGAGATTCGCGTTCTATCCCGGCTGCGCACTGGATTCCTCCGCGAAGGAATACCGGGAGTCCACCGAAGTCGTCGCCGGGGATCTGGGTATCGATCTTAAGGAGATCCCCGAGTGGATTTGTTGCGGCTCGACTCCGGCACATATGGCGAGCAGACTCCTCAGCATCACCCTGCCGGCATACAATCTCGTGCGCGCGCGGGCAATGGACGTTGAGGGAGTCGTTGTTCCATGCGCGTCGTGCTACAGCAGACTCAAGACGGCCAATTACAGGATAGCGCGGGACCCGGACCTCAAGGAGAAGGTCAAACGCGCCCTGGGTGAGCCGTATGAAGGCGACGTGCCGGTCTACCATGTCCTGGAAGTGCTCGACCGCGTGATATGTGAGGGGGGCCTGGAGGGCAAGATCAGGGTCCCTCTCGAGGGCCTCAGGGTCGCGTCCTACTACGGTTGCCTGCTCGTCAGGCCGCCCGATATAACCGGGTTCGACGACGCGGAAGACCCGCAGCTGCTTGACCGCGTTGCCGGAGCCCTGGGCGCGCAGCCGGTGGAGTGGCGCCACAAGGTCGAATGCTGCGGCGCGGCGCTGGCCTTCACGCAGGACGACATTGTGCTGAAACTCTCCGGCGAGATCCTTGAGGATGCCCAGTACGCCGGCGCGCATGTGGTCTCCGTCGGCTGTCCCCTGTGCCATTCCAATCTGGATCTCAGGCAGAGAAACATCGAAAAGTACACGGGACTCAATCTCGGAATGCCCGTGCTCTACGTAACCCAGCTCGTCGGGCTGGCGCTGGGGCACACCCCCGCCGAACTCGGGCTCAAGAAGCACTCAATCAACCCGCTCCCGGTTCTCAAAAGAGCCGGGGTGAAGGTCTGAGGTGAATAGATGGCGAGGATAGGCGTCTTCGTCTGCCATTGCGGTTCGAATATCGCGGCGACTGTGGACGTCCGGGCAGTGGCTGAGGCCGCCTCCCGTTTCCCGGGCGTCGTGCATTCGGTGGAATACAGGTACATGTGCTCCGATCCCGGGCAGAAGATGATCGCGGAAACCATCAGGGAGAAGGATCTCACGGGCGTCGTTGTGGCGGCATGCAGCCCGAGGATGCACGAGCCGACCTTCAGGAGACTTGCGGAGAAGACCGAACTCAATCCCTTCCTGGTGGAGATGGCGAATATCAGGGAGCATTGCTCATGGGTGCACGACGACCGCGGCGAGGCCACGGCCAAGGCCATAGAGACCGTGAGAATGCTCGTCGAGAAAGTCCGCAGGAACTCGCCTCTCGAACAAATACGCGTCCCCGTCACCAGGCGGGCACTTGTGGTGGGCGGCGGCATCGCGGGCATACAGGCGGCGCTGGACCTCGTGAACGCCGGCGTTGAGACCATACTCATAGAGCGCTCACCCTCCATAGGCGGCAAGATGGCGATGCTGGACGAGACCTTCCCGACGCTTGACTGCTCCCAGTGCATACTGACTCCCAAGATGGTGGAGCTGAGCCAGCATCCCCTGGCCAGGCTGTATACGTATGCGGAGCTCGACGGCGTGGAGGGCTATGTCGGCAATTTCAAGGTCAAGGTCAGACAGAAGGCAAGGTCCGTGGACCACGACAAGTGCACAGGCTGCGGCCTGTGCATCGAGAAGTGCCCGTCGAGGGTGCCCAGCGAATTCGAAAGGGGACTGGCCGACAGGAAGTCCATTTACGTTCCTTTCCCCCAGGCCGTCCCCGATAAGCCCGTTCTCGACCGCGAGACCTGCATCTGGTTTACGCAGGGCAAATGCGGCGCCTGCAGGGAGATATGCCCGGTCGAGGCGATTGACTACGAGGACGCCGACGAGATCAGCGAACATGAAGTCGGCGCCATAGTGGTCGCCACCGGCTATGACATCATAGGGCGCTCGCTCTACGGGGAGTATGGCTACGGGAAACTCGTAGACGTCGTCGACGGGCTCCAGTTCGAGCGGATGTGCAGCGCCTCCGGGCCGACCTCCGGCAGGATCGTGAGGCCCTCGGACGGGGAGGTTCCCAAGACCGTCGTCTTCATACAATGCGTGGGCTCGAGGGATGATTCCAAGGGCAGACCCTACTGCTCCAAGATATGCTGCATGTACACGGCCAAGCACTCGATGCTCTACAAGCACAAGGTAGAGGACGGCAAGGCCTATGTTTTCTATATCGACGTCAGGGCCGGGGGTAAAGGCTATGAGGAGTTCGTGAACCGCGCCGTGGACGAAGACCGCGTCGTGTACCTGAGGGGAAGGGTCTCGCGGATTTACGAGAGGGACGGCACTCTCTTCGTCAAAGGCGCGGACACGCTTTCCGGTCACCAGATAGAGATCAGGGCGGATCTTGTGGTGCTGGCCAGCGCCGTGACGGCGGCGGAGGGAGCCCGGGAGCTGGGCCAGAAGCTGCGGATAATTTCCGACAGGTACGGCTTCTTCACCGAGGCGCATCCCAAGCTCCGGCCGGTGGAAACCAACACCGCCGGGGTGTTCCTGGCCGGCGCGTGCCAGGCGCCCAGGGACATACCCGACAGCGTCTCGCAGGCGAGCGCTGCGGCCAGCAAGGTTCTGGGTCTTCTTTCCGCCGACGAGCTCGTGCGCGAGCCGCTGGTGGCCCGGGTAAACGAAGACCTCTGCACGGGCTGTTTCGCATAAGTGCTA
>JASFEA010000074.1:0-15971 GCA_050125095.1 bacterium
TAATCGACGGTATCGAGGTTTCGATATCGGAGATTGTCGAGATTTACCAGGAAGAAGCGTAATGGCGCCTGAAGGAGGTGAAACTGTGCAGCGAATAGGCGGGATTGGCAGCCACCCCGAAGTGGCCCGGCAAACGGGGCCGGGGGTACCGCCCGCGAAAGCGGCAGAGGGTTTCAAGGACGTCCTTGCCGAAATCACGCAGGCCGATGGCGTCAAGTTCTCCAAGCACGCGTTAGAGCGCATCTCCGCGAGGGGCATGTCGTTTGATCGCGCAAGTATGGAGAGGCTCAATAACGCCGTTGAAGTGGCCGGCAGCAAGGGCGCCAGCGAGTCTCTGGTGCTCATGGACGAGCTGGCCCTGATCGTCAGCGTCAAGAACAAGACCGTCATCACGGCGATGCCGAGCACGGAGACGAAAGGGAATGTGTTTACGGCGATCGACAGCGCGATCGTCGCGTGAGAAATGAACAGACGGGCCGGACCTCTTGGTAGGAGGCCCTTCCGCTGCCGAACGACTGAGGCAGCGCTGAAGGAGGAGAAGAAGAGATGTTGATGTCACTTTACACAAGCGTTTCGGGAATGAGATCGAACCTTACGGCGATCAACGTTTTCGGAAACAACATAAGCAACGTGAATTCCGTCGCGTTCAAGGGCGGCCGCGTGACCTTCAAGGAAACGCTGGTCCAGACCCTTCGCGGCGCGCGCATGCCGGACGGCAACCTGGGCGGCGCAAATCCCGTTCAGATGGGGCTCGGCATGGGCATAGGCAGCATAGACAGCGTGCTCTCGCAGGGCGTGCTCCAGAGTACCGGTCTCATGACCGATCTCGGCATTAACGGAGAGGGTTTCTTCATCGTCAATGACGGCAGGAGAGACTATTACACCAGGGCCGGGGCGTTTACATATGACAGCGTAGGCAACTATCTCGACCCGACGACCGGCTACATCGTCCAGGGACGCATGGCGGACCAGGACGGCAATATCGGAGCCAGCGCGCCCATCGGGAACATCCAGCTCCCGTTCGGCATCAAGATCCCGGCAAGGGCCACTGCTGAACTCACGCTCGGGTGCAACCTCGACGCCTCGGCGACGACGTCCACGGCCACGCTTTCCGACGCCGGGACCACGGGTATTGACCTCGTTAACGGCCTGGCGTCCAACGGCGCGGGCGGCACGCATACCATCACCGTAACCGGCGTCAACGCCACCCACAGCACGGCCACCGGCTCCAATCTGCTCGACCCTGCCGGGCTCGACGGAACCGAGACGCTCGGCGCTCTTGGCGTCACCGACTTCTCGGATTTCACGCTCAGCGTTGACGGCGGCACTGCCGTCGCGGTAACGGGGCTCTCCGCGACCTCGACGGTTCAGGATCTCATAACCGCCATCAACAGCGCGGCTCCCGGCGTCACTGCTTCTCTCGATTCGGGTGAAGTGGTGCTCACGAGAGTCTATGCGGGCGACGGCACCGTTTACAACGTCGCCACGTCCGACGGCGTCGACGGCAATATCTCGAGGCAGATATTCGGAGCCGCCGGCGGATCGCCCTTTGTTGCCAATAACGGCACCGCGAGCACCCTGGCCGCCGAGGACGTGTTCACGCCGACCGGCAGGACGCCGCTTGCAGCCGCTTCCATGAACCTGGTTGCCGATTCCATTACGGGCCTTATCACGGGCGTAGCCGGCATCGGGGGTTCGGGAGTGGAAGTGACGGCTACCGGCGGTCTCGCAGCCGGCACGGCGGTCATCGATACGGCCGCGACCGAGCATTACACATCAGTCATCACATACGACAGCCTGGGTGTCTCGCATAATCTCACTCTCAAGTTCTCGAGGTCCCCGGTTGCCAACGAGTGGTACTGGGAGGCCTCGCTCGACGGAGAAGAGGTAATCGCGAGCGGGCAGTCGGGCACAGTGACGTTTTTTGAAGACGGGTCCCTCAATCAGTTCGCGTTCGATAACGGCGCCACGGCCATCGCATTCGATCCGGGCACCGGCGCGGACGCGGTTCAGATTTCGATGGACGCGGGGACCGGTGGAGGATTTCAGGGAATAACGCAGTTCGCTTCTCCGTTCAGCACGACGGTGAGGGCGCAGGACGGCTATGAGATGGGCAACCTGATTGACGTCGCCATCGACGGCACAGGCATCATCTCGGGTGTCTTTTCCAACGGGCTCACCCGGGCACTGGCCCAGATCGTCCTGGCCAAGTTCAACAATCCCGGCGGTCTTGAAAGGGTCGGCGAGTCGCTCTTCGCCGAGTCAAGCAACTCCGGTCTGGCCATCAAGGGGGATCCGGGCGACGTGGTCTTCGCGTCGATCTCATCCGGCACTCTCGAGATGTCCAATGTCGACCTTGCTGAGGAATTCGTGGACATGATTGTCGCTCAGCGTGGTCTTCAGGCAAACGCCAGAGTGCTGACCGCAAGTGACGAGATGCTGTCGGAGGTAGTGAACCTGACAAGGTAATGAACCTTTGAAGGATGGTGGTCAGAATGGCTGAGGACCCGAAGAAGGAAGAAGCCAAGCAGAAATTGAGATTCTTCAAGAACGGTAAGGACAAGGCTGAGGGCGAAGCCCCTGAGGCTCAGGACTCGACCGCTCAGGCGGTTGCGACGGAGGAGACGCCGAGGGAAAAAGCAAAGGCAAACGCCCCGTCCGCCGCCGCGGACTCCGGGGCCGAGGAGGCCGGGCCCGAGGCTGAAAGGCCGAAGGCGGAGGCCGGAGAGCCCGACGCGGATGCGGACGAGCCCAGGGCGGCCGCCCATGGGCGGAAGCCTGCTGCCGAGGACGCCGATGCCGAGGCCGATGACGCGCCGGCCGGGGACGCTCCAGCAGACGGAGCGCATAAGCCGAGACGGCGCGAGAGAGTACAGGCGCAGGAGTCCGAGCCGGAGAAGAAGGAAACTGTGATGTCTCAACTGCTTCCCAGTCTCACTCTGGGCTTCCGGACCCTGGTCATTCTGGCCATCATCACTGCCGATGCGTTCGCTGCCTACATGCTTACTACTAAGGTCATTGCACCCAAGCTCATAGAAACGAAGATAGTGGACCTCCGGTCAGAGATCAGCCAGTTACCGCCTGAAGGCGGCGTGCTTCCCAGCGAGAAGCCTCCGAGGCCGGCCTTAGGCCCGGAATCCGTCGGGAAGATGTTCCAGGTAAAGGACATAGTCGTGAACCCGTCGGGCACTAACGGCACAAGATATCTCTGCACCACGGTCGCATTTGAAATAACCAATCCCATGGTGGAACAAGAGGCGACGGCGCGCGAGGCGCAGGTAAGGGATCTTCTGATCGAAATCCTGGGCCGAAGGACCGTGCCAGAGCTCAGCAGCCTCGAGATGCGGGACTACATCAGGGAAGAGATAGAAACATCCGTGAATACGCTGCTCACGAGCGGCGAGATCGATGGAGTTTATTTCTCGAACTTCGTTCTTCAGTAAAAGGGGCACCAGAAGCTCCGGCTTGGGAAGGAAGAGAGCAAATGGACCAGAAGGAAGCGCAGGCGGCGGACCAGCCAAAACAGGAGTCTCCCGCCAACGGTCTCAAGTCCTACGACTTCAGGAATCCGAGCAGGCTGTCGCGCGAACACATCAGGAAGATCGAGTATCTTCACTCGTCGATAGCCAAGAGGCTCGCGGTTTCGCTCGCGGGGCTTATTCGCGATTCTGTCAATGTAGAAGTAGTGGAGGTCAAGGAGATCAGCTATGACGAGCTGGTCAAGATGATACCGGTGCCGGGCGCCGCTTTCAGCTTCGCGGTGGAGCCGCTTGGAGGCCTGGGCATCATGGACATCGACATGCTCCTGGCATTCAGCCTCGTGGACAGGCTCTTCGGCGGAAAGGGCGAGCCTTTGTCCGAGCCCCGGGAACTCACCACGATCGAGCAGGGCGTCGTCAAGAAAGTCGTTAGCAAGGTCCTTGCGGAGGTCAAGTTCGCCTGGTCGGCTTTAGGCGAAATCGATTTGGGCGCGCCCAAATACGTGCCCAGCCTTGAGTTCCTGAGTTCGCCGAGTTTCAACGAGTCCATGGTCTGTGTGCGGCTCGGGATCGAGAAAGGGGAGCTTAACGCCTCGATATCGGTCATATACCCCTACATGATGCTCGAGCCGATCATCAAGATGAGCAGGCGTTCCGAGAACAAAGCGGACAGGGGAGCGCCCAATGCAGAGAGCGAGGAGAGGATAAAGCGCGTCGTTCCTCTTGAACTGACGGCGACACTGCCCGTATCGATGATCCGCTTCGGGGAGCTTATGAATCTCGACAGGGGCGACGTGCTCATTCTCGATACACGCGTATCTGATGAAATCTACATGAGAGTTGGAGACCGAAGGCTACTGGCAGGTCGGCCCGGCAAGTCCAGAGGCAATCTTGCTGTGAAGGTCACCTCAGTTATCGACAAGGGAGGATCCTAAGATGTGTCCTGAAGAAGAGGTCGTGGACCGGAACCCGCAGGGAGTCGCTGTGGAAGAAGAAATCCCGCAGGACAGTCCTGCGGCGAAAAGCGAGGCCGGAGGCGGAAAGGATTCGGTGAAGAAGGCCGAGTTCCAGGAGGTCGCCAGCGGCCCCGACAAGGGCGGCAAGCCGAGTATGGACCTTCTCATGAACGTGACCCTGCCGGTGTCGGTGGAGCTCGGGAGGGCGACAATGACCATCCAGGAAGTGCTGGCCATATACGAGGGATCGGTCATTGAGCTCGAACGGGTCGCCGGTGAGCCGGTTGATATTCTGGTGAGCGGTAAGCTCCTGGGCAGGGGCGAGGTGGTCGTGGTGGACGACAAGTTCGGGATCAGGATCACCGAACTCATCAATCGCGTGGAAGGCATAGAGCAATGAAGAAGTATCTGCGGCAATTCACCAGACAGCGGAAGACAATGGCAATCCTCGCCTGTCTACTCGGGGGGATAATACTGCTCTCCCTCTTCCAGGGACCCAAAGCGGGCTCGGACGGGAGCCCGGTGGACGAGGCCGGCCCCGGCTCGCCGATGATGGGGCAGGACATGAGGACAATGAGCATGAAGATCATCGGGTCTGTAGTGCTCGTCGTCGGGCTGCTGTACGCGGTGATGTATGCCATGAAGCGGTTCGGGCCGGGACTCAGACTCGGCGGTATCAAGGAAAACGCCATCTCGGTCATGCATAAAAGGCACATCGCGCCCAAGAAGGCGATCTACATTCTCAAGATAGGCCAGCGCTCCATGGTTGTCGGCGTAACGGACTCGCAGATAAACCACCTGGCCGATCTCACGGAAGAGGACCTGGAGAGCATCAGCGCCGAAGATGCCCCGAAGGGGGGCGGCTTCAGACAGTACCTGTTCGGCGCCGAATCGAGCCCCAGGAGCAGGAGCTGAGGTAACGCTTCATGATGAGAAACACTTCAACAACCCCGGGACGAGTCGCAATCGTCATTGCCCTGCTGGCCGCGGTCATAGCGGTTTCCGCGCCGTGGGCCCGCGCCGCGGGCGGGCCGTCTCTCAGCCTCGAGATAAATGGCGAGGAAAGCAAGATATCACTTCCCATAAAGATCATATTCTTCCTTACCGTGCTGTCGCTTGCACCAGCTGTCATGGTCATGGTGACGTCGTTCACGAGAATCGTGGTGATACTCTCCTTCCTGAAGCACGCCCTCGGCGCGCATCAGATGCCGCCGAGCCAGCTCCTGATCGGCCTGGCGCTGTTCCTGACCTACTTCACCATGATGCCGGTCTGGAGCCAGATAAACACCGAGGCGCTGCAGCCGCTCTCCAACGGCGAGATCACGGAGCAGGAAGCCATGTCGCTGGCCGGGGATCCCATAAGGACATTCATGTTCAAGCACGTCGGCGAGAAGGACCTCGGCGTGTTCATCGACATGGCCGGCCTGGCGCGACCCGAAAACAAGGAAGACGTGCCGACTTACGTCCTGATTCCCGCGTTTATAACCAGCGAGCTCAAGACGGCGTTTCAGATCGGGTTCGTGCTTTTCCTGCCGTTCCTGGTCATCGATATGGCGGTCGCCAGCGTCCTCATGTCCATGGGGATGATGATGGTGCCGCCGATTATGGTCTCACTTCCATTCAAGATACTTCTATTCGTACTGGTAGACGGCTGGAGGATCGTTATCGAGTCCGCCGTCTTAGGGTTCCGGTAAGGGAGGTTGCGGAGCATGACGCAGGAGTTCTGCCAGCAGATAGCCAGAGAGGCGGTGTTCACGTGCCTTTCGATAGCCGGCCCGATGCTCGTGGCGGCGCTTTTCACGGGGCTTCTGGTCGGAATACTTCAAGCGGTAGCCCAGGTGCATGAGATGACGCTGACGTTCATACCCAAGATAGTGGCTGTGGCGGTGGCGCTGGTTATCTTCATGCCCTGGATTCTCTCCAGGATGACGTCTTTCTCGACCTTTGCTTTCGAGAAGATAGCCACACTGGGCCATTAGAGGGAAGATGTATGGGACTTATTGATATGGATCCGGGACAGATGTTCATGGCGTTCATGAGAGTCAGCGGCTTCGTGTTCGCGGCGCCCGTCCTTGGTTCACCCGTGATTCCCAGGCTGATCAAGGTCTGGTATTCACTTCTCATAGCCATGATCATGGTGCCGATGATGAGCGCACACGCTGAAGTTCCGCCCGTCGAGACCGCCACTTTCTTCGTTCTCGCCGGGAGAGAGGTAATGCTCGGGATACTCATGGGCATGGTCTGCTCCATATTCATCCACGGCGTCGAGTTCGGGGGACATCTGGTGGGGCTTCAGATGGGATTTGCGGCCTCGACCCTGTTCGACCCGGTCTCCAGGAACCAGTCAGCCGTGCTGGGACGCTTCCAGGCAATGCTGGCCCTCGTGCTCTTCCTTATAATGAACGGGCATCATGCGATGTTCCAGAGTCTGGCCCTCAGCTATAAGACAGTGCCCCTTTCGCTCTCGGGGTTCGGCGCGGACGCGGGAAAGCAGCTCATCGCCCTCGGCGGTACCGTTTTCACCGTGGCGGTGCGCATGGCCATACCCGCGCTCGTTGCTCTGCTCCTGGCGCAGATCGGGGTCGGCCTGCTGGCCAAGACCATGCCGCAGATGAACGTGTTCGTCATCGGTTTCCCCGTGAAGATAGCCCTCGGGCTCTTCGTAGTCGGGGTGACGATTCCATATTTCACCTACGTTCTCACCAAGACCGTTAATGAGACGAATGTGGGGCTGGAAAGCCTGTTGCGAACGGTCGGCGGAGGATAGACCTTGGAGGAGTCACAAGACCAAAAGACCCTGCAACCGACTCCGCGAAAGCTGGAGAAGGCGAGAGAGGGCGGAAAGGTCTTCAAGAGCAACGAGCTCACCGCGGGCATCATGATATTCGGGGGCCTCATCGCGTTGAGGCTGCTCTATCCCTGGTTCCTGTCGCAGACGACAGATGTTATAGCCCAGTACCTGGGCAACATGCAGCTGGCCGAGAACCTCTACGACGTGGAGACGTTGGCGACGACGACCATACTCAGTCTCTTCCGCATAGTCGGGCCGTTTCTTGGAGTGGTCGCCTGTGTGGCCCTCGTCGCCAATTACTCGCAGGTGGGTTTCATATTCTCGACCGGGCCCATCACGCCGAGCCTCGACAAGATAGATCCCATCCAGGGGGCGAAGAGACTGGTTTCGATGAAGACGCTCGTTAAGACGGGAGTGAATCTCGCCAAGGCCACTCTGGTGGGGCTCGTGTTCTACTACTCGATAAAGGGGAGCCTCAGGGAATACGCCATGCTCGCCGACTCGGACGTTTCGGAGATTATCCACTTCATAGCCGGAGAGGCTTTCGACATTGGCATCAGAGCGGCGCTGCTGCTCCTGGCCCTGGGTTTCGTCGATTACGCATATCAGAAGAAGGAGTACATAAAGAACCTCATGATGACGCATCACGAAATGAAAGAGGAGTTCAAGGAGCTGGAGGGAAGCCCGGTCACAAAGTCGCGAATCAGGTCGGTGCAGAAGAGCCTCGCAAGGCAGCGAATGATGAAGGAGGTTCCCGAGGCCACCGTCGTAGTCACCAACCCGACTCATGTGGCCGTTGCCCTCAAGTACGATGCCGAGATCATGCAGGCCCCCGTGGTTGTCGCGAAGGGCAAGCGACTGCTCGCCGAGCGAATCAAGGAAATCGCCGTGGCGCACGGAGTGCCCATATACGAGAACAAACCTCTCGCGAGAAGCCTCTATGACCTGGTAGAAGTCGGCGAGGCCATTCCCGAGAGCCTGTATAAGGCCGTGGCCGAGATACTCAGCTACGTTTACCGGCTCAGAGGCCGGTTTCCCGATACCGTACAGCAGCGATAAGGAGTAGAAGGTGGCCAATATCGGACCGTTCAAGAGCCCGTTAGACATCATGAAGTACGGGGATATACCCTTCGCGATAGCGGTCATAGGAATCGTCGTCGTGATGATCATTCCCCTGCCGACATTCCTCCTGGACCTGGCTCTCTCTTTCAACATAGCGTTCTCGCTGGTCCTGCTGCTCACCGCAATATACGTGGTCAAGCCACTGGATCTTTCCGTGTTCCCGAGCCTCATGCTCCTGGTCACGCTCCTCAGGCTCTCGCTCAATGTCGCCTCCACGCGTCTCATTCTCGGCGAGGCCTATGCGGGGGAGGTCATATCGGCCTTTGGTTCGTTCGTCGTAAAGGGCAACTACGTGGTGGGTTTTGTGATATTCGTCATCATTATCGTAATCCAGTACGTCGTGATAGTCCGCGGTACTCAGCGTAACGCTGAAGTGGGCGCCCGTTTTACATTGGACGCGATGCCCGGAAAGCAGATGAGTATCGACGCAGATCTCAACGCCGGCCTCATCGACGACATCGAGGCCATGCGCAGAAGAGAGGAGATCACGCGCGAGGCCGATTTCTACGGGGCAATGGACGGCGCCAGCAAGTTCGTAAGGGGAGACGCCATCGCCGGTATCATCATCAACATCATCAACATCCTGGGCGGGCTCGCCATTGGAGTGCTCCAGAACGGCCTCCCGGCGGGCGAGGCGCTTCGCACCTACACCACGCTTACCATCGGTGACGGCCTGGTGACGCAGGTGCCCGCGCTCATAGTCTCGACTTCGGCCGGTATCGTGGTCAGCCGGGCGGCGGCCGAGTCGCAGCTGGGGTCGGACATCTACAGGCAGCTCTTCTCGGGGCACAGGCCGCTGGCCATAGTGGGCGGTGCGCTGGGTGTTATGGCGTTCGTGCCCGGGCTGCCGACTGTTCCGTTTCTGGTACTGGCAGGCATAGCGATGGCGCTTGGCTATACGATTCACAGAGGGGCCAGGGCCGCCGGGGCCGTCGAAGAGGCTCCGGCCGAACCTTCCCAGCAGACCACGGAGGTAATCGAGGACCTGATCAAAGTCGACAGGCTGGAGCTCGTGATAGGTTACGGGCTCATATCCATGATCGATCCCTCCGAGGGCGGCGACTTCCTCGACAGGGTGACCGGTATAAGGCGGCAGCTCGCCGTCGACCTCGGCATTGTGGTGCCGCGAATTCGAATCAGGGACGACGTGCGTCTCAAGCCCTACGAATACGAGTTCAAGATCAAGGGCGCGCGCATAGCCAGAGGCGAGGTCTATCCGGGCCAGTTCCTGGCCATCGGCGACCCCGCAAGACTGGGCGAGCTGGACGGCGCGGATACGACCGACCCGGCATTCGGACTGCCGGCCAAGTGGCTCGACGCGGAAGGCCGCGACAGGGCGCAGGGCCTGGGGGTGACCGTGGTCGAGGCCGCCGTAGCGCTCGGCACGCATCTGTCGGAGATAATAAAGACACATGCGGGTGACATACTGAGCCGCCAGGACGTCAAGGACACCCTGGAAGACCTGAAGAAGGAAAGTCCCGCGGTCGTGGAGGAGGCCATACCGCAGATCGTCAGCCTCGGCATGGTGCACCGCGTAATGCAGAACCTCCTCAGGGAACAGGTTCCGGTCAAGGACGTGGTCTCGATCCTGGAGACGCTCAGTGACTACGGGCAGCACACCAAAGACGTCGACGTTCTCACCGAGTACGTCAGGGGAGCGCTGCAGCGTACCATATGCAACATGTGCGAGGACGACAAGGGCGTCTTATACGCCGCGACTCTCGACCCGCGGGTGGAGCAGGTCATCTCCGAGTCGGTCCAGGCCACCAAGTCGGGCATAACGGCGGTGCTCCCGCCGGATGTGGCCCAGAAGATAGTCACTGCGATCGAGCAGGTGACGAAGAACATGGCCGCCGGTTCGCACCGGGCGATCATATTGTGCTCCCCCAGCGTTCGGCTGCCGGTCAGAAGGCTCATAGAACACATGCTGCCGAGGGTGACGGTGATTTCCTTCGGCGAGATTTCTCCGGATTGTGAAGTTCACTCCATAGGGATGGTGAAGATCAATGATGAGAATTAGGAAGTTCACGGGACCGAACATCGCCCACTCACTTTCACTCGCAAAAGCGGAGATGGGAGAGGACGCTCTTATCCTCCAGACGATGCGGAGGCGGAAGGGGGCGGAAAGCGTGGTCGAAGTCGTAGCCGCCAACACCCAGGCGGCGAGGTCGGCGGGCGGCCTGGGAGCCGAAGGCTCCGGTGCCGACGCCGCTCGCCGGATCGCGCCCCCGGCCCCCGAAAGCGTGGCCGGCGGCCTCCGGGCGACGGACCTCAGCGTAATGCGGGAACTCGAGGAAGTCGGGCTTCATCTCAACAGCATAATGACGAGGATCGCCCCGCCGGCCTGGGATGACCGGCGGAGGCGGCTCAGCGAGCTTCGCGTCAATCTCCAGAGCGCCGGTTTCGATCCCGGCCTGGTTCAGCGGAGATTCCTCAGGAGGGAGCCTGCTCCCGGAGGGTCCTTTGAGGCCTACCTCAGGGACCTGGTGGGAGACGTGCCCATCGAGGCCCGGGAAGAGAGAGTGTCGATCTTCGTAGGGCCTTCGGGCTCGGGCAAGACAACGGCGATTCTCAAGGTGGCAGCGATGCTGAGCGCCGACGGCGCGAAGCCGAGAGTGATCTTCCTGGGTTCAGGCCGCGCCGGGGGCTCGAAGAGCCTGGCGGCGTCATGCAAAGCGCTCGGGCTCAAGTTCAGGGCGATTCCGGATGCCGGCCGCCTCGCCGGAGAGATCATGAAGAACGGCCGGGAGCCGGTGCTCATTGACACCCCCGGCATAACAGGACTCAAGGAGGCCGACCTGGAGATTCTGGCGGGGCTCACCAGGGAAGTGGAAGGAGCGGTCATCAGGCTGGTCGTGAACTCGGCAACAGACCCGGTGAATATCCTCGCCATAGCTTCGTGCATTCCTGAGACGGCCAGGTTGAGCATGGTGCTCACGAAGCTGGACGAGGCGACGCGGATCGGAGGCGCGATATCGGCCGCGATAGGGCGGGGCATCCCCGTAGCCTACCTGACGGGCGGGCCGGATTACGAGTCGGGAATATACGTACCCGACCGCATGCTTCTCTATGACAGGATCGTCGAGGGGCTGGCGGAGACGGGGACCGGAGGCAAATAGGACTGATATGATGGAACGCGATCGGGACCGCCGGGAAGGCGGGGGCTGCGGTCCGGCTGTGATGGACCGGGACGAAGCGGTGCGCGAGTTGATGTGGCTCGTCAAGTGCGTCGCCAGGAGCACAGCCGGGAGCCTCCCGGATTCGGTTGACGTCGAAGATCTCATCGGCGCCGGCGCCGTCGGGTTGATCCAGGCCGTTGAGAACTACGACCCCGCGCGAGGCGCGAATCTCGAAACCTATGCCAGGTACAGGATAAGGGGCGCGATACTGGATGAGTTGAGAAGGGGAGACCGGCTTCCCCAGGGAACCAGGGCCAAGCTCAAGAAGGTAGAGCGCGCGGTTGAGGCGTTGGAACTCAAGACGGGAAGGTACCCCACGGACGACGAGATCGCCCTCGAGGCGGGACTTGCGGCCGAGGATGTGCCAGTTCTCTTCTCGGCCGCGGCGGCGGCGGACCTCTATTCTCTGGAAGAGGTGTTCGAGTCAGCCAGCGGCGAGGCCAGGCTGGATCTGGGCGAAATCAACCGGGAGACACCGGACCCGCTCAGCAGGCTCGAGCGCAAAGAACTGGAAAGGAAGCTCGTCCGCGCGATCAGGGACCTGCCGCGGACCGAGAAAATAGTCCTCAGCCTCTACTACTACGAGGGCCTGAGGATGAGGGAAATCGGGGAGGTGCTCGGAATAAGCGAGTCGCGAATCTCCCAGATCCACTCGCGGGCCGTGCTTCTGCTGAGGGGGAAGCTGAGGGCGCGCGTATGGGCAGGTGACCGGGATGGACCGGATAGACTTTGAGAGTTCCAGCGCCGTTGAGAGAAGCGAGCGTATACGCGAAGCGGAGAGGGCGCGCGGGGATAAAGGAAGGCAACAGCGCGAGAAGCGGAAGCGGCGCGTGAGACGAAGAGGGAAGCATGAGGATGCTGAGGCCGAACACGGGGGAGAGGGGAAGAAGACAGGCAGCAACCTCGACATAGAGGCCTGACAATGGAAGAGAAGAGCGAAAGAGAACTGGTGGACAGGGAGTTTGTGAGGGTCCCGACGTCCATAGAGACCAGGCTGGTACTGGTCGATCCCAGCGGTCTTATACCTCATGACGGCTGGGTCAAGGGTGAGATAGTGGAAATCGGCGGCGGTGGCGCGAGAATACGGCTGGCCTTCAAGGGCGAAGTCGGCGACGCCGTAAGCGTGCGCTTCCTCTTCCCGGACACCGAAGAGGAAATGACGATGTCCGGGCGGGTAGTCAACGCGTGGCGGGAGGAGGGTCTCACCAAGGTCTGCGTGAAATTCGTGGGCGTTTGTGAAGAAGAGACCAAGCGCCTTCTCACATATGCCTTCAGGGAACAGATCCGCGAGTCCAAGAGGCAAAAAGCCCCCGGGCCCCCTGAGGCCGGAGGACAATTAGATGAAGATTGAACTCATAACTGACGATATTAGACCTGCGGGACATACAGTCGAATACGACGGCAATGTCGAAATCGTGGGCACGGTCAAGTCCGGCGCGCGCCTGGAAGTCAACGGTGACATCGGCATCTTCGGCAATGTCGAGGACGCCGACATAGTTGCCGCCGGAAACGTCATGATTGACGGCGGTTTTCTCGGAACAGGCGGAGGCCGTATAGCCTGCCACGGCGGTTTCAAGGCCAGGTTCGTGCAGGGACAGCGCATCGAGGCCGGCGGCGACGTGAAGGTCGCCAAGGGCCTCATCTCGAGCACAGTCTATGCCTCGGGACGCGTGCTGGTCGGCAAGTCGGGCGGAATCGTCGGAGGAGAGACACACGCCTACCGCGGCGTGGAGGCCGGGAGCCTCGGAAGCCCGAGACCGGTGACGACGGTCATCAAGGTCGGGATCGACCCTGCGGTGAGCATGCGCATCGAGGAGCTCGAGCAGGAGGCGATGAGCCTGGCGGCGAAGAGAATACGCTATATCAAAGACCTGTCCTTCGTGGGGAGTCAGGAAGGCGCAGGGTCGGAGGAGGCGATGAGGGACCTCACGGCGGCAAGCAGTGCCGTGCAGGCGGAGCTCGTCTCCCTTGGGGAAGAGATAATGAAACTGAGGATGGCCAGCGAACTCGCGAAGGACGCGACGATTGCCGCGCGCGAGCAGACCCATCCTCCCCTGGATGTGGCCATCTGCTTTTCGAAGATAATAAACGAATCCAGGACAGGACCTGTCGTGTTCAGGCTACTGGACGATCGTATCGTATTGGACACTTGGAACCTGGGGTGGTAAACCAATGGAGAATAATTCAAAAGACGACAAGAACCTGGAGAAGTTTGCGGTAAACATCCCTCCCTTCCCGAGAGCGGCCCAGCAGGTCATGGGTATGCTCAGGGACCCGAGAGTGCAGATACCCAAGGTGGCTGAGATCGTCGCGCTCGACCAGGGTTTCGCCACCAAGGTTCTGCGCATGGCTAACTCGGCCTATTTCGGGCTGCCCCGGAAGGTGTCCAATGTGACGGAGGCCCTCGTGCTCCTGGGATGGGCCAATGTGAGAATAGTCCTGATCTCGGCATCGGTGGGCCCGATTCTCTGTCGCGGTCTCAAAATCTACGGCATGGAGGAAGGAGTGCTCTGGGAGCATTCGGTCGGCTCGGCATTCGCCGCGCAGATGCTGAGCAAGGACCTCGCTCCTGATGTATATAACATGTCTTTCACCTCCGGCCTGCTCCACGACGTCGGCAAGGTGGCCATAGATATGCAGCTCAGGGGCGAATTGCGGAAGCAGTTCATCAACCTCCCGAGAACCTCAAGCCAGGATATTGCGGAGCGGGAAGTCGTCGGTTATACGCATGCCGAGATCGGCGAGTACCTCTGCAGAAGGTGGAATCTCCCCGAGGAGATAGCCGAGGCCATCAGGTTCCATCATGAGCCTTCGGGCGCCGAAGGCGCGCTGGCGGGAGTGGTCGCGGCGGCGGATCTCATTGCCAATACCATCCTCAAGGATGGCCGCGAAGTCACCCTGGCCGATATGGGAACCGCCCCCCGGGGTACCTTCATGCCCGGCGCGGACCTGCTCGTGAGAGTGACAGACGAGCTTCCGGCCATGATCGCCTCTGCGCGCGAGCTGCTCGGCGGGACCTCCGAGGTGGTCTCAGTGGGCGCCGACGGCGAGGAGAAATAGATTCCGCAGGGCGGAAATTCTTTCCGCCCTTTCCTCCGCAATTCCGGGCCGCCCCGACACTGCCCGGGCGGGCCCTTCAACCTCTCTCCCTAATCGCTTGATATAACGCCAGATAGCCCGCACCGGCCATTGCCCCTTTCTGCGCGCATGTGGCAGGGTAATTGCTTTTATAAGGGGCGGAGAAAAAGCGGAGGTGAATGTGCTCAAGGGAGTAAACAGACTGGCAGCCGACATGACGGCGAGAATAACAAGGCAGGACATGGTGGCCGAGAACCTGGCCAACGCGTCCACGCCGGGCTTCAAGACCCAGCGCCTCTTCTCGACCCTGTTGAGAGAATCCGTGCGGAGCGGCGGCAAGGCGGCCGACCACGGGGCGTACGGCATCTACACCGACTTCAGTCAGGGCCCGGTCGACGTGACCAACCGGCCGCTCGATTTCGCCATCAACGGGGAGGGTTTCTTTGCGGTCGAGACGAGCACGGGCGAGCAGTACACCCGCGCAGGCAACTTCACCCTCGACGAGGAGGGCACCCTCACCACCAACCGCGGCCACGTCGTGCAGGGGACCTCGGGCCCGATCACCATCGAGAGCGGAGACTTCACGGTGAGCGCAGAGGGCAAGATCATGGTTCAGGGCGCGGAGGTCGGTGCGATCAAGGTCGTAACTTTCCGGGACCCGCAGAACCTGGTCCGGAGAGGCAATTACTACGAGGCTCCCGGACAGGCCGCGCAGGAATCGGAAATGACCGACACCCAGGTCCTGCAGGGCGCTCTCGAGAGAGCGAATGTGAGTCCCGTGGATGAAATGGTGAACATGATAGCCGTACACAGGGGATTCGAAACCGAACAGGCGACAATCAAGATGCAGGATGACAGTGCCAAGAAACTCATCGATAACGCAGGAAACGTCGGATAAGGGCAGGGGGTAACCGTAATGATCAGGGCACTTAAAACTGCGGCGACAGGAATGCGCGCGCAGCAGCTCAATGTCGACAATATCGCGAACAACCTCGCGAACATCAACACCACCGGTTTCAAGAGAAGCAAGGTGGAGTTCCAGGATCTCTTCTACCAGACGGCCAAGGTGCCGGGGCGAATCGCCGGACAGGGCATAGAGGCGCCTTCTGCTCTGGAGATAGGCTACGGCGCGGCGCCGGTGGCCACGCAGAAGATCTTCTCAGAGGGCGAGATCCTCCCGACCAACAATCCTCTCGATATCGCGATAAACGGGGACGGGTTCTTCCGCATCACTCTGGCAGACGGCTCGTACGCCTACACAAGGGACGGCGCGTTCAAGCTCTCGGGCGACGGGAGGATAGTGAATACCGACGGCGAGCCCATGGATCCGGAGATAAGCATACCGGAGGGATCGACCGGCATCGTC
>JASFEA010000075.1:0-15172 GCA_050125095.1 bacterium
CTCATGGCCCTTATCGCCCCCCCGATCATCGTCAGCCTGGGGCTTGACTTCGGACAGATCGCCGGCAGCTGGGCCATGTTCGGTAAGTTCATACTGACGCTGCTGCTCTTAGGTTCCAGCTTCTTCTTCGGAGGCATAGCCGTCGCGATGCTCTTCAAGCGCCACTACGGCAATATACCAAGGCTCTACATGGCCGATCTCCTGGGAGCGGCGGCGGGCGTCCTGCTCGCCATACTTCTAATGAATGGAGTGGGAACGCCCGGCGCGGCGACGCTCTCGGCGCTCCCGGTACTCCTGGCGGCCGCATTCCTCGAGTGCCGTACCTGGCGCAAGGTCTTCCCGGCCGCGGTCATCATTCTGGTATTTGCTCTGCTGCCCCGCGCCGAGACCATGCTCGAGCCCGAGCGCCAGGAACGCGCCCCCGTCATATACAAACACTGGGACGCCATGGCAAAGATCAAGATGTACGACTTCGCCGGGTACTACCGGGGAATCAATGTGGACAATGTGTCCAACTCGCCGGTGATTCCCTTCGACGGAACCTGGGACGATGAGGACTCGGTGGGCGCGGACTGGGACATCAATGTCAAATACCTGGTGCAGCAGTTCGACTCATGCACCTTCCTGTCGCTCGGCGCGGGCGGTGGAGGCGACGTGCTGCAGGCGCTGGACCACAGATGCACCGAGATCCACGCCGTGGAGGTAAACGGCCATGTCAACCACATGATGGTCTACGGCGACACCAGCGGCTACATAGACTACGTGCCGCCCGAGCCGGAGGGAACAGAGGAGCCAGAGAGGCAGGAGAATACAGAGAAACAGGCGGCGGTGACCGCGTCTGAGAGCGCGGACGCCGGGGATGCCGGCGGCGACCAAGCCGACGGAGCCGCCGATGAAGCAGGGGAAGCCGGTGGTCAAGCTGGCGAGAATGGCGACGACGGTGGTGAGGTCGGGGAGCCCGGCAGTGAGGCCGAAGAGAATGAGACGGAAGTGGCGCAGGCTGATACCACAGGTGGGAGTGAAGCTGAAGAAGAGCCCCCACCGCCACCCCAGCCCCCTCCCATGCCGCCCCCGGTGATCCGCGATTCGACGGGCAAGATTATCACGCTGCCCGAGTACTCCGGATACATTTATCATGACCCGCGGGTCAGAGTGGTCACGGAGGACGCGCGCACTTATGTCAAGCGGCACAAGGGCAAGTTCGATGTAATATTCTCCTTAAGCTCCAACACATGGGCGGCACTGGGCTCGGGCTCCTTCGCACTTGCCGAGAACTACCTCTTCACGACAGAGGCCTTCGCCGACTACTGGGCGGCGCTCTCCGACAGCGGCTTCCTCTCCATGGAGCACCAGGCCTACATGGCGCGCATCGTCTCCATGGTCAAGGACGGCCTCAGAAGCCAGGGCGTAGAGAACCCGACCCAGCATTTCGCCATATACGACCTCCCACAGATGCGCCGGAAGCTGCTTCTGCTTTCCAAGCGGCCCCTCACGGATGAGATCAGGTATAACGCCTACGGGCCGCTCACCAAAGAGCGTGAGAGCTTTATCTACCTTCTCTATCCGGCCCCTGACTCGCTGGCGGATAATACCATCAACCTAATCGTCAATGAAGGTTGGGAGGCGGCACAGGACTCGGCGCGCACCAACATAAGGCCTTGTACGGACGACAGACCCTTCGCCGCGCAGATGGGGCACTGGAAGAACTTCTCGTGGGAGAGCCTCCGCAAGATGAACATGTACGCCGAGTTCATGGGCTTCCCGCTTGCAGGCACGCTCATACTCGTTATCCTGGCGGTGGTGCTTGTGTTCTTCATCCCCTTGAGCCTCATTCCATATCTTAAGGAGGGCCCCAAGCTGGGACTGGTGCCATGGCTCTACTTCTTCGCCATCGGCATGGGATTCATGATGATCGAGGTCGTGCTGATCCAGAAGTACACCCTCTTTATTGGGGCATCGGTGTACAGCATAGCGGCCGTTCTTCTCACGCTGCTCGTTGCCTCAGGGATCGGAAGCCGCTACTCCAGGGCGGTCACCGCCACGGTTGCGTTCCTCGGCATACTGGCATGGATCGCGCTGGATATACTGGTGCTGGGCCATGTGACGCGTGCGCTCGCGGGCCTTAATATGCTGCCGCGGGTGCTGGTGACCGCCGGGCTCATCTTCCCGCTCGGCGTTTTCATGGGCATGCCGTTCCCGAAGGGGACGCTGAGAGTCGGCGAGCTGGTGGACTGGGGATTCGCAGTGAACGGCGCCGCCTCGGTGCTCGGGGCAACCCTGGTCTTATTCGTGGCGTTCAGCTACGGCTTTGCGGCTTCCCTCGCGGTGGGCGGGCTCGCGTACCTGTGCGCTTACATACTGATGTCGATAAGGACGGCATGGTAGAAGATACGAGACTGGCCCTGATTACATGACTATCAGGGCCAGTCAATCTACAAAAAGTTCTCCTATCGATCCAGGTAAAGAATAGTCAGACTGTAGCCCGCGGCAAAAAGATCGCCGCCCGCGCTGGCCCTGATATCGTACAAGGAGTTGTAAGTGGCATTCTGCGGCAGCTGCATCCACCTTGTACCATCGAAGAAGAACACGTCATCATAGGCGCAGGCATATATCTCATTCTCCGACACACCGGTAATCCCCCAGAACTGGGAGGTGGTATACGATTCCATGTATTCCCAGTCCGTGCCGTCATAGTGGAGTATTATCCCGCCCTCTCCACAGGCATACACGTTATTACCGGCCGTTCCCCAGACGTCCCTTATCTCCGTGCCCTCGGGCATACCTGAATCCATGACGTCCCAGGTGTTGCCGGTCCCGTCATAATGCAGTATGACGCCGTCATTGCCGACTGCGAACAGATCTGAAGGTGAAGTTCCCCATATACCATAAAGCCATTCGCCCGTGTTGCTGGTCATGCGTTCATATGACGTAGGCGTATAATGCACGATCTCGCCGTCGCCGCCCACGGCAAAGGCCTCGGTCCCGTCAGACCATACATCCCTCAAATCCTCATCCGTCACCGCCACGTTGCCGACTTCTTCCCAGTCCGCTCCATCATAGAAAAGAAGCAGCCCGTCCTCGCCTACGACAAAAAGCTCATTCGCGGTTCCGTGTGTTCCATATAGATCATAGCGGGCGAATGACGGGTCTGTTTCGTCTACCCATTGCGTCCCGTTGTACCTGAATATCCTGCCGTCGTTCCCGACTGCCACCGCGTGGTCCTCATCCTCGACCCAGATTGACCAGAATGATTCGCCATTCGTTCCGTCGACCTTCGTTAAGTTAGCACCGTCGTATTTGGATATGCCGTTGTACTCGCCGCACGCATATACGTTGCTCGGTCCGGACCATATGCCGTATTGATACCACCACACTTCATCGCCGTCGTAGATCTCCGTCCACGACGAGCCGTTGTAGTTGTACATGCGGCCATTCGCCCCGCAAACATAGATGTCGTTGGCATTCCTTCCGGAAATGCCATAAAGGTAGCGGTTCGAGAATATCGGGTCTTCAGCATCCGTCCAGCTGGTCCCGTTGTAATGCATCACGGCTCCGCCCTGGCCAACAGCATAGATATTGTTGCTGGCACTTCCCCACATGGCGTAGAAGTCATCTGAAGACGGGACTGGATCAACCTTTGTGAACTCGCTGCCATCGTAATTGACGAACAGCCCATCATAACCGGCGAACCACATGTTGGTGGAAGATGTTCCCCAGGCGGCCCTGAAGTTGTAGTAGACGTCCAGGTACAAACCCGTCCATGAACTTCCATCGTAATGGTAGACGTAATAGCCGTTACCTGCGATGTAGACATCGTCAGAGGCGAGCATAAACACGGCGTAGAAGTCATAAGTGGTTCCGAGAAAAACTCGCTCCCAGCTCGACCCGTCGTAATGCATAACCAGGCCGTCCTGGCCAACGGCCCACACGTCATTTGCCGATATGCCATGGACAGCCTCGAAGTCTGTGGCGGTTCCTGTCGCCATGCGCTGCCAGGTTGTACCGTTGAATCGCCCAATGTACCCTCGGTCACCCACAACGAAAACGTTGTTCTCGGAGCTTCCCCACATCGACTGCCAGTAGACGCCACCGAACTGTGGGTACTGAAGTACCCAGTGGCCCCAGGTGCAGTCGCAGGGATCGCATACACATGGGTCACACGTGGTGTCGTCGCCGCATCCGGCGAAGAGGCCCGCAACTACCAGTAGCACCGGTAACCATAACAACCGACGCTGTAGCATAACGCTCCCTCCTTTCAAGAGACCGTAACCTCAGTCAACTGCAGCGAAGACAATGGAACATGGGCCCGGATATGGTCCATGCTCGCATCTCTGCAGTTCTTGATGCCCCAACTCGCTTCTATCGTAAATCGGGCTCGCTGTCAAACCTAAAATCACAGCACCCGCACGCTAATGTGGAGCGGGCCAGGATTTCTGTTATAGTCCTGAGTCGGATTCTGAGTAAGATTCTGAAAGGGGGCATGTATGGCATCGATCATTCTCGCCAACTGTGAGGGCGGCGTCGGATTTGATGCAGCGATTAAGGCACTCGGGGGCGGCGCACCTCCTATGGACGTCGTGGAGACGGCTGCACGCGTTGTTGAACGCGACCCCAGCGTGAGGACGGTGGGACTCGGCGGGGCGCCCAACATCATCGGTGAAGTCGAGTGCGACGCCTGTATCATGTGCGGAGAGACCCTGAGGAGCGGTGCGGTATGCTCGCTCAGATACTACTATCACGCCATAAGCGTGGCTCGTGAGATTATGGAGAGGACCCCGCATGTCATGCTGGCCGGAGAGGGAGCCGAGAGATTCGCGGCCGAGATCGGCGCCGAGAAGGGTGAAATGCTGACCGAAGCGGCCGGGGAGAAATACGAGAGATGGGTCAGGAAACATGTGCCGGCGGAAGCGTTGGTCAACTGGCCGGAAGTCCCCCTGGCTTCCTATATCACTCATCCCAGCGGCTCGCCCGTCTCTCACGGCACGGTCACGTTCCTCGTCCGGGACGGCGAGGGTCACATGGCGGGAGGGGTGAGCTCATCGGGATGGGCCTACAAATACCCTGGGCGCGTGGGTGATTCTCCCATAATAGGGGCTAGCCTCTACGTGGATGATAGATGCGGCGCCGCCGCGTGCACCCACACGGGTGAGATGATAATAAGGGCGGGACTTGCCCGCGCCGTTGTAGCGTACATGAAGAAGGGAGCTTCGGTCGAGGACGCCTGCCGGGAGGGCTTTGAGGACCTCCGTCGTCTTGAGGGGGGCTATCTGGGGCCGGTCATCATCCACGCACTCGACCGCGAGGGTCAGCCGTTCGTCCTGAGCACCGGCGGTGACGGCGGCGTCAACTACTGGCTTTGGACAGAGGGCATGGCGGAGACTGAATCGCGCATGCCGGAGATCGAGGCCTTATAGAGTAGTTGAGGTAAGGTAATTGAGGAGGAACTGCACATGTCCTGCTACTTCCGTCACATGAAGGACGTCTTCGCCGAGGCCGGAGTCGAGATCACCAAGGAAAACAAGAAGGACATCGACCGGGCAATCCATAGGATAGCGGGAATCGAATACAAGGATTGCTCTACGACGTGGAGGACGCTTAAAGACAAGTTCCTTGGCGATGACAAAAAGCGCGCCGTTTTTGTGAAGAAGCTCAAGAAGGCGGTGGGCTAGAGGACTCCGGTCGGTAGCATGGCCACTATGCGCCCCGAGACCCTACTCCGGCATTCTGTGCATTTTGAGACCTGACCCAACTATGAGATTTGATCCCAGGCTCTTGCTGGCCCCGGCTTTCTGCTGACTCCTGCTTCTTAATAGTCTGAGCAGTGTGCATATTCAGACCTGACCCCGGGTTTCTACCAGGGGAAGCCGCAGAGGTCGATGGGGCCCTCGGGCCATTTGGACTTGCCGAGCTCGATCACCATGGTGAGGCCCTTGGCTGCCATGCTGCCGCCCGGCTGGGCATATCCGGTGGGGCCGGGCACCACCCTCCAGCCGAGATGCCTATAGAAGGGCTCGAGCTCCTCCCGGCAGAGGAGCATCCCGAAATCAGCGGGAAGCTCATCCCGCATGAACCTCCGGGCGCATCTCATGAGTTTGGACGCGTAGCCGTGCTTCCTGTAATCGGGCCGGGTCACGACGCCGCCGACGCCGCCGACCACGACAATCTCATCGGCCACGGAGACAACGCGTTTCACAATGCCCACGCGGCAGACGAGGAGGTCGCCCGCAAAACCCATGATGAACCAGTCGGAGTCGGAGAACACCACCGGCAAGCTGCCGAACTCGCTGTCGAAGAGGTCGTCAAGCTGCGACAGCACGGCCGATGGAACGCCCTTGAGGGAAGAAATGCGGATATCGATGTCTGTCATTGTCTCTTTTGTCACGGGGTCTTTGCTGTTCTTAATATGCGGCTCGACCACTTGCGGAGGTCATCGAGCAGCACGTATATCGTGGGGAGGACCAGAAGTGTGACGATTGTCGAGAAGGCCAGGCCGCCGACAATCGCCCGTGCCATAGGGAAGTAAGGCGGGCCGCCCCCGCCGATCTGGGTGGTGACCACACAGAGGGGGACTAGGCTTAAGACAGTAGTGCCAGCTGTCATAAGAATAGGACGGAGACGAGCTCCGCCTGCTTCCACCAAAGCTTCGTGCCGGCCGAGGCCCTGGGCGCGAAGCTGATTCACATAATCTATCATCACGATGCCGTTGTTGACGACGACGCCTATGAGAATGAGAATGCCCACCATGGCCATCAAAGTCATGGTGGTGCCCGTAACGAGGAAAAACCAGTAGACGCCCACTATCGCGAACAGGATCTGCGTCCAGATCGCGGCGGGAAAGAGCAGGGACTCGAATAGGGCCGCCATCACGAAGTAAATGAGTGCAAGCGCCAGGAGGAGGTTTATCATCATGGTGCTGAAGGCCTCCTGCTCGAAGTCGAACCTCTCCCCGTAGTTCCACGAATAGCCCGGCGGGAAGTTGAATCTCCCCAGGACCTGTCCGATCCTGGCCCTGGCATCGTTCATGGTGATGCCGTCGAGATTGGCCGTCACGCCCAGGGAGGTGGTGCGGTTCTCTCTGTGGATATTCCGGGGCCCCCTCTTCATCTGGAAATCGGCCACCGAGGCCAGCGATACGACTTCTTCATTTCCGGTGAAGAGAGGCAGATTCCTGAGGTTCTCCACCGTCTGGCGGTCGTCCTCCTTAAACTCGATGCGCACGGGTATCTCCCCGTAATCGCCCTGGAAGGGCCTGAGGTTCATGCCGCGCATGGCCGCCGAAACGACCCCCGCGATATCCTGCGTCGAGAACCCGAGCTGCCTCGCCCTGTCGCGATCCACAACGACATGCACTTCCTCTTCTCCGGTCTCGGCTTCCGACCGGACGTCGGACAGGCCCTCTACCCGGGACAGAGTCCAGGCGACTTCGCGCGCCAGCGCCTCCAGGTGCTCGCTCGACTTGCCCATGAGCTGAATCCTGATGGACTGCTCCCCGCCCCCCGTGCTGTGCCACTCGAAGGAGGGATTGGCGATGGCCAGCCTCGGAAGACCCTCCCTGATCGCGTCCTTTATCTCGTCCATGGACTTGGTGGCCTCGTCCCCGTCCTTGAGGGTGATGGTGGACATGGCGTAATTGCCCTGGTAGTAGGTGTAGATCGACTCGATCTCGAGCTCATCCTGGTTGGCGAACAGGTAGTCCTCGTATATGTCAACGGCCTCTTCGACTTTCTCAACCGTGTAACTCCCGTTGATGTGGTAGTGGAGCCTTACTCTCCTCTCCTCGGGCTCGTCGAACATGTCCTGCCTGACTACGCTCACGGGCACGGCGACGCTGAAAAGAAGCAGCAGGATGAGGCCCACCGACGCCCTGCGGTGATTGAGCGACCAGTTGAGGAGCCGGCGGTACCGATCGGACAGCCTGCGTATCAATTTGCTCTCGCGCTTCTCCTCGGGCGGTTTCACCCGCGAGACAAGGAGCGGGACAACCGTCTGCGCGAGAATGAGGGACGCACCGAGCGCGATGCAGAGCGCAATCGCAATGTGTTTGAGATATATGGATATGCTGTTTTTGGCGCTCACGATGTTGGGGAGGAACACTATGGCCGTCGTAAGAGTACCCGCCGTTATGGCCAGCGCGACCTCGTTTACGCCCACCGTCACTGACTTCTCTTTCTCGCCATTAGGATCAATAAGCTGGTGCCGGTGGATGCTCTCGGTCACGACGACGGCATTGTCGACGAGCATGCCTACGGCGAGCATGAGCCCCATCATCGAGAGTATGTTGAGCGAGAGACCAAGGAAGTACATGAATGCCATCGCGATGAATATGGAGAAGGGAACCGCTATGAGAACGATAAGCGTGGTCGCGATACGCCTCAGGAAGAAGAAGAGGAGAACCATGGCAAGCAGACCGCCGAACAGCCCCGACTTCAGGAGCTCGTTGAGAGAGCTCACTATCCCGTCAGCGAGGTTATCGAAGTAGAACAACCTCACGCCTTCCATCTCCGGCAGACGCGCGACGGCGTCGATTTCCCTTATGACGCGCTCCGTGACATCGACAGTATTCGCGCCGCCCTCCTTGAAGACATCCAGGCCTATGGCGTACCGGCGGTCGAGGTGCCGGCCGTATTCGAGATCGGGCTTCTCATACATGACATCGGCCACATCGCTCAGCCGGAGGCCATGCTGATTGATCGTGAGGTTCCGGACCTGTTCGACGTTCTTGAGCTCACCCACCGGCCTTACGACGAAGCGGGTCCCGCCGTCAGTCACCTTGCCGGCAGTGACCAGGAAGTTGCTTCGTTGCAGCTCCTGCACCAGCCTGCCGATATCGACGCGATGTGAGATGATCCGGTCAGCCGACAGCTGGATCTTGATCTCCTTCTGCTCCACGCCGTACAGGTCCACCTTGGAAACGCCCTCGATGCGCTCGATGCGGCGCTTGAGATTCCTATTGAGCATGTCGTAGGAGTCCGAGAGGTCGCGCGTGCTCGAAATCCTGAGCTGCAGCATCTCCATGTCCGCGGTCGACCACTTCCTCACATAGAAGCGCTCGAGGTCGTCCGGCAGCAGATGGCGGATGCCGTCCATCTTCTCCTTCGCCTCAAGGGCCTTTACGTCGGTGTCCACGCCCCAGTCGAACTCAACATGTACCCATGTGCCGCTCTCCCAGGTGGTTGAGCTCATGCGCTTGATGCCGGATATGGTCGCGAGCACTTCTTCCGCCGGACGCGTGATACGGCGCTCTATCTCCTCGGGCGTGGAGCCGGGGTACGGGATGTCGATGCCGATAAACGGTGCGTCCAGTTCGGGGAGGAACTCGAGCGGCAGGAGCTGGCTGGAGATGGCCCCTATGACAATGAAGCAGGTGAAGACCATCAGGGTGGTCACCGGCCTCTTGAGTGAAGTGTCAGTAAGATTCATCTTCAGTCTTCCAATGAAAGCGCCGTCCGGCGCGATCTATGCCTTTCTATCAACCAGCGAGTAGACCACGGGGATGACGATGAGCGTGAGCACAGTCGATACTGTGAGACCTCCGATTACGGTAATAGCCATCGGGGAGCGTATCTCGGCGCCTTCGCCGAAGCCCATCGCGAGGGGCAGCAGGCCGAGCGTAGTGGTGAGAGTAGTCATCAGAATGGGCCTGAGCCTCAGCCGCCCGCCTTCCATGATGGCTTCCATCTTGGCCATTCCCCTGGCCCGGAGCTGGTTTATGAGATCAATGAGCACAATGGCGTTATTAACCACGATGCCCGCGAGCAATATGGCTCCGATCAGGACGACCACGCTGATTGTGGATCCGGTAATCAACAGCGCGAGAACCGCGCCTATCAGAGCCAGCGGAATCGTGAACATGATCACGAATGGATGCAGGAACGACTCGAACTGCGACGCCATAACCAGGTAAACCAGGAACACCGCTAAGAGCAGCGCGAACTGAAGCGACTTGAATGAAGTCGACATCTCCTCGTTCTGGCCGGCGAGCCGGACAACGGTCCCCGCGGGAACAGGCGTCCGCGCTATTATGGCGTTTACGTCGTCGGCCGCGCTCCCCAGGTCGCCGTATGCGAGATTGGCCGTGACAAGCGCCACCCGCTCCTGGTCCATGCGGCGTATCTCCCCGGGTCCCGTATCCACTACAATATCGGCGACCGCCTCCAGGGGGATGGGGCGATCGCTCTCGGGATTGATGAGTATCTTCCGTATGCGATCTACCGAATCCCGGTCCTCTTCCCGCGCGCGCACGAGAACGTCGATCTTGCGGTCGTGCCAGGAGTAGCGGGTCGCCACTTCCCCCCGCACGTTGGCGACCACCCTGTCGGCCACCTGGTATACCTGCAGCCCCAGAGCGGCGCAGCGCTCGCGGTCAAAGCGGATCTGGATCTCGGGGTGGCCAGTTTCCATGGTGGACTTGACGTCGGTGAAGCGCGGGTGACCCTCCATCCTGCGGGCGATATCCCCGCTCACGCGCTTGAGATGAGCCAGCTCGTATCCCGCCACCTCAATCTCGATAGGCGTGCGGAAAGTAAATAGGGTCGGCCGGGCGAACTTGTACTGAACGCCGGGCATATCTTCCATGTAGTCCCTCAAGGCCGCCATCACGACTTCCTCATCCGCCCTGTTGGAGCCGGGCAGCAGGACCACGTTGATCTCGCCCCAGTTCTCCCCGCCCTGCTCCGGGTTGGCGTCCATTCGGTTGCCGGTGCCCGCCACCGAGAAGGTGGTGCGAACGAGGGAGTGATCGGCGGCCACCTCCTGTACCCTTGCTATGGCGGCATCGGTAATTTCGAGCGGAGTCCCGGGGGGAAGCTTGAGTTCGACCTGGAACTCTCCCTGCGAAAGCTGAGGTATGAGCTCCATGCCGAGAAACGGAATAACGAGAAGCGAGACCACAAAAAGCGCGGCGGCCGTCGCGACCACCATGCTCCTGTGTCCGAGGGCCCACTTGATCGCAAGCGGGTAGGACCTCTCCACCGATCCGTAGGCGCGCTCGAAAGCATTGAGAAGCGGGCGCAGCACCAGCAGGAAGGCCCTCGAAATCGCCCGCGTCACCTTGAGAATGAGCCGCACCATTGCTATCGGTATTCTGGTGAAGAAGAGGACCCTGGCCCAGGCGAAGATGCGCCTGATCCTGCGGAACCTGCGGGGTTTATCTTCGGATGATGCCACCGCCGCCGGCTCGTCGTCTTCTTCCTCTGACTTTCTCCCCTGCCTCGACGCGAGCATCGGAATAAGCGTGAGCGCCACTATAAGCGATGCGAGCAGCGCGAAAGTCACGGTAAGGGCCTGGTCCCGGAAAAGTTGTCCTGATATTCCCCGCACGAAGACCAGCGGGAAGAACACGGCTATGGTCGTAAGCGTGGATGCAACGACCGCCGTTCCGACTTCGCTTGCGCCCTTCCGGGCCGAAGCCACGGGGTCCGCTCCCTTCTCCCTGTGCCGGGCGATGTTCTCCAGCACAACGATGGAGTTGTCCAGGAGCATGCCTACCCCCAGCGCAATGCCCCCTAAGGACATGATGTTGAGCGTAAGATCGGCCCCGTACATCAGGTTAAACGTGGCGATCACGGAGACCGGAATAGAGATGGATATGATCACGGTGGCCCAGAAATTCCTCAAGAAGAAATACAGTATGATAATCGCGAGTATGCCGCCGATGACGGCCGCGCGGACCACTTCGTTAACCGACTGGCGTATGAAGGTCGACTGGTCGTACACCTTGACAAGCGCGACCCCCGCAGGCAGTATTCCACGCACTCGCGCGAGCCGCCGTTCGACCTCGCCGGCCACGGCCACCGCGTTGGCATCGCCCTCCTTATAAATGGCGATCTCTACGGCCTCAATCCCGTCCAGGCGCGATACCGCTTCGCGCTCTTTATATCCCTGACGGACGTCGGCGATATCCTTAAGATGAATCGGCTTGCCGTGGTCCGTCGATATCACGACCTCGCCGATCTCTTCAACCGATCGGAACTCGTTCAGCGTTCTCACGAGGTACTGATGCGTACCCTCCTCCAGCCGCCCGCCGGAGAGGTTCACATTCTCCGCCCCGAGCTGGTAGGCGAGATTTTCGATGGGGAGCTGCAGCTGGGCCATGCGCGCCTGGTCGATCAGCACCTGGATTTCGTCTTCGAGACCTCCGCTCACCTTCACCGCCGCGACGCCCGCAGACGCTTCCAGTTCCTTCTTTATCTCCTCTTCAGCAAAGCGCCTCAAGACCTTGAGCGACTCTTCATCGAAGCTCATCTCGGGTTCGTAAGAGGCGTATACGGCCTGAGACCTCTCGCGTGGCGCGTCCTCTTCCTCGTCCAACGGGACGCGGTAGAGCCCGAATCTCATGATCGGGTCCAGCGACGGGTCGAACCTGAGCACCGACGGCCGCTGAACATCCAGCGGGAGCTCCAGAGCATCGAGCTTCTCCCGGACCTCCAGGCCCGCGTAATCCATGTTGGTGCCCCATGCGAACTCGAGTGTGACGTCGGACTGCCCCGACCGGGATATGGAGCTCACCCTGTTGACGCTCTTGACCACGCCCAGGGTCTCTTCGATGGGTTTTGTAATCAGGTTCTCGATCTCGGCCGGCGCCGCGCCCGGATATTCCGTGCGGACAGTCAGGGTAGGGTATGTGAGATCCGGCAGCAGGTTGACCTTGAGCCTGAGCAGCGAAACGACTCCGAAGAGAACGACAGCCAGCGTGAACATGGCTATCGTTACGGGCCGCCTGGTTGAAATGTCTATGATCTTCATGCTTCTTCTCGTCCCGGTTTCTATTGAGTGCTGGCTTCGGTGAGTTCAGCTCCAGAAGGAGCGTCCCCACCTGCCACTGAAGTATCAGCCCCGGCTGCATCCTTATCGCCGGCTTCCGTCCCGGCCCCCGTCTCGCCTGCCATAGAAGTATCGGCGTCGGCCTCTCCGGTCTCGCCTGCCTCCGAAGTATCGGCGGCGGCCTCGGCTTCCCTGGCCCTGGCTTCCTCCCTCTTCCTCTTCCACTCTTCCGGATCGCCGGAGACCAGCTCAACTCTGGAGGAGTCCTTGAGTCCGCCCTTGCCTATGGTGACTACCGTGTCGCCATCGTCTATACCTGACAGCACTTCTATATGAGAGGAGTTGACGTAGCCCGTTTCAACTGTCTGGCGGTACGCGGTGCTGTCCCTCACCACGAAAACGCATGACTCCCGGTCCTCTGCGATAATCGCGTCCTTTGGAACCAGCATGGCGTTTGCATGAACGTCATAGACTATGTTGACCCGGGCAAACATACCGGGCTTGAGCCTGCGCGTGCGGTCCCTGACCTCCACCGTCACCTTCACTGTGCCCGTGGCGGGATCGACAACCGGGCTTATCCTGTCTATACACCCGGCGAAAGATTCTCCATGCAGGGCGTCCACCTCAAGCGACGCCGAATGGCCCACCGCCAGCTTTCCGAGCTGTCTCTCGGGGACATGGAGCACAGCCAGAAGAGGGTCCATCCCCGTCACGCTGAAGGTCGCCTGATTGGCGAGCACCATATTGCCCACCTTGATAAGGCGCTCGGCGATTACGCCGCTGATGGGTGAACGAATGGAGGTGTACTCCAGGTCGAGGCGGGCCAGATCGTATTCCGCTTGCTGCCGCTCGTAGTCATACTTGGCCTTCTGGAACTCCTGGGCGCTGATCATTTTGCCCCTGAAGAGCTCCTCGCTCCTGTGGTATTCCTCTTCGAGGTTCTTGAGGTTGGCTCTCGCCCGCTCCACCTGCACGGCGATCTTCTCGTCGTCGAGCTTCGCCAGGACCTGGCCGGCCGTTACATAATTGCCCTCCTCGACCATGATCTTGTTGACGACACCGCCGACCTTGGCGACCACCTGCGTCTCCTCCTCGGCTTCCAGCGTAGCGGTGCCCGTGAAGAAAGCCGAAATGTCACCCCTCGACACCTCCGCCACTTCGACGGGAACCAGCGCGGCATCCCCTTCTCCGTTGGCGTTTCCATGTCCGCCGCGCCCGCATCCTGAATAGACGAGAAGAGCCCCCGCCAGCATCACATATAAAGCGGCCCTGGTTATTCTCTTCATTGAGTCACTCCCCGTTAAGAAGGCTTCCGAGTTTTCTCCGGTCAAAACCCAATCCCCCGGGACCTAACCGTCCATATATCAGACGACTGAAACCCGCAAATTGTTTCGGGCGGCACTTGCCCACGCTTCCCCTTAACTGCAATAAGCATACCACATAACGGCGAATGTGGCGACGAGGGCGAATCCCCGCATAATCAAGGCATTGGGTGGAGCCGGCGGGTAGCCCCCTCCGGCCCGTTGTGCTCATCTGACACATGCCACTGTAGCGTTGACACATCCGACTGCAGTGCTGACACATAGAAGCTGCCCCTCCCGGAATCCCCGTGGCCCGCCCGTATTGCAGGCCTCCGCGGCCCGTCCTTATTACGATTCAGGTGCCCCCTTTATTCGTTACGCCCCGCAGGCGGCGCCTGGTTCCGGCGCCGTCCGCGACGGGACATTCCCGCCCTATGCACCCGGCCCCAATCTGAATATAGTGCACCTAGAAGCAACAAGGACGAGCGATGTTCTTCAGGAGGGAGATGCTTTGAGGTCCCCTGTGAATCTTCCGCAAAGCCGTCCATTTCTCATTTCAGGCCATCTCGGCACAGGCAAACGCACACATCACCATAATAACTTCCAAGAATGGCTGCCCTGCTGGTATGTGGTTACCGGCTATGATGAATGCAGTGCCGATCTCATAGAGGACCCTGCCGACGGTGAGTCGCTCCTGGTACTGAGGCAAGGAAGCTATTCCCAAACCACGCAGAATTTCGTCCACGGGGGAACTCCTGCGCGCGTGGCGGGAAAGTCCGGGTGGTTCCGAACCCGTACTTGGAAATGATCTTTGAATCAGGACTCACCGGCAGGGCGGCCGGATATAATCTCATTCCGCCGCCCCCGTATCCACCGATCGTGAGTATTGATTATGCGTTCCAGCCGGCGATTTGATATAATGGCAGGCGTTGCGGCAATTGGCCGCCGGGCCGGGATGAAACACACGAGCCGCTTACGAATACGGGAGGCAACATATGAACAGGGCAGCACGCCGCGTTCTTTTCCTGTGCATACTCCTCGCCGTCGCCCTCATAACATGCTCGGGAGGCGGGAAGTCGGGAGACAAATACGTTCTCAAGTACGACCGC
>JASFEA010000076.1:0-15065 GCA_050125095.1 bacterium
TCGCCGCCGGCTACGCCCATCATTGCGGCGATGGCCATTGCTTCGCCCGGCTGCTGCACGGCCTTGCGGGGAACGACCAGCGCGTTGTCCCGGCCGGCGATGACTATGTCGACATTGGCGTTCATGCCGGCCTTCAGGAGGCCCTCCTCATTCTCAACCACAGTCATCACTTCGAAAGTCGTGACGTTCTGAACCACCTTCGACATGGGATTGATCCTCTCGACAACGCCCCTGAAGGTTTCACTCGGATACGCGTCGGGCACCACTTCCACGCTCAGCCCCTCCCTGACCCTGCCGATGTCGGTCTCGTCGACATCGGCGGTAACGAAGACCTTATTCAGGTCTGCGACTATGGCGATGGTGGTACCCCCGCTTACATTCGACACGCCCGATGAGATCACCTGCCCGACTTCCACCTGTTTCTCAAGCACGATTCCGTCTATGGGCGAACGCAGCACCGTATCGTCCAGCCTCTTCTTGACGTCCGCAACCGAGATCCTCGTCGCCACCTCGTCGGCGCGCGCCCGCTCGAGCTCCAGCCTGGCGGCTTCCAGGTCCTTCTCCGACACGAGGCCCTGCTTGGCCAGCTCTTCCGCCCTGTGCACTTCTTCTTCCTGCACCCTCACGTTCTGGCGCGACACGGCCAGCGCCGCCTCCTCGCGCTCCAGCTGGTTCAGGATCTCCTCGGGATCCAGGCGCGCAATGACCTGGCCCTTCTTCACGGGCTCGCCGGCCTCAACCGGCAGTTCGGTCACCACGCCGCTGGCCTTGGACTTCACTTCGACTTCCACAAACGGCTGCACCAGTCCCGTCGCCGAGACCTTGACCCAGAGGGGCCTGACTTCTGCCGCCGCGATGTCGTACATCAACTCCGGAGCTTCGTCGCCGCGCCCGCGCATCCCTATCACGATAATGACGACCACGACTACGGCGACCGCAAGCGGGATAATGACTTTCTTCATTCTCTACCACCTCAGGATTGAGCCGACCCCGCCGTGCTTCTCTAGCCCGAGACCGCCTCGTACGTATTTGACTTCCGAATCATGCTCAAAGGCAAGAGTCGCGAGCCGGTCGGAGACATCTGCCGCCCCCTTTATCACCGTATCGCAGGCGTCGCAGGCCTCGACATCGGCCTCATTGAGGTTGCCGCACATGTCGCAGTAGGCCCCGCTCACCTCGTGGCCGTCCACCAGGACCAGCGTATGGACGCGCCCGGCCATGAGGGCCTTGAGGTTGTTCTTAAAGCCCGTGATCGTGGGGTGCCCCTGCGCCGAACCGCTGAGCACGCGCCGGACGATCTCGTCCTGTTCCCGCCTCTCCGTCTCCTCCTCTATCTGCCTGGCCGCCTTCAGGATCTCGCCCGGGCCGGCCATCACGTCGACGGAGATGCTGCCGGCAACAATCTTCTGAAGATATGAGTGCAATACGGGCACCAGCCTGGTTCTCACCTCCGGCGGGCCGCCTATGATGAGATGGCCGAATCCCTCGGCCTTGTAGTACTGGAAGATTGCGTCCGCGACGTTCTTCAAGTGCCTGTTCACGAGGTCGTCTATGTGGCGCTGGAAGCGCGCCTGCGCCCAACCACCCTGCTTGTGCCAACCGGGCACCACGTCGAAGAGGTCGACACCCTCGGTCATCTTGCCGAGGTACATGGTGAAGAGGCGCGCCTTCTCCTTGTCCGCCAGGACAACGCAGTACTTCCTGCTCTCATCGACCAGCTTGAGCATGGGAGAAATATACGGTACGTGGTTCACGACACATATCTCCGGGACTTCCACCGGCAGCCGGTATATCTGCCACAGCCCCGCCTCCCGGCAGGAGAAAATGGCCAGGCCTCTCGCCCTTCCCTCGAATTCCAGCTTAATGAAGTTGAGCACCCTGCGGGCGTTCTCGCGCACGTTTTCCATTTCCGAGTCGGGCGGGTCGGCCTTGTTTATGGCCTCCCTGATGATGTCCTTGGCCTCGATCTCGAAGGCCTTTTTCCTCGCCTTGTATACACCGACTCCCATGAAAAAGCTGATGACGAAGTGGGAACCCGACTCGAAGTGAAGCAGCTCTAGAATTTGCTTGCGGTTAATCATACGCTCGTCCAACCTCCCTCTCTAATCGTCCCCACTAAATAGAATTCGGTTCATCCCATCCTTGTTCCCCGATAAGCGGCACGAATACGCAACCCTCCAATTTCTCCGTCTCCACACCCTGTCCGCTCCTCGTGACGCGCGTGAGCGTCTGGTGGAAGGAGTTGCCAACCGGAATCACCAGTCTCCCACCCGGGGCAAGCTGCTCGACGAGCGCCTCGGGCACCCCGGGCGCGCCCGCCGTGACTATTATGGCGTCATAGGGGGCCCGGTCGGGATAGCCTCTTGAGCCGTCGCCGACTACGGCCTCTATGTTGACATAGCCGAGCTCCCTGAGGAGCCTCGCGGCCGCTTCCTGGAGATCTTGCTTCCTTTCCACGGTGACCACATGGTCTGCGATCTCCGCCAGTATCGCCGACTGATAACCCGAGCCCGTGCCAATCTCAAGCACTTTCTCGCCGCCCCCGAGCTTCAGAGACTCCGTCATGCTTGCCACCATATAGGGCTGGGATATGGTCTGTCCCTGGCCTATGGGAAGCGGCCTGTCATCATAAGCCGCCCCCGCGTTTTCCTCGGGAACGAAAAGATGCCTCGGCACCCTGCGCATAGCAGCGAGCACGAGCGGGTCTGACACGCCGCGGGCCCGGATCTGCCGCTCCACCATGTCGAGCCGCCTGGACTCATGATTGAGCCCGCGCATCCGTACTCCTCTCTCAGGGGATATCATTGGCTCCCCGCCGCCCCGGGCCCTGCCCGCCCGCCGTCAAACCACTTCCACCTTCAGCATATTGGTCTTGCCGCTGACCCATGGCGGCATCCCCGCCGTAACCACTATGAGGTCTCCCCGCTTAAGCAAACCACTGCGCCTGCCCATGTCAATCGCCTTCGCGACTATCTTCTCGATATCGCGCGTCTCGGCCACCTCCTCGCACAGCGTCCCGTAGGACAGGCCGAGTCTCATTCGCGTCTGCCTCACCGGCGTCACCGCGAATATGGGGACCTCCGGCCTGAACTTGGCCACCCTGAGCGCAGTGCTCCCGCTCATGGTAAAAGTCACGATCGCCCTCGCGCCGAGCTTGCCGGCCGCTTCCACCGCGAGCGCCGCGATCATCTCATCGACCTCGGGCTCGGGCTCCACGGGGCGCTTGCCCCTTATGCCGTCTTTGTGTAGAGCCCTTTCGGCGCTGCGTATGAGGGCCTCCATCATCTTGACCGCTTCCACCGGATGGCCGCCGATGGCCGTTTCCCCGCTCAGCATCAGGGCGTCGGAGCCGTCGAAGACGGCGTTCGCCACGTCCGTGGCTTCGGCCCGCGTGGGCTCGGGATTGTGTATCATCGACTCGAGCATCTGGGTCGCCGTTATGACCGGCGTCGCCTTCCTGATGCACTTCTCGATAATGACCTTTTGCGCCACCGGCACTTCGCTTATGGAAATCTCCTTGGCGAGGTCGCCCCTGGCGACCAGCACGGCATCGGACGCCTCGATAATCGAGTCGACCGAATCCAGGCCCTGCCTGGTTTCTATCTTGGAGACTATGCCTATGCCCGTGCCCTTGAGGCGCTTCCTCAGGTTCTCGACGTCGGACGCGTCCCGCACGAATGACAGCGCAACGAGGTCGACGCCCTTATTTACCCCGAACTTGAGGTCCGCGATGTCTTTCTTGGTCAGAGTCGGGAAGCGCGCGCTCGAAGACGGGAAATTGACGCTCGTCCTGTCGTAGATGGTCCCTCCGCGGGTGACCTTGCACTTGAGGCTGCGTCGCTCCGCGGACACCACCCTCATGGATATGCCGTAATCGCCGAAGGTGATGCGGTCGCCGCGCCGCACGCCCTCAAAAGTGTAGCGGGGATTCACCGGGATAACGTCCGGGCCTCCCGGCTCATCCGCCACGGTGACTTCCATGCCGCGCTTGAGGTCGGTCTGATGTCCGGGGAGCAGCCCGACCCTGAACCTCGGGCCCTGGAGGTCCTGGATTATGGGAATGCAACGGCCCAGCGCGCCGGCGACCGTCCGGACATCCGCTATGGCCTCGGCATGAGTCCTGTGGTCGCCGTGGGAGAAGTTGAGGCGAACTACGCCCGCGCCCGCCTTGACGGCCGCGCGGATCATCTTCCGGGAAGCCGTCGCCGGCCCCAGGGTGACTACTATTTTGGTCTTGCTGGGCAAAAGGCTTTTTGCCAAGTCTATTTACTCCGAGCAAATGCTCCCACTACTATGCAATTAGCACAGAGTAGCGCCCCTGTCAAGCCCGGACAAGTAACGCAATTTATTTAAGGACAACGACTTTGCCCGTCGCCGACCGGCTGTTCCCTGCCAGGCGATAGAAGTAGATTCCCGGCGCGACGCCTTCGCCCTCGCGGGCTGCTTCCCATCTCACCGAGTGCTGTCCGGCGGGCAGCCTGCCCAGATCCGCCGAATGGAGCCGCCTCCCCTTGACATCGTAAACGTCGAAGATGATGGCCGAAGGCTCCGCCAGCTCGAGCATGAGCGTCGGAACGCCCACCGCCGGAGAGTGAAGCACGCTGACCTCAAGCGCACGGGCATCGGCAACGACAGGCGCCACACCGGCTTCTTCAAGCATGCGGTCGAGACACATGAATCCCAGGTAATTGGTCACCCACGACTGGTCCCTGTCGTCCCCCTCCGGGTCGGTTACCGGTATGCCGCCGTCCAGGTCGCCGTCATTGGCGACCAGCGTGTCGGCCAGGTGCTGGAAGTAACCGAAGTACTCTGCGCTTCCGAGCTCCGCAGCCGCAGACCACTGCCCGAGAGCCGCCCAGCCGCGCCAGGCGTTCTGGTAATCGCTCGAGTCAACCTCCGTGTCCATGTAGGGAGCGTGAATCGCGACCCAGTCGTCGACTCCCGTAGGGTCGTCCTTGAAATAGGAGTGCAGGAGCCCCCACATGAGAACTCCCCCGCCCATTGCCCACTCCTTATTGTGCAGCCTGGCCGGACTGCTTTCCACCTTGAGCTTGAGGGAATCGGCCATCTCCACGGCCTTGGTCATGTAGGTTGTGCTGCCTACGAATTCGCCGTAGTCGTAGAGGTTTCCCACTACCCAGCCCATGATCATGGGATTCAGTCTCCTGGCCATGCCCACAGGGATGGTGAGCTTCATTGGATAGTGGCAGAGATAAGAGGCGCATGACTCGGCATACGCCTTGTACGTGGTGTCGCCGTAAACCCTTCGGAACTCCATCTCGGCCCTGAGGGCCCAGGAGCAGTTGTATCTGCGGTAGTAGCCCGAGGTCTCGCTGTCTCCGCCCTCCTCGTCATAGGCCGGGTGGTTCATGCAGTACACCCACGCGGCGTCGACGTTGTCGCGGTAGTCATCGCTGCCGGTGAGGTCGTAATAATGCGACCACATCCAGATGGACTCGCTCGTGTTGTCGGTCTGGATTATGCCCAGGAGATGCTCGCCCTCCCGCATGCCGCCGTAGGCGGCCGAGGACGTGTCGCTTACCTGCATGGTGACTATGAAATCGCAGGCCATCTCATAGCGGGTCAGGGGATCATAATCCAGCGTTGAGGGTCCCGGCGATGACGTGACTATGTGCCTTTCGGCTTCAGAAGCCGGAAGCGCCTCTGCCTCGTCGGCCGGCACGTACGGTGTGGCGAGACAAATGGCGGGGACAAGGCCTATGAGCGCGGCAATAAGGGCATACTTCATGTTCCCGTACCTCCTCTTCGCTGACGCAGTTCATTCAAATGGCTATCCACGCTGCCATTATACACCAAATAGAGGCGTAATTCAAAGCAATCCGGCAGATTCCGGTGATATCACAGCACCGTCCCAATCGTGCTATTTCGACATTGAAACCACCCGTCTATTCTGCTACAATAGTGCTGGCTGAGAGGTCCTTTCAAGAACCTCCATAGCCTAATGGCTTGAGGAGGTGCAAGATGAGACTCACCCGTTTTCTTATTTCCTTCCTGCTGCTTCTCATGGCCACTTCGGCCGCGGCCCTTGAGACAAAGCAGTTCAAGATGAGGGATGACTTCGGAATGGAGCCCCTCTATGACTGCCAGCTCAACTACTACTACTACACCCCATGCCCGACCTACTCGTGGTTTCACGGATTCTACAATTGGGACTACGGCGACATCCTGGGTAGCTGGTTTCAGGTGGGAGATCTTTCGATGTCCACCGGCCAGGCCTGCGACCCGGTCCAGTGCCACGTCCTGGAGCAGTTCCGCGTTCTCGACTTCGCCGGATATGGCGTAGTTCACGGCGGGTATTTCACGATTGAGTTCGACGTTTACTGCTGCGATGAGCAGGGGTGCCCGATCGGGCCCTCCCTCTGGAACAGCGGTCCGTGGGAAACAGGCTACGCCTGGAACTACATACCCGTGGACCCTCCCATAAGCATCTGTGGCTGTTCAGTGAATCGGGGGAGCCCTCCGTCGGCCCCACGCATCCTGGTTACCGCTACCCATATCGGATCGGAATGCACCTATCCGCAATGGGGCCTGGACAATATAAGCACGCACGTGGAGCAAGGCTGCGAGTTCCACGAGTACTCCTGCCTGCCGTCCATCTACCCGAGACCCTACAACTCATACTACTCCACGATGCACTCGGGATACTACGGCCGGGACTTCCAGTACTGCCCGCCCCTGTGGTTTAAGGATGGTCGGGACACGACGCCCGATGGCACGCTCTATGGCTACATCGAACTGGCCTGGCGAATCTATCTGATATGCAGCGGCCCGACCAGCGTCGAGCCCACGACCTGGGGCAATATAAAGAGCATTTATAGAAAATGAGATTGGCACGTTTCAGGAGGGTATCGATCATGAATCGGCTAGTATTCGTCACACTGCTGATAGTCCTATTCTCAGCGGCGAACGCCTGCGCGCTTGGGGCGGACGCATTCCGGATAAGAGAGGACTTCGGCACCGAGCCCCTTTACGACTGTTACCTGCACTACTACTACTACACCCCATGCCCGACCTATTCCTGGTTCTGGGGCTTCTACGGCTGGGACCGTGGCGACATGGTGGGTGCTTTCTTCGAAGTCGGCGATCTTTCCATGTTCACCGGCCAGGCCTGCGACCCGGTCCAGTGCCATACCCTGGAGCAATTTCGCATACTTGACTTCGCTGGATACGGAACCGTGCGGCCAGGCCTATTCACCGTCGAATTCAGCATATATTGCTGTGACGAGTACGGTTGTCCTATAGGCCCCGCCCTCTGGAACTCGGGCCCGTGGGAGACAGGCTACGCCTGGAGCTACATCCCGGTATACCCGCCCCTCTGTCTTACAGGCTGCTCCGTAGACCCCGGGAGCCCCCCGTCGGGACCACGCGTTCTCATAACGGCCGTCCACACCGGCGATTGTCACGTATACCCGCAATGGGGCACAGACAATATCAGCACTCACGTCGAGACAGGCTGCGAGTTCCACGAGTACTCCTGCCTGCCGTCCATATACCCGAGGCCTTACGACTCCTACTATGCCACTATTCACTCGGGTTTCTATGGCCAGGGCTTCCAGTACTGCCCGCCCCTGTGGTTTGCGGACGAGCGAGACACAACTCCCGACGCAACCCTCTATGGCTACGTCGAGCTCTGCTGGCGGATATACCTCCTCTGCGACGGCCCGACGCAGGTAGAGCCCACCAGCTGGGGCAATATAAAGAGCATGTATCGCTGAAAGCACCTGCCGCTGAGTGCATGCACACCTGAGAGCATACATCGTCAGAGACGGCGTCTTTCAGACAGGGCAACATAAACGCCGTAGAGTATTAGCGCCCCTCCCGCCAGCAAGGTGTAACCCGGGACCTCCTTAAAGAAAAGCCAGGCGAGAAGCGCCGAACCCACGGGCTCGCCCAGCACGAAAATGGTAACGCGTGAGGCCGGCAGGTACTTGAGGGCCCAGTTGAGCGAAGTGTGGCCGAAGACCTGAGGGCCCGCGGCAAGGAGGGCGAACCAGAGGTAGTTTGCTGGTTCGAAGCCGCTCATCTCATAGCCGCGGCCGAATGCCCAGGCCAGCAGAATGACGGCCGAGGCGGAGTAGGTGAGAAAAGCATACTCGATATGCCCAAGGCCCCTGCGGAGGTCTCTTCCTATTGTGAAATAGGCCCCCGCCGCCGCCGCTCCCATGAGGGCGTATATGTCACCCTTGAGGCTCTCCGCGCCGAGGTTGAAGTCGCCGCGCCCTATTACGAAGCTCCCTGCGAAGCAGATAATGATCGCTAGCGCGGTCCGCCTCGTCAGCTTCTCGCCAAGTACGAGCCACGCGAAGGCAGATGCGAAGATTGGGCTCGTGGTCACCAGCACGACCGAGCTTGCCACCGACGTGAGCTTTAAGGACTCGATCCATGAGAGGAAGTGCAGGGAGAGGAACAAGCCGGAAAGCGCACACAGGCCCAACTGCCGGCGCGTGAGCTGGAGGCCGGGCGCCCGCTTAAGGAAGAAAGGAAGCAGGATCAGCGAGGCGAAGGAAAGCCGGTAGGCCGCGATCACCGCCGACGGCACCGTACACAGGCGGATCAAGATAGCCGCGAACGAGACCACGCCTATCGCTAATGGTATGACGACCGCGACCGGCCTCTCAGGCTTCATTCTGCTCTTTCACCTGCCTGAGGTATTCGCATCGGACGTCGCGGAAGAACCTTAAGGTCTTTACAGTCTTGTAGTCGGGGTATGTCCATTCGAGCGGCCTGTAGCCGCCCTCCCCCTTGACGTAGATGAGCGTGGGCTCGGCGTAATAGCCCTTGCCGATATAGATGCGGTGGGCAAAGTTCTTTGTCGTCGCGAGCACTACCTGGGCGTCGTCGACATAGCCCGGGTCGATGTTTATGGTGCGCTTGCCGTCATCGGCCAGCGCGAGTTCGAGTTCCACGCAGAGATGCTTGGCCTGGGCCAGGAATGCCCTTTCCTTAAGCGGCATGAAGGCAATCCACTTGCGCTTGAGATCGGGCCCCATCTCGCTGGCGTAGTATTCGGTGGCATCGAAATCGCGGATGTCGGTTTCGCAGTCCACCTGGCCGAACTCCTTCTTAAGGCGGTCAAGCACGCCGCGAACGCATCTCTCCCTGCCGATCAGCCCGCAGAAGAGCTTCACGCGTTTGGGTCTTGCGTTTCTCGGTCTAGCCATTCTCTTGCCGTCTCTTCCTGCTTCCTCCAGTGTCCTCTTACTATACCCTGCTGGGCCAGTCTATCAAGTTTTCTTCGCTCATCGCCCGTAAGAAAACGTGGGGCCGCCCCCGAAAGCGGCGTCCCCGGCAACGGCATAAGGAAATGCATGTTGACCCGCGCCCCCTTGGCGCCCAGCTCCCGGGCGAGATCAAAGGTAGCCTGCCTGTCCTCCGGCTCTTCCACCGGGAATCCCAGCAGGAGATCTACCGAAGCTTCAAAGCCTCCCGCCCTCACCACATCAAGGGCCCGGCGGATGTCGTCCACCGCGTGCCCGCGTTTGAGCCACCTGAGCACGCGGTCGCTTCCGGACTGCCCGCCTATGACGAGGCTCTCGTTACATACGTGTTTCTTGAGCACGGCTACGGCCTCCGGCGTTACGTAGTCCGGTCGCACTTCAGAGGGGAAGGACCCCAGGTAGACCCGAGCGCCGTGGCAGGAGGCCCGCACCCTGCCCAGCATTTCATCAAGGGCTGCGGGCTCGGCTCTGCCCGGCCGGGTCGAGCCGTAAGCCAATGCGTTCGGGAGGAGAAGCCTGACGTCTCTCATCTCCCACTTGACGTAATGCCGGGCCATATCTTCTATGAGCTCCGGGCTCCTGAACCTCTCGGTGGGCCCGAATATGCGCGGTGTCTGGCAATAAGCGCAGCCCCAGCGGCACCCGCGCCCGACCTCAATATACGTGGGGAAGCGCACCCGCCGGGGAAGCGGGTCGAACCCGTCGAGGTCGGCCGAATCCTCGCGCGCCCTGCCCACGACCTCGCCGTCGCGCAGCTCAAACACCCCTCCTATGCCTTCAATCTCCAGCCCGGTGGCGGCGCAATCGAATATGTCCCGAATGGCCTCTTCCCCCTCACCCATGCAGCAGTAGTCGAATCCAGCCTCAAGGGCGCCCCGGGGGTCGCCGCTCGCATGGGGACCGCCTATGATGCTCCGGAAGGCGCCCCCGTGCCGCTCCTTAAGAGCGGCGAGCGCCTCGGCGCGCCCAGGGAAATTGCGGGTCATGGCGGACATGCATATGAACTCCACGATGTCCGGATCGAAGTCGATCTCGCGGAGCCGCTCATAGGGAACGGCGCGGATGACCCGGGCACAGTCTTCGCCCGAGACGGAGTCGAGAGAGGCGATAAGCGCCGCGACCGCCGTGCGGCAGGCGCGGTCGAAAGCGAAGGTGAATCTTACTTTGCTTTTCATCCGCTGTGGAGCCGGGCCGCCTTTTAACCCTTCTCTTTCACGAGCTTGTCGAGACCGAGCTCTTTGAGCTTCTTATCCGTCGGTACGCCGTCCTTCGTCCAGCCCCGGCGGCTGTAATAGTCGTCGAGCATGATGTCTATCTTCTCCTGGGGAAGCACGGCCCCTTTTGTAGGTCCCGAGAGAATAGGCTCCCTGGTTATGCGGTTCGGGGGGAGGTCGTATGCCCGGCCGAAGTCGGGGAACTCCCTCACCCAGAACATGCGCGTGAGATTCCAGACGCGCTCGGATATCTTGTATAGATCCTCCACCTTGTAGTCCAGCCCCGTCGCGCATCTGAAGGCCTCGGCGTAATCCTCAACGGGAAGCTCCATCTCGATCCACGGCAGCCGGCACACGCCGAGGGTGTCGAACAGCGGCCTGGTGTGCTGAAGCTCGATAACCTTCTCGGCCTTGCCCTCAGTGGCCTCCCTGCCCGTGCGGAGGTCGTGTGTCACAGCCCATGACGGCCTGTGATGGGCCCCGATATCCGAGGTCATATAGGAAAGCTGCATGGCAGGCGCGCGCCTGGACTCGTAACCGCTCTGCTCGAGCCCCTTCATCTGGATTGCGAAGTCAGTTGAGCCCTTGCCGAGCTTAAGGGCAGCAGCGCGGCTTCCTTCGGCCAGCACATCACCTATATGCTCGCGGTAGGAGATCATGCGAATGAGCTCGAACACGGCCTTGGGGTCGCCCCAGGTGAGCTTCAGGCCCCCCGTGTCCTTCTCGGTGATTATGCCCTTTTCGAAACACTCTATCGCGAAGCCCATGATGCTGCCGCCCGATATGGTATCAATGCCGTAGTCGTCGCACAGGAAATTGGCATAGGCGATGTCCTTGATGTTGCCCAGCGCGCAGCAGCCGCCGATCATCGCGGTAGTCTCGTACTCGGGCCCCTCGACATAGCACTCGTAGTCGGCGGTCTTGGCATGCGCGTATTTGCCGCAGCACATCGCGCATGAGAAACAGGCCTTGTTGTGAATCACGATCTCCCGGTGCATGACCGGGCCCGCAATGTTGGTGAAGAGCTCGAAGTAGCCCGACTGGAAGTTCCTGGTGGGAAACGCGCCTATGCGGTTGGACCAGTTGACGACGGATGACGTGCCGTAAGTCTGCCAGAGCTCGAAGGCCGGGTGCTGCACCGACTTCCTGTACATCTCCCTTCCGACCTTCATCAGGCCGGCTACGTCCACCACGGGTATGGCCTTGCTGCCGCGGACGCAGACCGCCTTGAGCTTCTTGGAGCCCATCACGGCGCCCAGGCCCGTGCGGCCCGCCTGGCGGCCGTAGTCATGCGAGATGCAGGCTATCTTCACGAGGTTCTCGCCGGCCGGTCCTATGACGCAGGCCTGGAAGTCGTCCCCGTGCTGGTCGTCGAGCGCCTTCTCGGAGTCGAAAGAGCCCTTGCCCCATAGCCCGGAGGCGTCTTCAAGCGTGACTTCGTCATCGTCGATCAGTATATAGACGGGCCTGTCGCTTCTTCCCTCCACGATGATCATGTCGTAGCCCGCCATCTTGAGCTCGACCGGGAAATGGCCGCCGAAATTGGCCTCGGCATAACCGCCGGTGAGCGGGGATTTGCCGCCCACGTGGGCCTTGCCCGTCGAAGGTATGAAAAGGCCCGTGAGGGGGCCCGTGGCGATCATGAGCTTGGCGTCTTCGCCCAGGGGGTCCGCTCCCCTGGGCACTTCGTTATAAAGCGTGTGCGCGATGAAGCCCCTGGCGCCCACGAAATTCTTGATGAGGGCCTCGGGCGTCGGCTCCTTCATGACTTCACCCGATGAGAGGTTCACCCTGAGGATTTTGCCTGCATAGCCGCCTTTCACAACTGGCCTCCGTCTTCTACTGGCGCCAGAAGAGCGCCTTGGTTGGACATATTTCCACGCATTCGCCGCAGAGATCGCATATGAACGGTATCTTGAATTCGCGGTGCACGAATATGGCGCCGAACGGGCACGCGTCCACGCAGACCTGGCAGTAGTCGCACTTGTCCTCGTCGATCCTGATGACCCCGTCCACGTTGCTTATGGCGCCCTGCGGGCAGGCCTCGATGCACTTACCGCACTGGGTGCATATACTTATCCTGTATCCACCCGGCTCCGGGAATTGCCCCTTGATACCTATCGCGGCTTTCTTGGGATTGTTCTCGTTGTAATGGCATAGCGCGCACACGAGCTGGCAGGTCCTGCAGCCGGTGCACCTGCTTTCGTCTTTGCTGATTTTCAAGACCAAACCCTCCATGTTCATTCGGATTTGAGAGAGTCTAGCACACCTATTGTCCCGCGTCAACGCCCGCGGCCTTTGCGTCGCCTGCCGCGGCGTCGCCTGTCAGGGCCGGCACCGGAGGCGGAGTTGTAAGCAGGCTCACCACTATGACCGCTATTGAACTTACGACCACTCCGGGGATGAGCACATAGAGGAACTCCTTGAGCGCGGGTATATTCTCCCACACTATGACCGTCGCCGCTCCGCTGAGCATTCCGGCGAGCGCACCCGCCCTGGTGACACGCTTCCAGTAAAGCGACAGCACGATCACCGGCCCGAACGCCGACGCGAGCCCGCCCCATGCATACAGCACGAGCCAGAACACGACGCCCACCGGGTTCTCGGGGTCCTGCCTCAGCGCGATTACCATGCCGAGGACGCCGATGCCCAGAGTCACGAGCCTGCTCAGGAGAACAAGCGTGGACTGGCTCGGTTTCCTCCCGAAAGTCTTATGATAGAAATCCTGCACGAATGACGATGATGCCACCAGGAGCTGGCTGTCGGCGGTAGACATGATGGCGGCCATGGCGGCCGCGATCATGATGCCGGCAATCCAGGAGGGCAATAGCTCCATGGCCATGAGGGGCAGGACGCGCTCCGGGTCCCCCACGTCTCCCGACAGTATGCCCCTGGCCAGGAGCCCGACCAGCACGGCGCCGTAAAGGGCGATCGCCGCCCATATTATGCCGATCAGGGCGCCCTTTCTTATAAGCGACGGCCTCTTTATGGCCATGAACCTCACGAGCACATGGGGCTGGCCCGGGTAGCCGAGACCTATTCCCAGCATGCCGATGATGAAAGTCGCGAGGGCTATCCCCTCCCTGCCCACTCTCATGCTCATGAACCCCGACGTGTCGGCGGCGCATTCGGCGAGCCTCGCGACTACCGCGCCGGGGCCGCCGAGCTTTATGGTCCCTACCACGGGGATAACGACCAGGCCGATTATCATCATCACGGCCTGGACGACATCCGTCCAGGCGACGGCGAAGAATCCGCCCATCATGGTGTAAAAAAGTATGACGGCCGAACCCACCAGAACGGCCGGCACATAGTCTATTCCGAACGTGACGCTCAGGGCCTTACCCGAGGCCACCAGCTGGGCCGCGACATAGGATGTCATGAAAACGCCGATAAGCAGGGCGGCCACGACGCGCAGAGTGTGGCTCCTGTCATCGAACCGCGACTCAAGGTAGTCGGGTATTGTGATGGCCCTGAAGAAGCCCGTTATCTTCCTCAGCCTCCTTGCCACAGCGGTCCAGTTAAAAAACGTGCCCGCGAGGCAACCGAACGCGACCCAGAAGGCCCCGACCCCCATGCTGAAGGCCTGGCCCGGAAGCCCGAGGAGAAGCCAGCCGCTCTCCGAGCTCGCCTCCGCGGAGAGCGCCGTGACCCACGGATTGAGCCTGCGCCCCGCCAGATAATAGTCGTCATGCGTGTGCATCATCCGGTAGGTGATGATTCCGACTCCGATCAGCACAATCAGGTAGACCAGAAATGCCATGAGAAGCCCGATGTCCATTTCAGTCCTCCTCGGTTGTGGCGAAGTAAAAGACGATGACGGCGATGACGAAGCCAACCGGGGGCAGAGCGATGAGAATAAGCGTGCCAGCATGCAGACACTCGGACATATTCCCTCCTCACTTTGCGTTCATAGGCTTAACGCCTCCACTCTACCAGCCGTTATCCGAAGCGTCAACACTGGGGTCAGGTCTTGAAATGCACAACACACTCAGCGCAGGCGCGAAGGCGTTCCGACAAGGCTTCGTGTTGTAAAGAAGCCGCCGGCGGATCGCCGAGTATCCGCAGAAGGCCAACCGCTGTGCATTTCAAGACCTGACCCCAAAATGCACTCTTGACCCCCGACGCCCGGTCGGATAACATCTATCCACTCAAGCCGAAACGGAGGGCAGGAATTGGACTACGGACTCACCCAAGAGCAAGAAAAACTCGTCGCCACCACCAGGAGCATTGCCCGGGAACACATGAAGCCCGTGCGCCAGCAGTATGACGCCGACGAGACCTTCCCCTGGGACGTTGTGAAGGTCCTGGCCGAGGCCGGCCTGTTCGGAGTCTATATCCCGGCCGAATACGGCGGAACGGGGCAGGGAGTGATGGAGCTCGTGCTCGTGGTGGAGGAGCTCTCGCGAGTGGACGGCGGCATAGCCCTCTGCCTTGCCGGCACCGCGCTCGGAACCTATCCCATACTTATTATGGGAAACGATGAACAGAAGAAGAGGTACCTGCCGCCGTTGGCGCGCGGCGAGAAGCTGGCAGCCTTCGCTCTCACCGAGGCCGATGCCGGGAGCGCGGCGACCGAAATGAAAACCACCGCGGACAAGGACGGCGACTC
>JASFEA010000077.1:0-15063 GCA_050125095.1 bacterium
GCCGTCGCAGACTGTTTTTTAGGTGAAACCTAATCCCAAATCTGCTAAATATCGACAAGCACCCCGGAAGGAGAGAAAAGCATGAGACCATACCCACTATTGATTCTGCTCGCCGTTTCAGTCTTCGCCGCAGCCCTGGCGCCCCCGGCCGCACTCGCCGATTGGCGGGCCGACCTGGACCGCGCGCTCGCCATGGAGCCGGGGCCCGACCGCGACGCCCATGTCAAGAACATTGCGAGGGCCGCGCCGGGCTGGAAAGACGTCCGCCTGCATATTGAGGCGATGGAGTTTCCAGAGCCCGAGGAGACCCGTGCGATTCTCGACTCGAATACGTGCATCGACGGAGTGACCCGCCCATGGGTTCTCTACGTATCGAGCAATTACGACCCGTCGAGGCCGACGCCCCTTCTTGTCAGGATTCACGGCGGAGTCGGGACGCCCGACATCGAAGGCGATCCGGTTGAATACGTATTGGAAGACCCATTCATCGCCGGGCTGGAGGAAAGGGGCTGGCTGGGCGCCTACCCCATGGGTCAAGCGGGGGCCACCTGGTGGGACGACGTGGGCATGGCCAATATTGCGAGCATCGTCCGTGCGATCAAGCGCACCTACAATGTCGACGACGACAGGGTTTACATGGGGGGATTCTCGGACGGGGGCTCGGGCTCATTCGCCCACGCCATGCTCGAGCCGGGCGACTACGCAGCGTTTCTGTGCCTTAACGGCGATATGGGAGTCGGCAGCCAGGACGGCGGCAAACACCTTTACGCGCCCAACATGATGAACACGCCCATATACGCGACGACGACGCATGACGACGGCCTCTACCCGACGGCCAAGATGGCGCCGTCCATAAACATGTCCATCAAGGCGGGAGCGGACATTCTCTTCAAGTCCTTTCCCGGCGAGCACGAATTCGAGGATATCGCGAGCGACCTTGGCTTCATGTGGGAATTTCTCGAGCGCCACCCGCGTGATCCCCTGCCGCCGAGAATAGTGTGGGAGGCGGCCGAAGCCAAGCACGGCCAGTGCAGGTGGTTTTCCATCGAGAAAATAACGACGGAGCATCCCGCCAGGTGGCACGAGGACCACAACTTAGCCATGTTGGACGACCGCATCACCTTCGGTTTCATGTCCGACTACGACTATGAAGGCGAAGGCGTTTATGTTACGCGCGTCCTTGAAGGAACGGCAGCCGAGGCAGTCGGCCTTCTCGCCGATGACATCATAGTGCTCGGGGAGGATATGCGCATAGGCAACCTGGACGACCTCTATGCCTACAAGGAGAAGCTCCACCGGGGCGGCCCCTTCGGCCTTACTGTGAGGCGGGGGGAGGAGCATGTGATCCTGAGGGGGAGTCTCCCGGAGCCGGAGAATTATCTTCTCTTCAAGCGCGAGAAACCGTCTGCGCGGGCGGACGTCGTCCTATCGGGAAATCACATCTGGCTCCGGGCGTCCCGCCTGGGGTCCCTTCGCGTCCTCGTGCACCCGGATATGGTGAATCTCGACGAGAATATCATCATCACAGTAAACAGGAAGGTGGTCCACGAAGCGCGCGTAGAGCCGGATCTCGAGTTCATGATAGAGAATTTCCTTAAGATGAGGGACCGCAGACTGCTCTACGTCGCGGCCATCGATGTCAGTCTGGACAAGGACAAAAAGGAGGCGGCGAAATGAAGACAAAAGCGGCGCTGGTACTGTTGACGCTTATGGTTCCCCTATCGGCGGCCTGGTCGCATTGCCAGGTACCCTGCGGCATATACGATGACGACATGAGGCTTGAGATGATCGCAGAGCATATCAAGACCATCGAGCGGTCCATGCAGCAGATAGTCGAGCTCTCAGAGGCCGAAACCCCCAACATGAACCAGATAGTGAGATGGGTGAACAACAAGGACGCGCACGCCGACGAGCTCGCCCATATCGCCACATATTACTTCCTGGCCCAGCGAGTGAAGCCCGTCGCGGCCACAGACCAGGACTACCAGACCTATATTGAGATGCTCAAGACGCTTCACCAGATGGTCTTCTACTCCATGAAGGCCAAGCAGTCCACCGACATGGAATACGTCGCGAAGCTGAGGGAGCTTCTTAAGGACTTCACCAAGGCCTACACGGGGAAGTAGATATTGGACTTGAGCTGGGGACGGGCTGTAATATAGTGATGCGCCTAAAAGGGACCTGCTAAGGACGGTGATGGTCCGATGGGAGTTCTGGACGAAAAGTTCAAGGCAAAACCGCTCAACTATTTCATTCAGTGCGGCATAGCGGCGGCAGTAATCGGCCTGCTAATGAGTTTCGTCAACCTCATCGAGCACACGGGCGTGGTCGCCGCCCTGGGCGCGACCACGTTCATGATATTCACGATGCCACACCGCGTTTCCTGCAGGCCGCGCTACGTGGTAGGGGGATACATAGTCGGCATCGCGGTGGGCATCGCATGCAGCCAGGCCTATGACTACATGCCCGCCTGGCATACGCATGCGGGCCTGGCCATAACCGGCGGTATCGCAGTGGGGCTGGCTGCCTTTCTCATGGTGACCACCAACTCGGAGCATCCGCCCGCGGCAGGGGTCGCGCTCGGGCTCGTGCTTCAGCCCTGGGATGTCCCGTCGCTGTTCTTCGTGCTGGGATGCGTGGTCGCGCTCTCGGCGGTGAAGGTGCTGCTCCGCCGCGTCATGATAGATCTTCTCTGAATTCCCCGGGACTGAGTATGGACTTGCTACAGACGGCCCTGGTCGCGGCACTGGGGTTCTCGATTTCCATCATCTCCGCCTCCGTGGGCGGGACCGCGCTCATCATAGTGCCGCTTCTCGTAACCCTCGGAATCGAGCCCAGGGTCGCGATCGCCACCAACAAGCTCGCCATTCTCTTCTTAAGTCTGGCAGCGACCTTGAGTTTCAGCCGGCGGGTCACGCTTCCGCCGGCGCGGGTCGTGGCGGCCCTCGCTCTCCCGGTGGTCTTAGGAAACCTGGCGGGCGCCATGGTGGTGGTGCGCGCTCCGGCTGGCCTGACTCGCCTTATAGTGGGCGCGGCGGCCATCGTCGTGGCCATCGTGATCTCGCTCAAGAGGAACGTGGGGCTGGAAGAGCGACTGGCCGAGTACAGCGGCCGCGAGGTGGCGGCGGCCGTTATCGTCCTTCTGCCCCTGTCGGTCTACGGCGGGTTTTTCACCGGCGGCTACGCAACGCTTCTTACCTACACGCTCGTCCTCATGCTCGGTTACTCCTTCCTTCAGGGGGCGGCGGCTACGCGGCTCCTGAGCATATTCGGGGCGGCCGCCGCGTCAATCATCTTCGCAAAAGAGGGTGTCATAGACTATACTCTGGGTGCGTTCCTGGGCGCAGCCTATTTCGGGGGAGCCCTGATAGGGACCCGTTTGGCCGTGAGGAAGGGCAACCGGTGGCTGAGGACGCTCTTCCTCATAGCCGTGGTGTTACTGGCGCTCAGGATCCTGGTGCTTGAGATAGCAGGCCGGCTGGCCGGCTGACATTCGGGATAAGGAGGTCCTTATGAAGAGGCTGATTACGGCGGCTCTTGTCGCAGCTGCACTTATCATGTCATGCGCGGGGGATGGGGACAGGTCGTCCCCGGTGACGCTCATGATAGGCGGGGCGCCTGCGGAGCTGGATTACTGGGAAAAGGTCATAGGGGACTTCACCCGGGAGACCGGCATAGCCGTGGATCTCATGCGCCAGCCCACCGACACCGACCAGAGAAGGCAGAGCCTCGTGGTGCCGCTTCGCGCGGGCGAGGAGGACCCCGACGTATTCCTGATGGACATCGTATGGATCGGCCAGTTCGCCGCCTCGGGCTGGCTGGAGCCTCTGGACGGGCGCATTGCCGGGGATGGCTTCAACCTCAACGTCTTTTTCCAGGGCATCATCGAGTTCGCCGACCGCTATGAAGGCCACGTGGTGGCCATGCCCGTCTATGTGGACGCCGGCCTTCTATATTATCGCAAGGACATATTCCAGGAGCATTTGACGGGCAAGGTGCCGGAGACCTGGCCGGAGCTGGTTGAGTACTGCCGGGTCGCCCAGCGAAGCGAGAGGAGACTTCATCCCGACTTCTGGGGCTTCGTCTGGCAGGGCGCGCAGTACGAGGGCCTTGTCTGCACCTTCATGGAGTTCGCGCTCTCAAACGGCGGGCAGCTCATCGACCGCAACGGCAACCTCACGCTCGATGACCCGAAGAATATAGAGGCGCTCGAATTCATGCGCGACCTCATAGTAACGCACAAGGTCTCGCCTCCCAATACTTACACCGAAATGAAGGAGGAAGAAGTCCGCACCTTCTTCGAGAGCGGCCAGGCGCTTTTCGAGAGGAACTGGCCTTATGCCTGGGGGCTCCACCAGGCCGAGGGCTCGCCTGTCAAGGACAGGGTCGGTATCGCCCTGCTGCCCAGGTTCGAAGGTGGACGGCATGCCGCCACCCTGGGGGGCTGGCATATCGGCATGTCCCGGTCGAGCGACCGCAAGCAGGACGCGTGGCGGCTCATGCAATATATAGTCTCAGAGCCGGTGCAGACGGGCTTCGCCCTGAACCTCGGCTGGAATCCCGCCAGGCAGGACGTCTACAACTCGCCCGAGATAGTCGAGAACCTGCCGCACCTTGTGGCGCTCAAACAGGTGTTCCGGACGGCGTCGCCCAGGCCCAACCTGCCGTACTACAGCCTCCTTTCGAGAGCGCTTCAGGCGGAGCTCAGCAAGGCCCTCTCGGGAATGGCCACGGCGGAGGAGGCCCTGAAGAGCGCGCAGGCCCAGGGACTCGAGATAATGGCGACTTATGAGGAGTAGAAGCGAGCGTTAGGAGATACATGGGGCTGGGAAGCAGACTGAGCGACAGGCGCACGGCCTACCTTTTCTTGCTGCCGCTTCTGGTGTTCATCTCTCTCTTCATCGTGATACCCGTCCTGGGCACCATCTGGACCAGCCTTTTCCGGGATGTCACGTATCTTGAGACGGCCTTCACCTTATTCGGAAATTACAGGCGGCTTCTTGCAGACGCCAGCTTCTGGCAGTCGATGGAGTTCACGCTTCTATTTGTCGCCGTGTGCATACCGCTGGAGCTCTTTCTCGGAATGGTCTTTGCCCTGATACTTAATGAGAAGCTCCCGGCGCGCGGCGTCTTGAGGGCCGCCGTGCTGGTGCCGTGGGCAATACCCACCATAGTCGCGGCGCGGACCTGGGAGCTCATTTACAACTACTCCTACGGCCTCGCAAACTGGGCGCTGACCCTCTTCCACGTAGCCTCCGAGCCTGTCAACTGGCTGGGCACGCCTTTAAGCTCATTCGCTGCTCTCGTCATCGCCGATGTCTGGAAGACGACCCCGTTTGTCACCATCATATTGCTCGCGGGCCTGCAGACTATCCCTGAGCAGATCTACGAACAGGCGAGGGTGGACGGCACCACGTTCCACCAGAGGTTCTTCAGGATCACGCTACCTATTCTCAGGCCCGTAATCGCCGTCGCCCTCATCTTCAGGACAATCGACACCATACGCATTTTAGACCTCATCTATGTCATCACCGGCGGCGGCCCGGGCGGCTCGACCACTTCGCTTTCGCTCTACGGCTACAAGTTTTTCAACGAGGGCGATTTCGGTTACGGCTCGGCCATCGCCGTCGTGGTCTTCCTGATGGCCTTCGTGCTTTCCATTACCTATCTCCGCGTGGGCGGCTTCAGGGGGGCGGTGGAGTGAGCGAGAAGGTCATCAAGCGCGTGCTTCTGACAGCGGGAATAGTCTTCATGCTCATCTTCTGCCTCACGCCTTTCATATATATGATCGTGGTCTCGGTGAGCGGGAACCCGAGCTTCCTCTCGGGCTCCGTGGACTTCTCGGCGACTCTTGCAAACTACCGCGATGTCATCACGGTAAAATCGCTGCGCTTCCTCACCTATCTTAAGAACAGCATAGTAATCGGCGGCATTGTGGCCGTCACGGTGGGAGGCATCGCCGCGCTCAGCGCGTACGCCGTTTCGCGCATCGAGTTCAGGGGCAGGGTCTGGGTGCCGCTCGCGGTGCTCGCATTCTCCATGTTCCCGCAGATAAGCATCGTGGGTTACCTCTACAAGCTCATGCGCGCGGCCGGGCTCATCAACACCTACCCGGCGCTCATACTTCCCTACATAGCCTGGACGGCGCCGCTGGCGTTCTATATCCTCTTAAGCTACATGATGCAGATCCCCCGCGACTTCGACGACGCCGCCTTCGTTGACGGCGCGGGGCGCTTCACCATATTCCGCAAGATCATCGTGCCCGTCGCCATGCCTGGCATCGTCTCGGCCATGCTGCTCGTCTTTATCGCCGCCTTCAACGAGTTCCTGTTCGCCCTCATGCTGACCTCCGACCATAAGGCCAGGACCATACCTGTGGGGATCGCCCTTTTCGAGGGCCTGCACGGGGAGGTGCCATGGGGCTACATCATGGCGGCCTCCGCCATAGCCACTTTCCCGCTCGTGGTGATGTCGCTTTATTTCCAGAAGTTCGTGATTCAGGACGTGACGCGGGGAGCTCTTAAGGGTTAGATTAAAGAGCGGAAGGAGTGGATGGAGTGGGCGTGAGCTTGCCGGAGGTGATTCCCTCTTGAAGTACTTCGCGTTTGTTATAGCCGGGGCCCTGGCGCGCGTCCTTCCGCTTAAGGCGCTCTACGTGCTCGCCGACCTCGCGGGGGAGATTTGGTATTTTGCGAGCCCGCGCCTCCGGGCCGTTCTGGCGCACAATCTCGCGCTCGTGCCCGGCGTCGGTTTCTCGCCGGCGAGGAGAATCGGGCCGCTCGGGAGAAGAATCTCGCGCAACTTCGGCAGGGTAGTGGCCGAGTTCCTCTACTCGCCGCGCATTACGCCTGAGAACGTCGGCGACTTCGTCGACCTCGAGAGCTTCGAGCCCCTGCGCAGATACAGAGAGGCGCCCGGCGCGGTATTCGCCACCGCGCACCTGGGGAGCTGGGAGTTCGCGGGTACCATACTCACAATGCTGGGCATCAAGCTTACGGTGATCGTCTACGATGATCCCGACCCCCGCGTCGCCGCGCTCTTCCGCGAGAGGAGGGAGGCGAGGGGCATGACCGTGATCCCGGTGAAGGCGACGGCGCGGGAGCTTATCGCGGCTGTAAAGGAGGGCTCGCTCGCGGTCGTCGCCGACCGCGATTTCAGCGGGCGCGGCATGGAGACGGAGTATTTCGGAAAGCGCGCCCGCATGCCTTTCGCATACGCGGGCCTCGCGGCGGCACGCGGCATGCCCGTCGTCTTCGGGGTGTGCGTCAAGGGGAAGGACGGCAAGTACCGCCTGGTCACCGGCGAGCCGCTTCTCGGGCGCAAGGACGACACTGAAGGGGCCCGGAGAGTCGCCGAAGAGTGCATACGCAAGATAGAGAAATGTGTGGAGAAATACCCGGAGCAGTGGTATCTTTTCGAGAAAATCGGCGGTGGATTCAATCCTTATGAATGACCCGGCACCTGCCTTTCCCGAGGAAATATACGAGTCGGTCTTCGTCGTGATCCCGGCTTACAAGGCCGAGGCGCATATAGGCGAAGTCGTCGCTGATACTTTCAAGGTCAGCGGGGACATGGCTGTCGTCGTGGTGGACGACGGGTCGGACGATGCCACGGGGGAAAGGGCGGCCGGGGCGGGGGCCACCGTGGTCACGCATGAGGTGAACCGGGGCAAGTGGGCCGCGCTCGAGACGGGCTTCGCCGAGTTTCTTAAGACCGACCGCAAGGCCGTGGTGACGCTGGACGCCGACGGGCAGCATTCGCCCGCCGAGATACCCAATCTCATAGAGGTGTGGCTTGAGGAGGACGCCGACATAGTCGTGGGCTCGCGGCGGCGGGAAGTGGGCAACATGCCTTTCATCCGGATCCTTACCAACTCCATAAGTTCCGGGCTCGTTTCGCTCGTGGCCGGCGCCACCATAAAGGACTCGCAGTCGGGCTACAGGCTGCACACGCGGCGCGTCATAGAGAACGTCGAGGTCAAGACGGGCGGCTATGAGGCCGAGAGCGAGATACTGGTCAAGGCGGTGCGCATGGGATATAAGGTTGCGTCGGCGCCCATATCCACTATATATGGAGAAGAGACAAGTCACATAAACCAGCTCAAGGCGCCGGCGAGGTTCCTGGGCACCATCGGCAAGATGATTGCGTGGAGGTTGGAAGGAAGTGGCAAGAAAGAAGGGCGATGAACTTTATATCCTCGTCACCAATGATGACGGCGTGAGGGCGGAGGGTATAAAGAACCTCCGCGAGGCGGTGGAAGACATGGGCAGAGTCATCGTGGTGGCGCCCGAGCAGCAGCAGAGCGCTTCGAGCCACGCCCTCACTCTCTCGGACCCATTGAGAATCAACTGGCTGGACGACTCCACCATAGCCGTGGACGGGACTCCGACCGACTGTGTCCTCGTCGCCATGCGAGGGCTCCTGGAGCGCAAACCCGACCTCCTGGTATCGGGCATCAACCACGGCCCCAACCTGGGCGACGATGTGACTTACTCGGGAACGGTGGCGGCGGCCTTCGAGGGCACGCTGCTGGGTATCCCTTCCATCGCCATGTCGGTTGCCGCGTGGCATGAATGCAAGTTCGACGCGGCGCGCGAGTTTGCCCGGGTGATTGTCAGGAAAGTGCTCGAGGAGGGCCTTGCGCCCAATACCCTGCTCAACGTCAACGTCCCTTCCTGCGCGTGCGAAGGCGTAAGCGAGGTCAAGGTGACCAAGCTGGGTAAGCGCGTCTACCGCGACGTCATCGTTAAGAAGAAAGACCCGAGGGGGAGAGACTACTACTGGATAGGAGGGGGCGACCCCGTGTGGGAGCCCGAAGGCGGAACCGACTTCGAGGCCATAGAGCAGAACGCCATATCCGTGACGCCCCTTCATCTCGACCTTACGGATTACACTCAGCTCGAAGTGGTGAAGAAGTGGAATCTATCCTTCTAGTGTCACTGACAGGCGTGGCCGAGCGGCTGGCGGCCCTGCCCAGCGAGGCCGCGGTCTTCATCACGGCCATGCTGCCGGTCTTGGAGCTGAGGGGGGGCATACCCCTGGGGCTCATATACTATGACATGCCGGTCGTGGAGACCTATCTCATCGCGGTGGCGGGGAACTTCGTGATTGTGCCGCCGCTCTTATATCTTCTTGAGCCCGTATCTAATCTCTTGAGAAGAAACCGAGTATTTGATAGGTTCTTTGAGTGGCTCTTCGCCCGGACGCGCAGGCGGGGCAGGCTGGTTGAGAGGTACGAGGCGATCGGTCTCGCGCTCTTTGTGGCCATACCGCTGCCCGTCACTGGGGCCTGGACAGGGGCCATCGCAGCGCATATATTTGGTGTACGGCGCAGGTACGCCGCCATTTGCATATTGTTGGGCATCATGATAGCCGGAGTCGTTGTTACTCTCGCCAGCAAGGGCGTAATCGGGCTCCGGAGCCTCATCGTCATAGACTGATATGGTCGGAGCGTAGCGCAGCCTGGTAGCGCACCTCGTTCGGGACGAGGGGGTCGGAGGTTCAAATCCTCTCGCTCCGACCATTTTCATTGGGGTCAGGTCTTGAAATGCACAATAAACCTGGGGTCAGGTCTTAGAATGCACAGTGGAATGCAAAGTCCGGAGCCAGAGGCCCGGCTCCTGGTGAACGGGAGGCCGGGTGGTTAAGCCGGACGGCATGTTTATAGGCGTCATAGGAGGCTCGGAGGCAGACGAGGAGACCTACGCTCTCGCCCGCGACGTGGGGCGCGAGATCGCGCTCAAGGGGCATGTCATTATTTGCGGCGGTCTCTCCGGGGTAATGGAGGCGGCCGCCAGGGGCGCCCGCGAGGAGGGCGGCTTCACCATCGGCATACTGCCCACGGGGCGGCGCGCCGACGCCAATCCCTATATTGACGTCGCCATCGCGACCGACATGGGGCACGCGCGGAACGCAATCATCGCCAACACGGCGGACGCTTTAATAGCCGTGGGCGGCTCCTACGGCACGCTCTCCGAGATATCCTTCGGTCTTAAACTTGGAAAGCGGGTCGTAAGCCTCAAGTCCTGGGACTTCGACCCGGCTATAGTCGTGGTATCGGACCCGGCCGAGGCCGTGAAGAGGGCCACAGGCGGCTAGACAGAGACATGGGGGATGAAGCCAGAGTATATGCGAGAGTGCATGGTGTGGTGCAGGGGGTGGGCTTCAGGCACTTTGCGAGGACACTGGCGGAATCCTTTGGAATAAAAGGATATGTGAGGAATGTACCCGATGGCTCCGTGGAGGTCGTAGCCGAGGGCGATAAACAGGTCTTGAAGGCTTTCCTCGATGAGGTTAAGATTGGGCCTCGCTTCGGGTCGGTGAGCCGAATGGACGTGGAGTGGCTCGAGGCAAAGGGGGACTTCTCGGGGTTCACCTATAGGTTCTAGGGCCGGGCACGGATGGCAATTGTGCATTTCAAGACCTGACCCCAGGTTGAAGGAGGCATGGATGGCGCAGGATTTGAAAGACCTGATTCGCAACATACCGGACTTCCCCGTGGAGGGGATTCTGTTTAGAGATATCACGACTCTCCTTAAGGACGGCGAGGGCTGGAGGAAGGCCGTCGACGCGCTCTACGAGCAGTACAAGGACGCAAAGATCGACAAGGTCGTGAGCATCGAGGCGCGCGGATTTCTCCTGGGCGGGGTCCTGGCGTACAAGCTGGGATGCGGCACGGTGCCCCTTCGCAAGCCGGGCAAGCTCCCCTGGGACAAGGTGAGCGAGTCCTATGACCTCGAGTACGGTTCGGCAACCATCGAGATGCACAAGGACGCCATCGAAAAGGGCGACCGCGTTCTCATAGTGGACGACCTCCTCGCAACGGGCGGCACGGCCCGGGCGGCGGCCCGCCTGGTGGAGAAGGCAGGGGGCGAGATAGTGGCCATCGCGTTTCTTATAGGCCTTACGGAACTCGAGGGCGCCAAATTACTTGACAATTACGAGGTCTTTACCGTCATTAATTATTAGAGTATCAGCGGGATGTGCCCCCGTAGCTCAGTTAGGATAGAGCAGTGGTTTCCTAAACCACGTGCCGCAAGTTCGAATCTTGCCGGGGGCACCACCTGATCGAGGTAATCCATTGGAATCCAGCAAGATAGGCGACCTCGTAAGGGGAGGCATTCTGCTCGCCATCGCCGTGCTGATGGCAGTCCTGCTCCATAAGGTCTATGTCTTCATCGTGACCCGCGGAATTGAATTCAAGGACATCATTTTCTTCCCGATAGCTCTGATAGGGGCAATATGCTGGCTGACCTACCGGGGCCTGAAAGCCGTAGTGTCGGCGCTTAGGGATAACGAATAGAAACCAGTCGGGAAATGGTCTCTTCAAGAAAAGAACAGAAGCAGTTCTCGGGAAGACTGGACCTGGTCTTCTCGACTTTTATCGAGGTCACCGGCCTCATCACGACCGGCGCTTCCATATCCAGAATCACGACTCCCATACTGTCCTGCATGTGCAAGATCTTAAGCGGCAAGGGCGCCTTCGCCATCATAGAGCAGAGGGGCAACCTCACGCAGCTCGTGCACAGGCCCGGGCGCGGCAAGCGCCACGCTTCGACCTCGTCGGAGGAGATCTCATCCGAAGGCCCGGTGCACAAGATCTACAGGACGCGGAAGGCGGCCTTCTTCCCCGAAGCCCTGGAGCAGAAGAAGCTGGAGGCCGTACACAGCGTTATGAGAAGCGTACGCGGCAGGGGCCTCATGATCGGGGGGCTCGAATACCAGGGCGGCAAGGCCGGCGTCATGGGCGTAATTACGGGCAAGGGATATGAGCCCGGCAAGGAGGACCTCGCGCTGTTTGAGATCCTGACGCGCCAGGCGGGCACGGCGATAAAGAACGCCGAGGAGTTCGAGCGCACGCATATGCTCTCGATCACCGACGGCCTCACGGGAGCATACAATTACCGGTTCCTCATCGACGCCATCGCCAAGGAGATAAGCCGCGCCCAGCGTTTCAGCGAGATCTTCTCCATCTTGATGCTCGACGTCGACGGGCTCAAGGAGTACAACGACGTCCACGGCCACCTCGGAGGCAGCGACGTCATAAAGAAGGTATCCAGGATCGCGGCCAGTTGCCTAAGGTCGGTGGATATGTTATGTAAATACGGCGGTGACGAGTTCGTGATCGTGCTGCCCCGTACGACCAAGAAGGGGGCGGCCATCGCGGCCGAGCGCCTGAGGAAGGCGATCGAGAGGCACTGCTTCCCGGGCGAGGAAGTTACCGGCGAGATAACCTCCAGTCTTGGAATAGCCTCTTACCCCGAAGACGGAATCACCGTCCAGGAATTGATATCCAGGGCCGACCAGGCCCTGTATAGCGCCAAGCGACATGGAAGGAACAAGGTATGGCTAAGCGGAAGCAAGAAACCCTATTCACGGGGCTGAGAAACAAGATAAAAAGGCGGCGCGCGACCGTCGCGGTAATCGGGCTGGGCTATGTCGGCCTGCCGCTCGCGGTTGAGATGGCCAAGGCGGGGCAGAAGGTCTACGGCATAGACGTCAATGATGAGAAGATCCGCTCCATCAGGCGCGGGGCATCGTACGTGCAGGACGTCAAGCCGAGCGATCTTAAGAGGGTCGTCAAGGCGGGCAGACTCATCCCTACCACGGACTACTCGGTGATATCCGAAGCCGACGCCATCGACATCTGCGTTCCCACTCCGCTTCGCAAGACCAAGGACCCCGACATGAGATTCATAATGGCGGCGCTCGAGGAAATAGAGAAGTACGTAAGGCGCGGCCAGCTCGTGATCCTCGAGAGCACGACTTACCCGGGCACCACCGAGGAGGTTGTCCTCCCGAGGCTCGCCAAGGACGGCCTCAAGGTGGGGCGCGACTTCTTCCTGGCCTTCTCGCCCGAGAGGGTGGACCCGGGGAACAAGAAGTTCGACACCTCCAGAATACCCAAGGTCGTGGGCGGAGTGACCGAGAAGTGCACGGCTGTCGCATGCGACCTCTACAACTGCTGCGTCAAAAGCACCGTGCCCGTGACCTCGACCACGGTCGCCGAGATGGTGAAACTGCTGGAGAACACCTTCAGGAGCGTCAACATCGGGCTCGTCAACGAGATGTGCCTGATGTGCGCGCGCATGGACATAGACGTCTGGGAAGTCATAGAGGCGGCCGCCACCAAACCCTTCGGCTTCATGCCCTTCTACCCGGGGCCCGGGCTCGGGGGGCACTGCATTCCCATAGACCCGTTTTATCTGTCCTGGAAGGCGAGGATGGCCGGTTTCGAGACGCGCTTCATAGAGCTCGCCGGCCAGATCAACTCCTCCATGCCGCAATACGTCGTCACCAAGGTGACCGACGTCTTGAACCTCCACAAGAAGAGCCTGAACGGCGCCAGGGTGCTGGTCCTCGGCGTCGCCTACAAGAACGACGTCGACGACACGCGCGAGTCGCCCGCTCTGGACGTCATCAGGCAGCTGGAGGAAAAGGGCGCCAGGGTCAGTTACGCCGACCCCCTGGTGGACACGATTTCGTTTGACGGGAAGAAGATGAAAAGTGTTAAGATATCGGGACCGGCGCTCAACAAGTATGACTGCGCCGTGATAGTCACGAATCACAAGGCCTTCAACTACGGGCAGATCGTTAAAAACTCGAAGGCGATCGTGGACACCAGAAACGCGCTCAAGAAATTCAAGGCCCCCAATATACACAAGATATAGAGGCTAGGATGGCGAAATTCCTCATTACCGGCGGAGCCGGTTTCATAGGTTCAAACATCGCGAGACGAGTGGTGAGCGAGGGAGGGGATGTCGTGATCCTCGACGATTTCTCCACGGGCTACGAGGCCAATCTCACGGATATCAAGGGCGACGCCACCGTGATCAAGGGCGACATCTGCGATACGGACACGGTGAAGAAGGCCATGCAGGGCGTCGACTATGTACACCATCACGCGGCCGTCGTCTCGGTGGTGCGCTCGGTGGATGACCCGCTGAGAACCGATGCCGTCAATATAGGCGGCACTCTCAATCTCCTGGTTGCCGCCCGCGACGCCGGCGTCAAGCGCTTCGTCTTCGCCGGATCGTCCTCGGCCTACGGGGACAACCCGACGCTTCCCAAGCAGGAGGACATGAAGGCCGAGCCGCTCTCGCCCTATGCCGTATCCAAGCTCGCGGCCGAGATGTACGTCAAGGTCTTCAACGACGTCTACGGGCTGCCCGCAGTGACCTTAAGGTACTTCAACATATTCGGCCCCTACCAGGATCCCACGAGCCAGTACGCGGCGGTGATCCCCATCTTCATAAACAAGCTCGCGCGCGGCGAGTCGCCCGTCGTCTACGGCGACGGCGAGCAGTCGCGCGACTTCACCTATATCGACAACGCGGTCCAGGCCAACCTGCTGGCCGCCACGGCCGAGCGCGCGCCGGGCACGGTGATCAACGTGGCCTGCGGCGAGCGGTTCACCTTGAACGAGCTTCTGACGCGGCTTCACGGACTCGTGGGCAAAGACGTCCCGGCGACCTATGAGGCCGCGCGGCCGGGCGATGTCAAGCACTCGCTGGGCGATATAACCCGGGCCAGAGAGGTGCTCGGCTACGAGCCGCTCGTCACCTTCGAGGACGGGCTCAAAGCCACCGTGGCCTGGTTTCTCCCCAAGGCCTAGGGCCTCCCGCGGCCCCGGGTCCCTCCGTGCCCCTTAGAGCGCTCGGTGCGTCCCGGAGGCCCTCAATGCGCCCTGGATCCTCTCAATGCGCCTCAAGGCCCCCGGGGCAGGCCCACCTCATCTAAAGCAAGTCCCTCCGAATGCCGAATCATATTCAGGGTAGCAGTACATCAGAATCCGTTCTTGCCGGAAGGAAGACTATGCTTTCTCTGCCGGATTTGAAGTCGCTTGTAAGGTCTATAAACTCGCGCGAAGACGAATGCAGGCGGCGCGAGGGCAACGCCGCCGCCGCGCCCAAGGACATGTCGCGCCTCGCGGGACTTGAGGCCTTCATGGTCGAAGTGGCCGTGGGCGCGCATCTCGACCTCGTGGCGCTGTTGGAGACCGACGCGCGCGGCAAGTCCGCCGGCATCGTCGCCGCAAGCCGTTCGGGCCTGACCAGTCTGCTC
>JASFEA010000078.1:0-14875 GCA_050125095.1 bacterium
CGGAACGGGGTCGGGTACTTCGGCATGGCTTAGCGGCGAAGTGTTCCTGGCGAGGTCGGTGAGGGCCTCCAGTACCATCGCTTTCATGTGTCACAATCTCCTGCATTGAGCCGTATGCGAAGACCAATACGAGCATCATCGCCTCTTGCGCTTGGTTTGACAAGCTGGAAAGCCGCAGGATGCCGGCGGGTACCTATCGCGGAGGCGCCCCGGATCCCGCACAGGCTGAATCGAAAACGTCAATCGACCCGAGCACCTCTCCCGAGAAGTCGAAGACGGTGACGTTCTCCCAGGCCGAACCCAACGACGGCGCGGATATCCACTCGGGCGCCCAGTAGAAGACACCCAGCCCCAGCGAGCCCGGCACGTCGGCCACGATGTCCATGAGGTCAGCGAGAAACGCGCGCTGTCCCGCGACCGTGGCGGGATAGCCCGGCAGCAGGTGCTCCGGCAGGCCCACCATGTTATGCGTGTTGTCATGCCAGTCCAGCGTCCAGGGGTAGGCCGTCTCCGCGATCACGATATCCTTACCGTAGCGGTATGAGAGGTCGGCGAGATTGGCCTCGAGGTCGTCAAGCGTGCCGTGCCACCACGGGTAGAAAGACTGGCCGATTATGTCGAAGTCCACACCCTCGGCGATGAGGTGGTCGAAGAACCAGCGGCCCGCACTGTTGTCACCGCCGCGGTCTATGTGGATCATGATCCGGACGCTGTCCTCCGGCGCAGTCGCATCCCGGACGCCCCGGATCCCGGCGGATACGAGAGTCCCGAATACTTCCCATTGCTCCTCTGAATCGAATGAATCACATACGCGTCCGTCGTCCCAGAGCATGCCGCAGATAATCTCGTTCCCGATCTGCACCATGTCCGGCATCGTGCCCTGCGCGTCGAGCGCCTCAATCACGCTTCGCGTATACTCGCGCACGCTGTCCGCGAGCGCCTCGCCCCCCACGCCCGACCAGGCCGCCGGCTTCTTCTGACGCCCCGGGTCCGCCCAGGTGTCGGAGTAATGGAAATCGACTAGCAATCCAAGGCCCTTCTCCCTGGCGCGCGCCGCCATCAGGAGTGTGCTCCCAAGGTCGCAATAGCCCCCGGCCGGGTCCAGCCATATTCTAAGGCGAATGAAGTTGAAACCGTGATCCCGGAAGATATCGAGCGCGTCGCGGGGCTCTCCGCCCTCGGTGTAGATGCCTCCCCCGTCCTCAACCTGCTCGAGGAAGGAGACGTCCGCGCCCTTTATGAATTCAACCTGGCCGCATTCGCCGTCCAATGAGAGAAATACGGCCACGAGGGGCACAAGCAGACACAGGACAGGAGCCCGCAGCCAAGTCCGCAGTCTTCGGAGGCCGCGCGATTGGACGGGCACTATCGTACCCTGACCACCTTCTGGCTCACGCTTATATCGCCCGATTCAAGGCGACAGAAGTATGCCCCGGGAGACACTCTCCTGCCCATGTCATCAAGCCCGTCCCAGGCGGTTGACCGCGTACCGGGCTCGGCCACGCCCTCAAGTAACGTTCTGACCTTCCGTCCCTTGATGTCATAGACCTCGAGCCTGATGTGGGAGACAACCGGCACCGTGAATGACAAACGCGTGCTGGTGGTGAAGGGACTCGGATAAGCCGGCCCGAGCGCGAATCCCCCATGCGCGGCCTGCACCGCCTCCACCGCCGCGTTCGGATTGACTACCGTGAACGAATCGACAATCGAGCTGCCCGTATTGATCGCCTCGAAGTGAAGCAGGGGACCGTCGATATCGACCGTGCAGAAGTGGTAGGTCTTAGAAGTCGCGACTATGTATGGATAGGAGTCATTTGGAGTATAAAGCGGCGCACCCGCGCCACCCGTCGTAACATGATGTATGTCGTTTACCACGGCGCGTGCGTAGTAATGGTTATGGCCTGCGAAGAGCATCGAGACGCCATGCTGGATAAGAAGAGGATGGATGACCGACTGAACTGTCGTGTTGTTCTCATGGCCCCCGGCCGACCAGCCCGGCTCATGGAGGTAGACTATCTTATACGGCTTGTCCGTAGTGGCCAGGTCGTTCACCAGCCACGCAAGCTGAGGAGACCCCGTCCCGTATGGCACGTACTGGTCAAGGACGGTGAAATGCACGGGCCCGTAATCAAAAGACCAGTACCTGTCGGCGACGTATGGACAAGGGAAGTACTTCTCAAAGAGAACCCCGTCTTCCTCGTGATTCCCCATACATGACTGATAGGGCAGGCAGGCCATCATCTCTCGAAGATAAGCGTAATCGGCGAATAGCTCGGTGTCCCATTCGGATTCGATATCCCCGTCCGACACCAGATCTCCCATCGACAGGATAATGGTCTGGAGGTCGGGGTCGGCCGTGTACTCAGCGATAACGTCCTGGGCCACCAGGTTATGGGCCGCAGGATACGTGCGGCAGTCGCCATAGGCAAAGAACTTGACCTGCATGGCTTCATCCGCCGGCGCGGCCCGGAAGGACCCGGCGTACTGCCCGGCCCCGGCATTAACTCTATAATGATAGAGATTGCCGGGAGTGAGGCCGGTGATTGTATATGTATGCTGATAGTCCGTCCCGTAGACACCGGTCTCCGCGCTCCCCATCGAGTAGGAAGTATCGGTGCCCCACTCTATAAGGCACGAGTCCGGCAGCGAGAGCTGCCAGTGCACGTCCATCTCAGTATTGACATCGGAGTATATGAGGTATGGCTGCTTTCTCACTAGCGTGGGCAGCGTTTCGAGACCAATCAGCTCGAGGTCGAAGCTTATATCTGAGCTCGTCCGCGACTGCTGGTGTATCTCGACCGCGATGACGTTGCTGCCGGCGAAGAGATCGTCCGCATAGAAATAGAGATCCTGGAAGGCGTCCTCATCACTGCTCCCGATAACATTCGGCGCGAGCGTCATATAGCCGACCGGGCCATCCGGCATGTTGGCTCGTCTGACCTCGGTCCCGTTGAGATAGACAACCGCTCCGTCGTCCCGGACAAGCCTCAGCTTCATGCAGACGTAAGGCGAAGGGTCTACAACGTCGAAGGCATGCCTGAAATACGTCGTCACGTATTTGCTGCTCGAGCTGGGGCCGTAGCTCACCACGGTCGCCTCATCCCCGTCGCCGTAGCCGAGCTGGGCGGGTCCGCTCGCCCATGCCGTGTCGGCGAATCCCGGAGCCGTCCAGGCCGCACCCTGGTCGGAGCCGTCATCGAGATACTTCCAGACGGAACCCGCGGAAACAAAAGTCATATCGGCGTGGGCTGCCGTCGAGGCCAGAACGGCCAGGAGCGCGATAACACCGGCACTCTTGAGATATAAGTGTTCTGAAAGCATGATCCCAATACCTCTCCCTGAAAGTCCGTGATCGTAGGCTTCCCGCGCCTATTCTATCAGATATCGGGGCAATTAACAAGCGCTCCGCCCGTCTACTCAGATGCGCAAGCCGGACTTGAAGTCAGCCTGAACAGGCGGGCTCATTCGGCGAGGAACCCTTGCTCTACGGCATCCCGGATGAGACCGGCTGCGAACTCCCAGACGCCGGGCATGTGACCCGCAATCGGTTGCGCGCGCATGAGGACACGTTCGCTCGTAACCTGGTGCTTCTGCCACGATTTGCCGCCCGAGTGGTAGTTGAGAAGCAGTGGCTGCAGGCGGTCAAGCGCGTTGGCGAAGCGTGCCTCCCGCGTGGTCATCTCCTCGAACTCATCCCAGAGTGATCTTATCTCGCTCCCCTGGTCATCGGGAAGCATGGCGAAGATACGATCGGCCGCCCGGGTCTCGCGCTCGCTCTTGTCCTTCGCCCCCTCTTCGTCATAGCAGTAGGTATCGCCGGCGTCTATCTCTACAAGATCATGGACTAGTACCATCTTGAGGACCTTCAGAATGTCGACGCTCCTGCCCTCTGCATACTCGGCCAGCAGTATCGCCATCATGGCAAGATGCCACGAATGCTCCGCGTCATTCTCGTGGCGATTCGTTCCAATCACCACGGTCCGCCGCAGCACCTGTTTGATCCTGTCTATCTCCACGATGAACGCCATCTGCTTCTCGAGACGTTCGCTATCCATGGCAGCGCCCTCCTGAGATCATGCCGGAATGCCGGGACGCCCGCGCCGGCATCAAAGCGCTTGCACTACTTGGCCAGCAGGTCCTTATCAAAGGAAGCGAGCTCCCCGCCCAGCTTCCAGATGCGGAGCCTGGATTCCTTGGGCTTGCCCAGAAGTTCATACATCTCCCTGTTGAGTCCCCAGAGCTCAATCCCCGTAAGCGTAACGGGTTCATGGGGCAATGTAATCCTCTTATATGAAATCCCGGGGAATATATTGAGAAGACGAGGCGTCAGCACAAGAAGGTCTATCTTGGTAGACCCCGTTTCGGTACGGGTAATCTTAAGGGGGTAGTACAAGTGGTCGGTCTCGAAGCGGTATTGAATCGCCTCACTGGTCCTGGGTTCCTCACACAGCGAAACCACATCGAAGACAAAATACTTGAATCCCTCCACCAGGTACTCCTGGACTACGGGCTTCAGTGACTCGGGTATGGTCGGATTCTCGGCGCCGGCCGAGTCCAGGTACTCCACGACCCAGGCGACAAAACCAGTCTCGTCGAGCACATGTGTGACCGAGATGTCGTGCGACCCGATCCTTTCATGGAACGTGACTTCTCCGGCCGGTTTCTCGTCCTCTTCCCCGGGTCCCTTTGCGCCACGCGTCGTCATCTTCTCAACCAGCTTTCTGTTGATGAGGGCGGTCGCCTTTGCAAATACTTCAACATCACCCTTCTTGACGACCGGCTCGGATGGAAGCGGAAGAACCTCTAGCACCATTGTGGACTCGGAAGCCGCAAGATCCGTCGAGAGCAGCAATATCTCCTCCTCGCCGTTCCAGGCGATAAGCGCGCGCTGGTTGGGCTCGAATATCTCGACTCCGGGTTTGAACGGAATCGACCCGCGGTCGGCGCAGGCCGTCGATATGGCCAGGGCGATCATGATCGCCGCGAAACAGACTGTTCTTTTCATTCTCTTCCCTCCATGGCCTGAAGATCTTTCCTGAAGTGTATCTTGCGCTGCACTTCTTCATAGCCGAGCGCCCTGTGCGCCGCCGGGCTGTCTGGGTACCTGGGTGTCGTGTCGGAAGCCATCTCGAGGCATCCCCTGGCGCGCGCCCATTTCTCAGCCTCTTCCACCAGCCGCCGGCCTAACCCGCGTCTCCGCATGTCCGCGTCCACATACCAGCCTTCCAGGTAGCCCACGTTCCTCGTCCTGCACTTCTCGGCAGTCTGACGAATGGACACCTCCACCATTCCGCACAGGCCGCCACCCTCCCTCTCGGCTACGAAAACGGGCTGGGTCTCGAGCCGGCCGAGCATGTCGGAAACTTCGGCCTTGAGCTCGTCCGGGTCATGATGGGGCCAGAGCGCCATGCGCATTCGCAGCCACTCTTCAACGTCATGCTCTGTCAGGTAGCGGATATTCATGCGCTTATCTCCCAGCTTTACTCCCGCGTGTCCTGCCGCTTGCCCTACCGCTCTTACTGCCTCTCTTGATGCCGCTCTTAATGCCGCGCATCTTCCCAACCTCTTTATGTCTGAAGCAGGAGACAAGGTGGTCATTCACCATTCCCGCGGCCTGCATATATGCGTAGCAGATGGTCGGGCCGACGAAACTGAAGCCGCGCTCTTTAAGGTCCTTGCTCATTGCCCTGGACTCGGAGGTCTCACAGGGGATCTGCTTCAGCGCTTTCCACTTGTTCTGTCTGGTCTTGCCGCCCACGAACTGCCAGATATATCTGTCGAAGCTCCCGAACTCCTCCTGCACCTTCAGAAAAGCGCGCGCATTCCTGACGGCGCCCTCAATCTTGCGCCTGTTCCTTACGATGCCGGGGTCCCTGAGCAACCTCTCGATCTTGCGCCCGTCGAACTTCGCTACCTTCCTGGGGTCGAATCCCGCGAAGGCTCTGCGGTAGCCGTCACGCTTATTGAGGATAGTGCTCCAGCTCAAGCCCGCCTGGGCGCCGTCAAGCACGAGGAATTCGAAATGGGTAATATCGTCATGAACCGGCACTCCCCACTCCTCATCGTGATACCTCATGTAAACCGTCCCCGACTTCTCCGTGGCCCATGGGCACCTTGTCTGTTCGCGCTCAAGCCTCACTGCCATAACCTGCGGCTCCTCTCTTTTCTCTACTCTACGAAAGCTTAACATGTTACGCAAACCGATGGAACAGGCGCTACATCCGGACGCCCGGGGGCGGACAATGGGAGCAGTACTCAGGGGGTAAGCGAGTAAATGAAATACCTCTCGTCGCCCCGCATTATCGTCTGCTCCTGCTTCATGCCGATCTTCTCGGAGACTTTCCGCGAGGCAATATTGTCGGGCCTTATCAGGCTTATGATTCTGGGCATGTGGAGGGTAAACAGGGCAAAGTCGCGGACGGCCCGCGCCGCCTCGGAGGCAAGGCCCTGGTTCCAGTAGTCGCTGCGGAAGTCATAGCCCAGTTCCACTTCCTGCTTCCCTTCAACCTCCATGTGCTCTAGCCCGCAGTCCCCGACGATAACCTGGTCATCCTTGTGAATCACGGTGAAGAGCCCGTAGCCATGCTTTTGCTGGTGGATGATGTTGCGCCAGACCCACTTTTCCATCTGGCCGCGGTTAAATGGCGGGACACCGAAGGACTTCATGACCTTGGGATCCGCAAATATCTTCAAGAGCCCGTCAATGTCCTCCGGCCGCATCATTCTCAATATGAGACGTCTTGTCTCAAGCAATCAGAATCCCCGGACGATTATGGTGCCATTGACAACTGAAAGTCCAATCGTGCCGTCCCCTTCCCCCAGCCTGCCCGTCAGCGAACCCGGCGCAGTGACGATATCCACGAGCGGCAGGTTGGGGAAACTGACGCCGCCGTTGACGAAGCTCGCAGAGAACATCGCTGACGTACTCACCGGTACCTGTATGTCTATCTCGCCGTTCACGACGCTCATGCTCACGACTGCCTGAGGCGGCAGCGTCACATCTCCCTCTATCCTACCATTGACCACGCTCCCTGTGACGCTCGCTATGATGTCGGCGAGCGATAGGGTTCCATTTACCACCTGCGCCGCTACCGGCTTTTCGACCGAGTCTATGGAAATGGTGCCGTTCACGCCGGCTATACTCACCGCAAGGTCGGTCGGTATGACTATGTCGTAATCGACTTCATATAGCCTTCCGCCGGAATATTCGGGCTGGTCGGTCACGGCGCTTACGATACCCGCCTCGTTCGTGACCTCGACGCTAATAGAGTCAAGGTGTTCCAGCGCGTCATCCGGGCTGTCCGAAGTCACGCGCTTCTCGCCCCTCACCACGATGGAGTCCGACCAGGCCGAACCCGTGATGCTAATGTCGCCCGATACACCCGAGACCGTGAGCAGCACCTGCTCGAAGACCTGGAACCTGTAATAGAATGGCTCTTTGGCGACCGAATCCCGGTCCGGGCCGGTGGTGCTGTCGCTGCAGCTCGAAACCAGGAAAAACAGGCCGAGGACCACAAGCAGCGTGATCTTAAAGGCGTGCTTTCTCATCGTCTCCCTCCGTTATCAGGGGCAAACCCAGAATACCACGCCTAACGGCCGATGTCAAAACAGGCCTCAGCGGGAAGGCGCTCTTGCCGCCGTCTGCAGAAGCACGATACCCACAATGATCGACGCAAGCCCCACGGCGATCCTCAGGTCCACGTGCTGGGTGCCGCGCGCAAGACCCAGCAGCGTACCTGCTAGCGGCGCGAGGGCGAATGCTATCGCCAGTGTCACGCCCAGATTCTCAGAGGTCGCCAATGCCGCATAGAACGCCCACATCCCCAGGCTTCCGGCCACGATGCCGCCGGCGACGACTATGGTCACCCAGGCCCGCGTATTCGACGGATCGGCGATGGACTTCCAAGCGGGAATCGACACCAGCCCCAGTATGATAACGGCGATGCCTGTCCTTAGGGCGATCCCGGCTATGGGCGGGAGCCCCAGCTTCTGAAGAGCCGCCTTCTCGAAGTAACCTCCCACTCCCCAGGCGACGCCGGCGATTATGGCATAGATGATGTAGGGTTTCATGCTCGCGTCCCTCCGTTGTTCTTGACTCTCAACAGATAAAACACGATGCGAGGAATTCAATCAATGCAAAAAGCGGAACCGTCCGTGCCGGGACACCTTACTCCTGTCATGGTCCCGGCCGACGGCCACAAAGGCTACTACTTCGGAAAGAGAAATTGAATCTGCACGCGCAGCGACCAGTCGGCCCCGCAGTTAGGCGCGACAAGGTTGTAGTAGTACTGCGCTGCAACGTTGACCGGTAGCTTCCCGAGTTTTTGGAACCGCATCATGGAGTAGCTCGGGCAGATGCATCTCATGTGGAAGGCCCAGGCACGCATTGCTTCACGATGAGGCGCTTACCTATCGCGTCTCATTCGACAACCTCATTCGTCACAATCCCGCCAAAGTGCCTTGTCGAGCCGCTGGCCGCCCAAAACCGGCTTATGCCTATACAGGGCTCACGAAGAGACCTATGAAGGAACTACTGCCGCTCGAGAAGGCCATCGATTTCGCGCATCTGCTCCTGCGCGAGCGGGCCGAACTCCATTGCCCCGGCATTCTCCTCAACCTGGCTCACGGTGCGAAAGCCGGGAATGGGTACGTTCTTCGGGCTCCGTGCCCACAGCCACGCCAATGCTCCCTGGGCCACCGTCCTTCCGCCGCTGCAGAGGATCTGGCGAATGGCTTCGCGCCTCTCCAGCCACTCCGGATTGGGCCGCCCGTCTTTGAAGTATTTCATCCACTCGGGGCTCTTCTCACCTCGGACGTCGTCGGGAGATGCCTTGGTTTCACCTGTGTACTTATCCGTCAGGACTCCCATCGCAAGCGGACCGCGGTTGATGGCAGCCAGGTCGTAACTCTCACAGATGGAAATCACGGCAGGGTTGTCGTCCAGCACGTTCAGCTGCAACTGAATCGCCGTGCACCTCGGCCCCTGAGCGAAGACCTCCGCCCGGTCCGGAAAATCTGTGCTCCAGCCATAGGCGCGGATTTTGCCCTCGGCCACAAGCTCTTCGAGCGTGTCGCGCACCGGCAGGGCGTCGTCCGCAGGGAACGCGTTGTCATGGAATTGAAACAAGTCGACGTAGTCGGTATTCAGGCGGCGCAGGGAATCTTCCAGAGCGGCCCGAATGCCGGCCGGTGATGTGTCCACGCCCGTAACCTTACGTGCGGTCTCATCAAACACCGCATTGAATTTGGTGGCGATCACAACCTCAGTCCGGCGGCCGGAAAGCGCCCTGCCGAGAACGCGTTCGCTGTGTCCCGTGCCATAAACATTGGCCGTGTCGAAGAAATCGACTCCCCGTTCGAGCGCAGCATGGATGGCGCGGACAGACTCCTCGTCATCTACTTCACCCCAACCGAGTGGGTGATTCCCATCGCCCCAGGGTCCACCAATCGCCCAGCAACCCATACCTACGCTGCTCACCTCAATCCCAGAGCGTCCCAGGTTGCGCCTCATAAGTCCTCTCCTTGCTCCCTGATCAATAGGATGTTCACACTCTCCGTTGGACGGCTTCCGCATCTGCTGGCGGTATGACCACTTCTTTCGCGAAACGCCCTTCGACCTCCTTTGGATGCCCCGCTGACAGCGGCGGTTCATCAGTAAACATAACCGCCGCGGGATGTCAAGAATAGCCCGCCGGGGTGAATCGTAGATGAAAAGCAATTGGCGTCCCCAACGGGATTCGAACCCGTGTTGCCGCCGTGAAAGGGCGGTGTCCTAGACCGGGCTAGACGATGGGGACGCCCAGATGCGTTACTTATTTTTGAAGTCGGGCTTACGCTTCTCTAAGAAAGCCGTCGTGCCTTCCTTGCAGTCTTCTGTCGCGAATACAAGACCGAAGAGGTCGGCTTCGAGAACCAGTCCCTCTTCGAGCGTGACATTGAGACCGCTGTTAACAGCTTCCAGGCAGTATTTTAGTGCTATGGGTGCCTTAAGCGCAATAGTCTTCGCGAGCTTCTCGCATGTTTCCATGAGCTCGGCCTGCGGAACGACTTTGTTGACGAGCCCCCACCTGGCCGCCGTCTCGGCGTCGATGGGGTAGCCCGAGAGTATCATCTCCATGGCGCGGCCCTTCCCCACGAGCCTCGGGAGCCGCTGGGTGCCGCCGTAGCCGGGGATCAGGCCCAGGTTCACCTCGGGCTGCCCCATTTTGGCATTGTCGGAGGCAACGCGGAAGGTGCAGGCCATGGCGATCTCGCAGCCCCCGCCCAGGGCGAAGCCGTTCACGGCGCCTATCACGGGCTTGCCGAGATTCTCCATTAGGGTAAGGAGTCCCTGGCCCCGCTTGGCGTAGTCCCTCGCGCCGTCGCAATCCAGTGTCTTGAACTCGCCGATGTCGGCCCCCGCGACGAATGACTTCTCGCCGGCCCCGGTCAGGATTACCACGCGGATGCTATCGTCGGCCTTTAGGTCTTCGAAGGCGTCGATGAGCTCCTTGACCGTTGCTATGCTCAGGGCGTTCAGCACTTTGGGCCGGTTCACGGTCACGTAGCCGATGCCGTCCCTTTTCTCTAAGATTATGTTCTCATACGCCATTTGTAACCTCCGTCTCGCAACTAAAGGGGCAGGGTGTCCACGGTTTCAGGATATGTCTTGGCTTTCTCTTCTCCTCTTAAGACCCTCAGCGAACCCAGCACGAGGGCTTCCATCTCGTCCTCGCCGGGATAGATCATGACCGGGGCGATATGCCCGACTCGTTCCTTGATCCAGCCCACTATCATCTCACTCCCAGAGAGGCCCCCGGTCAGCACGATTGCGTCGACGTCGCCCATCAGCACCGTCGCCATCGCCCCGATTTCCTTGGCTATCTGGTAAGCCATAGTCTGGTAGACGAGGGCCGCGTGCTCGTCGCCCGATCTCACCCTCTCCTCCACTTCCCTGGCGGAGTTACTTCCCAGATGGGAAACAAGCCCGCCGTGGCCTATGAGCTCGCGCTTGGCCTCTTCCCTGCCGAGCTTGTTATCGAAGATGAAGTCGATGAGCCCCATGGTGGGAACGGTACCGGCGCGCTCGGGGGTGAACGGGCCGCCCGAGTTGGCGTCATTAGCGTCCACGACACGGCCCCTCCTCAAAGGGCATACGGATATGCCGCCCCCCATATGGGCCACTATGAGATTTATCTCCTCGAGGCTCTTCTTCATGTCAGCCGCCGCCAGGCGCGCGGTGGCCTTTATGTTGAGGGCATGCGCGAGGCTCCGCCTCGCCACGGTCTTAAGGCCGGACAGCCGCGCCATGGGTTCGAATTCGTCCACGCTGGGTGGGTCCACCATGAATGCGGGAATCCCGAGGTCCCAGCCTATGCCATAGGCAAGCACCGGTCCCAGGTTGGCCGCATGCTGGCCCTGCACACCCTCGCGGCCGTCGTTTATCATGAGCTGGTTGACTTCATACGTGCCGCTCACCACCGGCCTCAAGAGCCCTCCCCTACCGACCACAGCCGTGAGCGAATGCACGTCGATATCGTTCCGCCGGAGCGCATCCAGTATGGTCTTCTTCCTGAACTCGTACTGGTCCCAGATACTCTCGAAAGGTGAGAGGTCGAGCTCGGAGTGCCTGATGGTCTCCTCAAGCACCGCCGTCTCGTTGTCGAATACGGCGATCTTGGTGGAGGTGGAACCCGGATTGATGGCGAGTATCCTGTGCTTGTCGGTCTTGTTCTCAGGCATCACTGACCTCGGTCTTCTCTAGACCTCCGGCTGCGGGGCCTTTGCGAGAATGCTTCTCACGCCGCCCACCCGCTCTATCCGGTCCTCGGCCATCCTGCGCGCGGCCCGGAAGGGTGGCATACTCTCTCTCTCCGCATAGTCGAATACGCTTACGAGCACTTCGAATATCTCGCATGCTCTCGCGATGGTCTCCTGCTCGGTCGCCGCCTGCAGACCGTCGGAGGTCTGGAAGAGCTCGCCCGCGCTGATGACGAAGTCGGGCGCGTACAGTATTTCTTTCTTGTGAAGGTAGTCCCCCACGCTGCTCGATTCCAGGATGTCATAGGCAGCACCTGCTATGATCTTGCACTTGAGTTTCTCGGCCCTCTCCTGGGTGATAACCCCGCCGAAGGCGCAGGGCGAGAAGATGTCGCAATCGCATTCGTAGATTTCATCGGGCCTCACGATCTCGGCCGAGGGCACCAGGTCCTGAACGCGCTTCATGGCGTCATAGACGATGTCGGTGATTATGAGGCGCGCGCCCTCTTCATCGAGATACCGCGCCAGGTTGTAGCCGACCTCACCCACGCCCTGTATGGCCACTGTGCGCCCCTTCACGGATGAGACGCCGTACTTGGCCTTGCAGCAGGCCCGCATCCCCCACAGGACCCCGTGGGCGGTGGCTTTGCCGCCCAGGCTTCCTTCGCGGGCGCGGCTGACGAAGGGCGCGATATACCCGGTCTCGCGCCTTATGTAGAGCATATCGCGGTCGTCCGTGCCGAGGTCGGCGTAGGTTATGAACCGCCCGCCAAGGCCCTCGATGAACCGGCCGAATGCCCGGAAGTAGGCTTCGCTCTTGCCGCCGGCGGGATCTCTCCAAAGTATCCCCTTGCCGCCCCCCGTGTCGCAGTCCGAGACCGCGGCCTGGTAGGTCATGCTGCGGGAGAGCCTGAGCGCCTCGCTAATCGCGGCGTCTTCCGACCCGTAGTCCCACATCCTTGTGCCGCCCAGGGCCGGGCCCAGGGTGGTATCGTGCACCGCTATTATGGCGCGAAGCTCCGTCCTCTGGTCATAGCAGAAGACCAGCTCCTCATGTCCGTACTCGTCCATGAGGTCGAATATGCCCACGTTTTACCTCCCGTAGGGTTAAGAGGCCGGCATCGGATACAACCCGGCCTAGCACTAGATACCACATAGGCAGGCGCATGTCAAACGCTTAGGTTCCGGGCGGCTACCAGGTGCCCGAGCCGATCTCAATAACGTAGGTGAGCCGGTCTATGTCGAAAAAACCGTAGTTCTTGATACCCGCCCGTATGCCCCAGAAGTCGGTGAGGAAGGACATGAAGCTGAATGGCGAGTGGGCCAGGTTGGCCCTGAACCTTATGCCGGTTTCCATCACGAAGTCGTTTCTGGTCTTTGTGGTCCACCTGTCGTCCTCATAGACATCGTACTTGTCCCACTCCCAGCCGGCGGAGAGGTACCCGTCCATCCAGCGCGAGGCCGATGGCGTGTAGTGGAGCATGTACCCGATATCACGCAGACGCTTGTCCTTCAAGTAAACGCGCTGGCAGATGTAGCCGCCCGCGACGGGGTCCTCGAACGTCTTGACGATGAAGAAGGGCAGAATCACGTCAACGCCGAGATCGCCGTCGGCCATGAGCGACACCGAGATCGACTTGACAAACGACTCGGCGTTTCCCCACTCCACTACATGCGCCAGGCTCGAGGCACTCTCCACATCCGGCCAGTCGGGGTCGCCCTTGTCGGCGATGAAGTGAACCAGGTCGCGCTCGGCCTTCTCCGCCGACGGGAACGGCCTGAGCTCGTATATGGCCGCATCGGGAGCGTACCACCCGCCCTCACTGTGGATCTCGCGCAGGGGGCTGTCGGGCGGCAGGGGCGGAAATACCCTGAACCCGGGTCTCCTCACCTTGGTCATCCAGGCCTGGTAATTGCCTGTGAAGAGACCCCCGCTCCTCAGGACGTCGCGCACGCCCCAGGCGTCATTCACGCGCCTGTTGACGTCATAACCGGGAGTGAAGTAGCCGTCGGCGTTCTTGTCGGTGCACGATGCGTGCTTGCCTTCCTCCACGAGGATGTGGAGCGGGAACTTGACATACTCGTCTATGGAGAGCGTATTATCGTACCAGAGCACCCCGTGGGCCTTCCCCACGGCGCGGGTGACGGCGACGTTGTAGGGGCACTCCAGGCATTTCTCCCGCTTCCAGATCAGGACCTTGAGCTCGACCGACTCGACATCATGCGCATGGCCCCCGAAACCGGCTTCGGAGCTGTAGTAGAAGAAGTAGTCAAGGTCTACGGCAACCACGTTACCCAGGTCTATAACCGACTCGCCCCTGTCGTCAGGATCGGGCATGTAGGCGGTCTCCCTGTCGCCTGCCACCATGAGGTTCCGGACGCGGTAGTAGACAACCGCCCTCCCGCGATCTTCCTCGAACGGGAAGGGCTCCGGGAGCATGATGTCCTTCCCCTCCGTGTCCCCGAGCAGGGGCTCGTCGGGAGAGAACCACAGGACGGGCCCGCAGTAAGCCGCCAGGTCTTCGACAGTCATGAGGGAGTCGTCTCCGGACCACACAACGGCCTGCACTGTCCTGGAATCACAGCAGGGGATATCCTCGGGGTCCATCTCGATAGAGGTGAGTTTCCTTCTTCCTTCCGCCGGCCACGCGAGGAGCGCGAGGGACGTCAAAAAAACCAGCAGCAGAACCATACAATTGGGGGATTTCATAGGGGCCTCCTTTGCCCGCGTCCCGGACTGGTCAAGATTAGCAGAAGCTGGTGGTGCGGCAAAGCTCAATCCGTGCGGTCCAGCCAAAAACGGTTTGACTTGGGGCGCGCCTGCGGGGTACCATCATCCAAGGTTTCCGGGTGCCCGAGCTTACCCGGTTGTGTCCTGACTCAATCAGAAAGAGGTGGCCCCCGCCGCCGAATTGCGTCTTTTCGCTTCAGCCGGAAGGCAGGTGATAGGGTTGCGCAAGTCCACCGAAGAGCGGCTCCAAGATCTCAAGAAGAAGAAGGAACGCGTCCCCCTGGGGGGAGGCCAGAAGAGGATAGAAAAACAGCACGAAGCGGGCAAACTGACCGCCCGCGAGCGCATCGACCTCATTGTGGACAAGGGCTCGTTCCAGGAGCTCGGCGTCTTTGTGACCCATCG
>JASFEA010000079.1:0-14840 GCA_050125095.1 bacterium
ATATACCGGCGTACGCCCTGATAACGGGCAATAGCCCGAACCCATTCAGGGAGATGACGCAAATAAGCTTCGGCATTCCAGCCGAAGGGCGGGTTCAGATCGTGGTGTACGACGTGGGAGGAAGGGTGGTCGACACACTCGCGGACCAGGTTTATTCAGCGGGATATCACTCGGTTACCTGGACCAGGGACGGTTCACTCGGGATGGGCCTGTACTTCGTGAGTCTCCGGTTTGGCTCTGAAGAAGCAACGCACAAGGTGGTGCTCTTCAGATAGCGGCGACATAGAGAATATAGAGCAGGACATCCTCGATGGGTGTCCTGCTCTTTAGCTACAGAGTGATTGTATCTGAGCAAAATGACCTTCTCTCGTCCACAATGGTCCTGACCAGCTCTCGCTTACCGGCTGAAGCTGACAGGTATGCCAGGCAATTGCTGCACAACCTGTCCCGCAATACCTGCTGTCATCGGGTTCGGCGCAGTCTCTTAGGACCTCAGCCACGTCGACAGAGAGGGCTACCGGGGGTTATCTATCCGGCAATCACGACCTTGGCGCTTCTTGCCACATTGCCGCAATCCAGCCTCAGGAAGTAGATGCCGGGACTCAGGCGCGTGCCATTCCGGTTCATTCCAGTCCACGGTATGCTGTGAAAGCCCGGGGGAACGTGGCCGCTCATGAGGTTCAGAATCTCTCTGCCAGTTACGCTGTACAGGGACAGGCTGACATAATGCGGCTCGGGGAGACCCAGGACTACCTTTGACGGACTGCGAACAGGATTCCCGCCCGAGATACTCAGCGTCCAGTCCGCGGGCGCCTCGGTTATGTTGTTTATGTCCACACCCGATAGCGTTCCCCAGAGCGTGAAGTCGGCATCGCTGGCATCGGCGCCCTCATTGAAGCCCCCATCCATAGCCGCCACCCTAACTCGCGCGGTCCTGGAGTCAATATCGGGGACACTCCAGATATAAGATGAGTCATTGGGAAGACCGGCTGCTATTGTGTCCGGGAAGCTGAGGCCGCCGTCTGTTGACAGCAGGATGGCGACCGAGTCGATGAGGGCATTGTCTGATGCGACCCACTGGATGTCGAATAACATGCCTTGCTCAAGCACTTCACCGCCGTTGGGCTGGATCACGAGTACCTCGGGCGGCCATGGATCGCGCTTAACCACCGGCACAATTGCGAAATCCTGATCGCCGGCGAAACGCATGCAACGATTTTCTCCGCATTCGGGATAATCCGCCTTAGCCTGGTCGTGTGCCGCCTTCACCGTCCAGCCCTGGCTGATATACTCAAAGAGTGCGGTCTGCCACAGGATAGACTGTCCCCAGCACACGTCGCATTCCGGCGCGTCCATGTTGCAATAGCCCACGACTACCGAGCTCTCCGGCTCGCCCTTCCTGAACTCGTATGCGAACGTGTCATCGACTTTCAGACAGAGGCCCCCGCAGCTTCCCACAAAAGCGAATGGCATCTTAGCGTAGTCGGCAATCCAGGCTTCGACTTCAGTTGCGGTTGTGGTTTCTCCGGCCAGCCCGTTCAGGCATCCGCTCGTGAACGTGCGGCTGTTGCCATGCGCGAGCTCGTAGAATAGCGCGGTCTGCCCCGACTGGATGTGACTTCTAACCTTATCTTCCTCCGGCCAGGCCACCGATTCGGTGGAGTACCCCATGGTCTCGAACCAGGTCCTCGCGTTCTCTCTCCAGTCGTCCCAGGTGCCGCTGCAGGGAATGAAAGTCCACGGTCCGCTCAGCGCGAAACCGGTATATGGCGGCGGGACGCCGTTGCCGAGTATGCTCCCGTCAACCGCGTCCACAAGGGTGATGGTCATATTGCCTTCCGCGATGTGACGGACTACCCAGCACGGGTTCTGCGGAACAGGCTCGAGCGGGAAGACGTCGGACTCGGGAGAGATTATGTAAAGGCTACTGCGGAGCACCTCGCCTTCGACAAGTGACTCGGCCTCTTCCCTGGTTATTTGGATGGGAGTGAGATAGTCCGGAAGGTCGTCCCTCCATCTCCTCCTGACCGATATGAGTTTCTCCGTGGCCGCGTCGAACTGGTACACGATGAAGTCATTCTCGACGATGGCCTCCCCGAGCTTCCTCTGATGATAATACACCAGGAGGTTGCCGGAGCTGTATTCCCTGAACTCGAGTTGGCCGTCTTCGTATTGGCTGAGCGGGCTCGGGGCTCCCGCGCACATGACCGGACAAAGCAGAATCAGGTATATGAGGGGCAGAAGTAACAACAGTTCCAACCCGTAGCGACGCACGTGTTTCATTTACTCGCACCTCCTTCGCTGATAATGCCCTCGACCTGACTATATGAAAAGGGAGCGCTTTTGACTACCGCAGTCGTCGGTCGACCTTGGACCAGGGGGAACGTTACCCTGACACGGCCAGGACTAAACAGGAGAGAATGGATATTTGTCTGCGGGTATAACTCTCGGTTGGGGAAATGAAGAAGGTGGCGGCCGTTTGACGCAGCCGCGCCGGCGGTATCCGAGAAGCCCGCCCGGTCCCGGACCAGCCGCGGAATCACCGACCCGTATTGATATGGATGACCCTGGCCGGGGGGAAACCGTTGAAGCTCGTTGCCGAAACTGAGCTGTAGGCGCCTATGTTCGCGGTGTACAATAGGTCCCCGTATTGCAGGTTGGCCGGCAGGTTCGCCGCGAGCGTCACCTTATCGAAGCTGTCGCAGGTCGGGCCTACCACGGCACATATCTCGCGCCGGCCCTTGCGGAAGGACCCGAAATTGGGAACCCAGTGGTCGAAGACCACGCCGGAGAAGTCGTGATATACGCCGTCGTCTATATGGTAGACGCGCTTGCCGTCCCGCCGTGCCCGCCCGATGATCTTCGAGACGAGGGTCCCGGCTGTGGCGACGATAAACCGGCCCGGCTCGGCCAGGATCTCTATGTTCCGGTCGGGGAATAGCCGCTCTATCTCGGAGTTGATTGTCCTGGCCAGGGGCTCGAATCTCGGTACTGCCCTATCATATGCGGCAGGAAAGCCTCCGCCTATATTAATGAGATTCAGCTTCTTCTGCTTTCCCCGGCGGCTCCGGTTCGCGGCACTGAAGATCTCGTGTGCCGTGCTGAGAGCCTCCACATAGTTGCTGGGATTCATGCATTGGCTGCCCACGTGAAAACTCAGGCCCTCTACCGGCATGCCCATAGCGAACGCTTTCTCAATGAGGTCGTTGGCATTGGCCGGAGCCACCCCGAACTTGGAATTGAGCTCAACAACCGACCCGGTGTCCGATACGGTAAGGCGTAGAATCAGCCCGGCGGTATTGCAGTGGCGCTTGATCTTCCTGATCTCGTCCTCATTGTCGAACGCCACGAGCGGCCTGTAGGGCCTGAGGTTCTCGAGGGTCTCGATGTCTTTGATCGTGTTTGAGAAAATCATCTTGTCCCAAATAAAACCGAAGCGCTTATCGTCCGGCCAGTCTTCTATGTGCTCGTGAACCGCCATGAATTCCGGGAATGAAGCGACATCGAAACTCGCCCCTTCATCGAAGAGCGTCTTTATAATTTCGGGATGTGAATTCGCCTTTACCGCGTAATAGGCCTGGACCCGCGGAAGGCGTTTTCTGAAACGCCGGTAGTTGCGCCTGATCTCATCGTGGTCCATGATGAGTAGGGGGGTGCCGTGCTCTTCGACCAGGGCGAGCATGATACTCTTGTCGATTTTACTCTTGATGGCCGGCAAGTCGGTTCTCCAGTTCCGTCATCTCCTCCGGCGCGTTCTTGCGGAAGTTCTCGAAATAGGCCTCGCGGAGCATCGCAAAGAGCTCCGTACGCCGGTCGTAGAGCCGTCTCAGCTTCTTGGACTCAGTATTCTGCAGCACATAGGCTGTGATCAGAGGAAGCGCTATGGTACAATCGGCATAGACTATCACGCTGCTGTGGACGCTGTCGGGATCGATCTTGCCCCAGGTGACGGCTTCCTTCGGTGTGGCGCCCGAAAGCCCCCCCGTATCCGGCCTGGCGTCGGTTATCTGGATAAAGTAGTCCTGGCCGGCCTCCTTGATCCTGAGTATCTCCTGGATCTGCGGCTCGGTCTGAAGCATAAAGTTCTTGGGAGACCCGCCGCCGACCAGGAGCACCGCGGCCCTACCGTTCTCGTGCTTCTTGGCATTGAGTATGATCGCCGTTGACTCGTTGACGTCGATGCTGGGGTTGATCCTGAGCTTGAACTTCTCACTGAGCAGTTCCAGGCCCGCCACGTTCATGCCGATTGTGCTGTCGCCCGGGGAAGAGGTGAATATGGGGATGCCGTTTCGGTAGGCTGCAGCCAGTATGCTTACCTGGCCTGTCTTATTCGCCCGCTCGCTCTCATCCACCGCCTTGCCCAGAATGTGGTAGAATTCCTGCGTGCCCATCTCCCTCTGAAACTCAGGTCGGACAAGCAGCTTTCTGAGCCTTCTGTCTGTCTCCATCAGGACTTCCTCATAGTCGAAGAGCACGTCATATATCCTCGTGACCCCGGCGCGCCTCAGCGCGCAGTCGTCGACGTTGGGCGAGCCCTCGAAAAGAGGAAGATTAAAAGCGTAATGGAGGTCGTGATACATGTTGGCACCGGTCGTGACGATCCAGTCCACGAAGCCATGGTCCATTAACGCGATAATAGATGCCTGCATCCCGGCAGGCGTGAGCGCCCCCGCAAGGCTCATCCCCGTGGTGACATCCGGCTCCGAGAGCCTGCGCACGATGAGGTTGCATGCCTCCTTGATCCGCCCGGCATTGTACGCATTGAAGGTCTTATCGATGAGGTCGGTCACTGTGTATTCTGGGCTGATCGCCCTGGGCATTATTCTCCTGCCCGTCAGGTAGGCCCTCTTGTCCGAACTGTCATTCATCCTTGTGACTCCTCAGGTTTCGGCCGGCCTGTAGGCCCCATGGCCGGCATAATCGGTCATTCCGGCTTTCCGGGTATTCCGCAAAACCCGTAGAATATAACCCGGTCGGCCCGCGCTCAATCGTATTGCAGCAGTCCCACCCGCGCAATATCTTTGTTCCCGCGAATATAACTCATGATTCCACGGGAGCCTGTGTCAGCTCCTGGAAAATCACGGGGGCGGCAGCAAGCCGTTTATAAAGATTCATCTCTCTATTGTGCGGCGGCCACTGGATCAGGAAGTTCGCCAGCGCCTCCCAGAGCGAAACCCAGGAAGCGACAGTTATCCCTTCGGACATGACCCTCCCGGCAAGGCTTTCGGGCGCCAGGAATCTCTGATGTGCCCATACCGATAAGATGAGCAACCCGAGGCCGGTCAGAAGGAAAATCACTGACGTGCGCAGAGCCTTTCGCATGTCATCTTCCTCCGCGCTTATCAGGTATGAGAAATATGAAGCGATGCTGTTCCGGACTCTGGAAGCTACCTCTTCATCAGGTACGGAGGGGAGGTTCATGCGTATAAGGAAGGAGTGCTTCCCGACCTCCTTCGCGCAGCCTATGAGGTAGTCTACGAAGTCCGGGTCGAGGTCCTTCTTCGTATAAGGGGCTTTTCTGTCGAAGTCATTGTATAGATACTCCGGTCGGTCGGTATAGACATCGATTATGACGCTGCCGTCTTCAGCGCGCGCGTAACGGCTTAATATGTCCTTCATGACTTAGGGCCCTCTTTCTGTCCCTGGCCGCTATATTCTAACACGAGGGGTCTTTGGTGACCACAGGATAAGGAAACTATGTGGCGGAGCCGGGACCTGTGGTGCTAATATACCCTGGACTGGGTTACGGGCCGGGAGAGGAGCCCGGACAACAGATGATCCGTGAAGCCGTACAATCAGACCTGGATGCGTTACAGGAGATGGAGAACCTCTCCTTCAGCGGGGACAAGTTGTCTCGCCGCAGCCTTGCATATCTGATCAAGAAGGGACATGCAACCACGCTCGTGGAAGTGGATGACGCCCGGACACGTGGCTATGCTGTCGTTCTCTATAGAAAGGGGACATCACTGGCGCGGCTCTATTCCATCGTCGTCCACCCCGACTTCAGGGGATTCAGGATTGGGTCGGCACTACTTGAGTCCGCAGAGAGGGACGCTCTTGACAATGACTGCGTAATAATGCGCCTCGAAGTCCGACAGGACAATCTCACAGCCATAAATCTATACAAGGAGCATGGCTATCGCGCCTTCGGCGCCATGCCGGACTACTATGAAGACCATGAAACGGCCCTGCGCTTCGAAAAGCGCCTGGTTCCCCATCTTGCCCTGGACATGGTGAAGGTACCCTTCTACAGGCAGACTCTTGACTTCACATGCGGCCCTGCGGCCCTTATGATGGCAATGAAGGCGCTGGATCCTGAGCTGGAGTTCAGTCGCAGGCTGGAGCTCAGGATATGGCGGGAATCCACCACCGTCTTCATGGCCGCAGGCCACGGAGGCTGCGACTCTCTGGGGCTTGCCCTCGCGGCAAACAGAAGGGGATTCGATGTCGATCTCTTCATTAACGCCAGGGCGCCGTTTTTCATGCACTCGGTACGCGATCCCAGGAAGAAGGAAGTCATAAGTCTCATCCACGAGGACCGCATGGACGAGATAAGAGAGTCGAGCATAAAGCTCCACCATCGCGTCGTCGGGCTCGCGGAGCTTCAGCGGCGCTTCTTCGAGGGCGCCATCCCCATCGTATTGGTATCTTCATATCGCATCTATCATGAGAAGACGCCCCACTGGCTGGTAATAACGGGTTTCGAGAAGAAATACGTCTACGTACATGATTCCTTCGTTGACGTCGAGGATGGCAGGACTGAATCGGACAGCATAAATATGCCCATCCTCAAGAAGGACTTCCAACGCATGTCCCGTTTTGGTGGGGCCGGACTCAAGGCCGTAATCATGTTGAGTGAACGCAAAGGGGATCGGGCGAAAGAATAATGTCGGCGCAAATAGTGATTGTTGAACAGCGCGGTGACTGGAAGGAGCACTATCCCGACGCCATAGTAGTCCTGGCGAAGGATTATGTCAGCCTTCAGGAGTACTTCAAGATGAGAGACCTCCGGGTTGTGAACCTGTGCAGGAGCTACCGCTATCACAGCCTGGGATATTATTGCTCCCTGCTTGCGGAGGCCCGCAGGCACAGGGTCATCCCGTCGGTGCGCACCATTACCGAACTTATGAGCAAGTCCATCTACGGGCTCAGTATCGATGACCTCCACGGGATTGTAGAAAAGCGCATCGGGGACATAAAAGACCAGCCTTCGGGACCGGCGTTCTCAATATACGTGCACTTCGGCAAGTGTGATAATGACGACTTCCAGGATCTCTCTCGGCAGCTCTTCGACCTCTTCGCATGCCCGATCCTCAAGGTGGAATTCAGACTGAACGGAAAATGGCAGATTTCGACCATACGCGCAACGTCACTTCATGGAATCCCGGAGGACCAGGAAGCCCCGTTTATAGACGGATTCAATGCGCATTCCAGTAAGCGATGGCGGACGCCCAGGGCAAAGCGGGTTTCGCGCTACGACATGGCCATACTGCATGACCCCGATGAGAAGCTTCCTCCATCGGATCCCCGGGCCCTCCAGAAGTTCATAAAGGCGGGCAAGAAGCTGGGCGTGGATGTTGATCTCATAACCAAGAAGGATTTCTCGCGGCTTGGCGAGTACGACGCCCTGTTTATCCGCGAGACCACTCAAATGGAACACCACACCTACCGATTCGCGCGAAAGGCCGAAAACGAGGGCATGGTCGTGATCGATGATCCCGACTCCATCATGAAGTGCACAAACAAGATCTACCTGGCCGAACTCCTGGCGGCCAACAAGATCCCCATCCCCCGCACGGAGATCCTGAAGAAGGATGAAGCGGCCGATATCAGGTCGGTTGAGTCCAGAATACCATATCCGATAGTGCTCAAGATCCCGGATTCTTCTTTCTCCAGAGGCGTCCACAAAGTCGCTACAGCGGACGATCTCAGGACGGTGGCAGACGGGTTGTTCTCGGACTCCGACGTAATTCTCGCCCAGGAATACATGTACACGGATTTCGACTGGCGCATAGGCATTCTGAACCGGCGGCCTCTCTTTGCCTGCCAGTACTTCATGAGCCGGCGCCACTGGCAAATCATGAAGTATGACGAGTCGGGAGAATACACCGAGGGGGCCTCGAAGACCTGGAAGGTGGAGGACGTGCCCGAGGCCGTTGTTAAAACCGCCCTTCAGGCGGCCAACCTCATAGGCGACGGGTTCTACGGCGTCGACGTGAAGGAATCAGACGCAGGCCCCGTGGTGATAGAGATAAATGATAATCCAAGCATCGATTCCGGGGTGGAGGACAAGGTCCTCGGGGACAACCTGTACCAGGCGGTGATTGAAGAATTCACCCGCAGGCTGGACATCATGATTTCTATCTAGGCCATCAGCACGCCTCTCGGAATCTGGTTTTGATATTCCCGCATAATTCCCCTAATATCGAGGCCCGTGGCACAGGTGCCGCGTATGCACCTGAATAGAGCCGGGGTTCTCGACGGCCCTTAGTGTGCATAATCTGTCCATTCAAGGAGAAAACCGCTATGACCGTCAAACCGTTCCAGGCCCTGGAAACGCTCGAGCAATTGAAGGCCGATTACGGAGGCGATGCGGCCCGGCGCAAGATGGAGATGCTTGAAGTGCTTGAAGATGCGTCGCTGTCGAGCGCAGGCAAGGTCTTTCGCTTGCACGAAACGCTCTGCTTTTTGCGTGCCTATCCGGACAGCAGCGATGTCCTCGGGCAGGTGGAGAAAATGCTCAGCGGCTTCGCGCGCCGGAAGGACCTCCGGCGCAATCGGAGGGAACTGGCCAATAGCGGCGTGGCCGGTACCGCAATACACTATGCCTTCTTCTGGATCACGGCATGCTGGCTGTCCGAGCGCTGGCCGGACCGCATATATATCGACTGGGGGGACTTTGAGAAGAAAAAGGAACTCATGGAGTTTCTTCACCTGCTGGTCCACTTCTCAGAGACTCCCGCGCTCGACCACCTGAATTTCTCCCAGCGCGAATGGATAAAGCGCCTCAAGGGGCCGGATGAAACAGACGCCTATTTTCTGATTCGTCGTTTCAAAGCGCTCCCCGGCAACTCATTCGTTCGTGAGACGCTCTATGACCGTCTGATCATACCCATGAGACTCTCGCCCGGCGAGAACACGCCGAGCCGGACGAATGCCCGCTATCCGGCAAGTCCGGTCGTTTTCCAGGCCCGGCCGCTCTCGAAAGCCCGCCCGAGGCTGCGGCGGGAGATCCCGCGATGTCCGGTGCGCGTGAGTGCCGTTCCACCCCGCGAGGCCCGGAGGCTGGTCGACCTGGCGCGTGAGGCAATGGTGACCCGGAGCCGCGACCTCGACGCTTTCGAGTACGCATATGAGAAGGACGTAAGGCTCATCAGTTGCGACCAAGGGATTCAGTTCGTGTGCCTCGGCGTCATTCCGGAGCGCCGGCTGCTGCTCGATGCGGTTTATAGTTTCCTGACGCTGAAGAATGGCGTTCCCATAGGTTATGTATTGACCAGTTCGTTCTTCCGTTCTTCCGAAGTAGCCTTCAACATGTTCGAGACATTTCGCGGGGCCGGGTCCGGAATTGTCTACAGCCGTGCGCTGGCCATGGTGCGGCGCCTCTTCGGGAGCGATACATTCGCCGTGCCCCCGCATCAGCTGGGTTACAATAACCTGGAGGCGCTGGAGTCGGGCGCGTGGTGGTTCTACTATAAGCTCGGATTTCGCCCGAGGGATCCCGGAGTCCGCCGGCTCCTGCGGATGGAGCTCAACATGATGAAGCGTAGACCCCGGCACCGAACGGACATCAAGACCCTGAATGACCTCTCGTCCGAGAACATGTACTTCAGCATGGGGAAGAAGCGCAAGGACGTCATAGGTGAGATCTACCTGGGGGATATAGGCCTCCTTGTCAGCCGCACCCTGGCCGAGCGGTTCGGCGCCGATCGCGAGAAGGCGGTCAGAACCTCCTCACGGGAGGCGGCGCGGCGCCTGGGCCTGCGCTCTCGGCAAGGATTCTCGGCCGGGGAGAGGTTGGCCTGGGAGCGCTGGAGCCCCTTGATCATGGCGGTGCCCGGAATAGAAAAATGGAGCGCGGAAGACATGCGGCTGCTCGTTCGCGTGGTGCGAGCCAAGGGAGGGAGGCGGGAGTCCGAATTTGTGCGGCTCTTCAACCGGCACCGGCGGCTGCAAAAGGCCCTGATCGAATTAACGCAGAGAGCCTGGGAATAGACCGGATGGGCGGGGCCCACGCGGCGCCCCCGGTGTCTTCCACGCCTCCCCATTCGGATGGTGCCGTCTGTGATGGCGCCGTACTGGGTTGACGCGGCGGGCTTCCGGGCGTAGAGTACTTTTGCGGTAACCCGAAAGGTGTATGCAGAGGAACCGTCGGGTATCGATCCTTCTTGAAGAACCCCCTGACGAACGGAAATGAACGATGAAAGGAGGCTGTGCTATGAACCGGCGTGTTCACCGGCGTGGCCGTATGGGAGTGATATGCATTTTGATGTTAATCGGCCTTATGGTCCTGGCGCCGGCTGCCCGCGCCGGAGTGGTGCGTGTCGAGATCGCCAGCCGGGAGGCTGCCTCCGATGCCCCGCAGGACGGCCCGGCCGGGCCCTACGAGGTACTTAAGGGAATAATATACCTCGAGGTGGATCCGGATGACCCGGCCAATGGCATGGTGGTGGACCTGGATCTTGCCGAGCGGAACGAGCGCGGCAATGTCGAATTCTCTACTGATTTCGAGATGCACAAGCCCGTTGATGCCGATCGCGGAAACGGCCGGCTGATGTATTTCGTCAACAACCGCGGGCACAAGATGGGCCTGGGCCACTTCTGCTATGAGGCCGGCGAAAACTGGCTGTATCGCAATGGCTGGTCTTTTTTGTGGTGCGGTTGGAACTGCGACGTGATCCCCAGCGACCGGACACTCAACATCTATGTGCCGGTGGCAACCCAGAACGGAAAGACCATCACGGGGAGAGTGTACACCGAGATCATCTCCTACTCGGACTTCGTAGAAAACGGGTTACCCCTCGTCTGGGGCGGCTCCGTCGCATATGAGCCGGTCAACATGAATGAACCTGACGCCGTCCTCAATATGCGGCAGTACCGCTGGGAAGGCCCTGTCGAGGTGCCGCGCGATCAATGGTCATTCGCGCGCGTGGAGGACGGCCGGCCCGTTCCCGACCCGGGCCACCTGTATGTGAATGAAGGCATCAAGCCCGGATGGCTGTATGACCTGGTATATACGGCGAAGGATCCAAAGGTGACGGGTCTCGGCCTGGCCGCGATCCGCGACGTCGTGTCCTATTTCAGGTACGAAGAGGTCGACGATGCCGGCACTCCGAACCCACTGGCGGGAGCCATAGAGCACACCTACTCCTGGGGCCACTCCCAGTCGGCCCGCCTGCTGTATCATTTTCTCTATGAGGGTTTCAACGGTGACGAGAAGGGGAGGATGGTATTCGACGGCGTACAGGCCAATTGTGGGGGGGGCGGAAAGGGGCAGTTCAATTCGCGTTTCGCGCAGACCACGCGCCACGGGAGCCATCACGAAGACAACCTCTTTCCCATCGACTTCTTCCCGTTCAACACCGTCGAGCAGTACGACCCGGTAACCGGAGAGCGCGGGGATGGGCTGGAGCGGGTGCGCAAGTCCGGCGTTCTTCCCAAGATATTCTTCATAAATTCCGCCACAGACTACTGGACCAGGGCCGCCTCACTGCTCCACACCGATGTCGAGGGCAAAAGAGACGCCGAGATTGATCCGAATGTAAGGATATATGCGATCGCCGGCCGCGCTCACGTCGACGACCGCATCGGGCTTGTCGGCCGGGCGCTCCTTACCGCCCTGGACGAATGGGTCACGGACGGCGTCGAGCCCCCGGAGTCTCAGATTCCGCGGATCTCAGACGGCACCCTGGTTCCCATTGAAGAGTTCCGCGAGGCGTTTCCCGCAATTCCGGGTGTCCTCATACCCGAGTCCTATTACAATCCCTACCGGTTGGACCCCGGGCCCCGCTGGCGGGCGGAGGGTATCGCCGATAATGTGCCTCCGAAGACCGGCCCCAAATATGTATGCCTCGTTCCCCAGGTCGACGCCGACGGCAATGATATAGCCGGCGTGCGTCTACCCGAGGTCGCTCTGCCGCTCGCCACATTCACAGGCTGGACGATGCGGAATCCTGGATTTTCCCGAACGCTGGGCCGAAACACCGGCCGGGTATGGCAGGTGCCCGCGACAGCCGGGGAACGTGAGCGAACCGGCGATCCGAGGGAATCGCTTGAGGAGCGGTTTGACTCTGGAGGGGACTATCTGGAAAAGGCGAAGCAGTGTCTCTCGACCCTGAGAGGTCAGCGGCTGCTGCTGGACGAGGACCACAATAGGCTGCAGGAACAGGCGGTCATACAAAGCGCCTTCATTGGAGATCTGAGGCCTCTGGAGGACGTCGTACTCCAGGACGGGCCCGAAGCCGGCCTCGCCCACCTTGAGCAGGTGGACGCTTCCGGCATCCTTCTCTGGATCGGCAGGGGCTTGCGGTCGATGGAGGGCATGATCAACTCGAAGGGGTATGAATATCTGTATGCCGGCGAACTCGAGTCGGCGCTCAAGTTGTTCAAGTTCAATACGCTTGCGTTCCCGGATAATGCCAATACATGGGACAGCCTCGGCGAGTGCTATCTAGCGTTGGGCGAGCTGGATCTTTCGAAGGAGAACTACGAGAAGTCTCTCGAGCTGAATCCCGAGAACACTAATGCCGTCAGGATGCTTGAGGGAATAGAATGGAAGGCCGGCGGGGGCAGGATAGACTCCGGGGTCCGTGAAGAAGCAGTCCGGGAAGTGGCTGGCGTCATCAGGGAGCGCTACGCCGATCCTGAGGCAGCCGAAGTCCTTGCGGAAACAATAATCACCTGCCTCCAGCGGGGCGAGTTCGATTCAGCCGACACCGCGGACTCCCTGGTCGCTGAGGTTATGAAAGTGATCAGGTCCAGGGTTGCGGACCGGCACTTCAAGTTCTCGTTACGCGACGAATTCAAAATCTCGCCAGATGAATCGCCCGACCGTGAGCGCAGTCCGCATGGTCTCCGTACGACGCGCATGCTGCGGCATGAAACGGCCTACCTCGAGCTCGATGGCCTCCCCGGTGATGACGAATCCATGGCAGCCGTGGAACAGGCTATTACGGAGCTTCCGGAGATGGAGGCCATAGTCATCGACCTCCGGGATAACAATGGGGGATCAGCTGACATGGTTGTTCTCCTCTGCAACCACCTCCTGGAGGCCAATTCACTCCTCTGCACATTCTCCAGCCGGTCGGGGGGTTCCCCGGTGGAGATAAGAAGCGCATCTGCAGTGCCGCGTTTTGGCACAGAGGTCCCCGTGTTCGTTCTCGTCGGCGAGGCCACCATATCGGCCGCGGAGGCATTGGCCTTCATCTTGCAGGACTTCGGCCGTGCCACGGTCGTCGGCGAGCGGACAGCGGGAATGGCCAATCCGTCCAGAACCTACTCCGTCGAACCAGTTTTCGAGGTGACAGTTCCATTCCTGATTGCACGATATGGAGAGGCTGGGGGCACCTTCGCGGGAACGGGTGTTAAGCCGGACATCGAGGTACCTGCGGACGCGGCCCTGGATGTCGCCCTTGATGAAATTGGGAATACACTCGAATCGGAATAGCGCAAGACCGGATGAGACGGTCTCAACGGGTCTGGGGACGCGACGTAAATCCTGCTTCATGGCATTAGAGCCTACCAGGTAATGCCGCTCGATGCTATAATGCACTGGCTGACATGACGGCACCATAGCTTTGAGCGTGCTGGAGGCATTAATGCAATCAACCCTGATCGTAGGAATGATTATCGTCACAGGTTTCATTCTGGGTGAAGTCGTCCGGCGTTGTGGTCTGCCCAAGGTTACCGGGTATATTCTGGCGGGCATCATTCTAAACCCGGGCCTGCTGCACATCATCCCCCGACCCTTTACCCAACACACTGACCTGGTTACTAGTATCTCGCTCTCTTTTATCACATTCTCTGTGGGCGGCACGCTTCTGTATTCCCGGCTCAGCAAGCTCGGGAGGGGCATAATCTATATCACTATCTGCGAAGCCCAGTCGGCTTTCCTGGTTGTGGCTTTTGTATTCGTTGCGGTCTCGCCACTCCTCGCCGGAACCGGCTTTCCCGGTTCTCTCGCTGGCGCCATTGGTGTAAGCCTGCTCCTTGGCTCCATGGGTTCACCCACTGACCCTTCAGCCACCCTGGCAGTATCTCACGAGTATAAAGCAAAGGGGCCGGTTTCATCGACTATTCTGAGCGTGGCGGCATCCGACGATGCTCTTGGTGTTCTCAACTATACGCTCGCTATTGTGATTGTGGGCGCACTTATGCAATCGTCTTCGCTGCAACTCGGCCATTCGCTGGCGTTCTCGCTCTTTAAGATACTCGGCGCGGTTATTCTCGGAGTCCTTTTCGGGATCATTTTTAATTTCGTGACGAAATGGGTTCGCAAGGAGACAGAGGGCGTACTTATAGTCCTCATTGTCGGGATGCTTTGTCTGTGTTTCGGTGTTGCGCGCACATTTCGTGTTGAGGAGCTGCTGGCAACGATGACCATGGGTTTGATCGTGACTAATTACAATCCCAACGGACAGACGATATTCAAGATGCTTGAGCGGTACACAGAAGAACTGATATTCGTCCTGTTCTTCACGATCAGCGGAATGCATCTGGACTTCTCGGTTCTGGCGACTTCATACCCGCTTGTATTGCTCTTCGTGTTCTTCAGGGCAACCGGGAAGTATCTCGGCACGAGGCTTGGGGCAAGACTTGCCGATAGCCCTTTAGCAGTCAGG
>JASFEA010000080.1:0-14783 GCA_050125095.1 bacterium
GCGCTTCGCCGAGGCGCTCGCGTTCGCCTACCACCGTACGCATGGCGTCGACACCAAGATCGCCAGGATATTCAACACATACGGGCCGCGCATGCGATCCGGAGACGGACGCGTCGTGCCCAATTTTATAATGCAGGCCATTGAAGGCAAACCGCTCACCGTATACGGCGACGGCAAACAGACGAGGAGTTTCTGCTTCGTTTCCGACCTGATCGAGGGGATATACCGGCTGCTGGTTTCCGACGTGAACGATCCTGTGAACGTCGGCAACCCGCATGAGATGACCATTCTCGAGTTCGCCGAGAAGATCATCGAGGTTACCGGCGCCAAGAGCGACCTCGTTTTCGAGAAGCTCCCGGTGGACGATCCCAAGGTGAGGCAGCCCGACATAGGGCGCGCGAAGAGTCTTTTCGGCTGGGAACCCGTCGTGTCCATCGAAGAAGGCCTCAAGCGCACAGTCGATTACTTCAGCAATATAGCCGGAAAATAACACCGGTTCAGAACTGGAGGAGCATATGGTAAGGGTAGCTGTAGTCGGGGCCGGCTACTGGGGACCCAATTTCATAAGGGTCATCGAAGAGCTCGGCGACTCGGAGCTCGTGGCCGTCTGCGACAAAGACCCGGCGAAACTGGATAAGGTGACCGACCAGTATCCTCTGGTCAATGTCACGGACGACTTCGACGCCCTGATCGGGCGCGACGACCTCGACGCCGTCATAGTCGCGACGGGCTCGGAGGCCCATTATTCGGTCGCGAAGGCATGTCTCATGAAAGACAAGCACGTGCTGGTCGAGAAGCCCATTTCCCTGAAGTCGGCGGATGCCGACGAACTCGTGGGACTTGCGCGAGACCGCGGCAAGGTGCTGCTCGTCGGGCACCTTCTCAGGTACCACAGCGGCGTGATCAAGCTCAAGGAGTACATCGACAGCAAGGCGATCGGGGACGTGCTCTACGTTTACACGACGCGGGTCAACCTGGGCAGGGTGAGAAAAGAAGAGAACGCGATGTGGAGTTTCGCGACGCATGACATTTACGTCGTGATGTATCTCCTGGGGGCCGACCCGTTGTCCGTTACGGCGTCCGGCCAGTCGTATGTCCGGAAGGGCGTCCATGACGTGGTATTTCTCACGCTGCACTTCCCGGGCGACGTTATGGCGCATCTTCACGTCAGCTGGCTCGACCCCCACAAGATCCGCAAGACCACGGTCGTGGGCGACAAGAAGATGGCTGTTCTGGACGACACCGCGGCCACCGAGAAACTCCGCATATACGATAAGGGCATCGACTACACTCCGTCTTACGGCGACTACGGGGAATCGCTCTCGGTCCGCATCGGGGATATCAGCATTCCCAAGCTCGACATGAAGGAGCCGCTGAAGGTGGAGTGCCAGCATTTCCTTGACTGCATTATTAAGGGCGACGAGCCGCTCACGGGTGGAGAACAGGGCCGCAAGGTCATCCAGATCCTGGAAGCCGCGGACCAGTCGCTCCGCGAAGAGAGCCGGGCGATCCCCATCGGAGGCTGAAGCATGGAAAGACATATCGATCCCACCGCCAAGATTGCAGAGGGAGTGGAGCTCGGGACTTATGTGCACATCGGGGCGAACGTCTCGATAGGAGAGGGCTCGCGGGTAGGCAACTTCGTGGTGATACACGACGACACCGAGATAGGCAGAAACGTGACCATAGGGGACAACACGGTTGTCGGGAAGACCCCGATGCGCGCGTCTATAAGCACGCTCAAAGAGAAGAAGCTCCCGCCAGCCGTAATATCCGACAGGGTCATGATGGGGAGTTCAGTCTCCGTATACCGGGGCTCCAGGATCGGCGAGGGAGTGATGATAGCCGACCTCGCGTCCGTTAGGGAAGACGTGGAGGTGGGCAAGCACACCATCGTCGGGCGCGGCGTTGCCATCGAGAACAACACGCGCGTTGGGAACTACGTCAAGCTCGAGACAAACTCCTACATCACGGCGCACAGCATAGTGGAAGACAGATGCTTCATAGCGCCTGGCGTCACCACGTCCAACGACAATTTCCTCGGGAGAACGGAGGAGAGGTTCAAATACACCAAGGGCCCGCATATCCGCAAGGGGGCCAGGGTGGGCGCCAACGCCACGCTGCTGCCGGGCATCACCCTCGGTGAGGACGCGGTCGTCGGCGCCGGCTCCGTGGTCACGAAGGACGTGCCGCCGAGGAAGACGGTCATAGGCGTCCCCGCCGGCATTGTCAGGGACACGCCCAAGGAGCAACGGGTGGAAGCGCAGGGCTATCCAGAGGACTAGTGCGCGCGCGGCGGGCAGGCATTAAAACCTGGAGACGGAAAAAGGACGACTATATTGTTCAGGAGGTAAGGAGTTGAAGGTTCCCCTAATCGACCTGGTAAGGCAGTACAAGTCACTCAAGAATGAAATCGACGCCGGAATGGCGGAGGTGGTCGAAAGCGGCAGGTTCATCATGGGGCCGTGGGTCGCGGAGATCGAGAAAGAGCTGAGCGGCCTCATGGGCACCAAGTATGGCATGGGTGTCGCCTCGGGTACGGACGCGCTCGAAGTCGCCCTTCGCGCTGTGGACCTCAAGCCGGGCGACGAAGTGATCACGACGCCCTTCTCGTTCGTGTCGGTCGCCGAGGTCGCGGTGAAGATGGGTGCGGGCTGCGTGTTCGTCGATATCGATCCCGATAACTTCAACATGATCCCCGCCCGGATCGAAGATGCCATTACGGATAAGACAAGGGCGATAGTCCCCGTTCATCTCTTCGGACAGAGCGCCGACATGGACGCCATAAACGAGATCGCCGCAGAGAAGGGGATCCCGGTCATAGAGGACGCCTGCCAGGCAATCGGCTCGCGCTACAAGGACAGGCCCGTGGGCTCGCTCGGCGACCTGGCGACTCTGAGCTTCTTCCCGACTAAGAACCTGGGCTGCTACGGCGACGGCGGCATGGTGCTGACAAGCGACGACGGCTATTACGAGCTCGCCTCCAGCATCAGGAAACACGGCGAGTCTGAGCGCTACAAGTACAAGTATATCGGCATGAACAGCCGGCTCGATTCCATACAGGCGGCGGTGCTTCTCGCCAAGGCGAAGAAGATAGAACAGTGGAACGAGAGAAGGCGCGAGATAGCGGGCATATACAGGGAGGCCTTCGCCGACGTACCGGTCGAAACGCCCATCGAGGAAGACTACGCCTATCACATCTACCACCAGTATACAGTCAAGGTGGAGAAGCGCGACGAGCTGAAGGCCTTCCTCACTGAAAAGGGCGTGGGTTGCGCGATTCATTACCCGCTCGGGATTCACCTTCAGGAAGCATATGCGGCGCTCGGCTACAGACCCGGTGACCTGCCCAACACCGAGGAGGCTGCCGCCCGGGTCCTGTCGCTTCCCGTGTTCCCGGAGCTGGAGCAGGCGGAGATGGAATACGTCATCTCGACGGTAAAAGAGTTCTTCTAGAACCGAAGACATGAGGGTGCCCTTGACGGGCGCCCCATCGTCCCGCCGGTCCATCTGCCATATTCTCGGCTCGGAGGCGCTCGGCATGCAATGGGGATTCTGTATTCAAAATCACCTGATTCCAGGCCGGCCCTGGCTCGGCCGGGATCGGCGACATCGCATGTCCGCTGCCCCCGGGGGGACATCAGGCGGCATGATGGGGGGAGTAATCACATACGGCAAATTCTGAGCACTTTAAGCGATTCCTGTAACCTCTTAAAATGCCTTGACAAGAAATTGCCTGCTTTCTATGATACCAACGGTTGGGAATAGCCAGGGGGGCGTGTACGTGATGAACTTGCTGCTATTTATAGGGGCCGGGTTGTTGGGATTCAGTTTTTCCCTGGCATGCGTCCCCTTGAGCAGCCGCATATCGAGGTTCGTCCGGGCGGTGGACCATCCAGTGCCGGAGAAAGTCCACAGGAAGCCGATGCCCCGGCTCGGAGGGCTGGCCATCTACCTGGGGTTCTGGCTGAGCGTATTCGTGCTGTATCTGGTTTACGGCGAGGCCCTCGGGGCCTTCGAGCGCCAGGTCCAGGGCCTTCTCCTGGGCAGTTCCCTTATTCTTTCGGTAGGCATACTGGATGACATCTTCGGGCTCGGCGCCTGGGTGAAGCTCTTTGTTGAGATCGCCGCGGCCGTCGTAGTGGTGAGCTTCGGTTTCCGTATGCTCCCGGCAGGCAGCCTTGGCTTCCTGGGCGGCGCCGGCGAGGTCGTCGTTCTTGCGGGCAGCATCGTCTGGATTGTCTGGGTGACCAATGTCTTCAATCTCGCCGACGGACTCGACGGCCTGGCGGCCGGCATCGGCGGCATCGTGAGCCTGAGCATCATGGTTCTGGGGCTGAGTCTCGGTGTCCCCTGGGTCGGCCTGCTGAGCATTATCCTCTTCGGCGTGTGCACGGGTTTTCTGGTTCACAATTTCCCGCCGGCCCGAATCTTCATGGGAGACAGCGGCAGCCTCTTCCTGGGTTTCACCTTCGCCTCCGTAATCATGGGAGTCGCGGGCGTTGACGGCGGGCACGGCATATCGCTGCTGGGCATTCTCGCTCTCGGAGTTCCCATGATCGACGGTATCGGCGCCGTCTTGCGGAGGCTGATCAACCGCCAGAGCATCATGACGGGTGACCGCGACCACCTGCATTACAAGCTGCTGCTCAGGAACGGGAGCAGGCGCAGAGTGGCCCTGGTGATCTACCTGATGACGGTGGGCTTCAGCGGCCTATCGCTTCTCATCTACTTCAAGTTCAACGGGCACGGACCGCTGCTTGCGCTGGCAAGCACATGCGTCGCGGCGGTGCTGGTTGTGAAGCGCTTCAGGCTGCTCGAGCTCTACATAAGCAAGTATCATCTTCTCCCCGGAAAGAGCCTCTCCGGGTTCCTTCTGGATGAGAGCGGGGAGGTCCGGACGATTCCCGGCTCGAAACCCTCAGGCGACAAGGAGAAGACACTCGCTCCGACCCGCTAGGGGCCTACCGGTACATTGCCTTAATTCTGCCCCATGTGCCGGATTCTACCGCCGATCCGGGTGGTCCGTCGAAGTACAGGCAGTCGAGCCTTATCCTGGTGCCGCTGAGATTGAGGATGCGTAAGGTGAAGGTGCCCTGTTCGATATTGAGGAAGTCGCTCCCGGCGACTTCGGTGTAGAGAACGGCCGATCACCCGATGCCGAGGCCGAGGGTGTGATAATAGGACTCGAGATCGCCGCCGCCCTGGGCGCCGCCTGTTATGGTCATGCGCGCATCGCCTTCATAGTCGAGCTCATTGGCCGAGCGCAGCGTGTCGGCATAAGCGGCCGGCGCCGGGACGGTAAGGCTCAGCTCGATCCACTCTCCGGGCGAATCGAATCCCTCAACTGCATAGCCGCCGCTGGCGGCGCCGCAGATTGTCACGTGTATTTCCTCTCCGCCCGTGTTGAACGAGGCGGTGTAGGTCTCGGCCTCCACGGTGATCTGGTGGGCGTAGGTGCATGCGGGCAATAGAACGGCGACTAACGCGGCCGCCATAACCGCTGGCAATCTGACCAATATACGGCCTCCTCTTGTCCGGTTAGCATTAGTTACTATATATATTACCATTAACGGCGCGACAATACAAGCGGTTTAGGCCTGATTGGGGTCAGACTATGGGGTCAGGTCTTGAATTGCACAATGGAGTAGGCCCCCAAAAGCGCAATTTCGGGAGCCGCCCCGCCTAGCGGTAAATCGACTTGATGCTGCCCCATGACGTCTTCTCGAGGACCGTGGGACCATGGCACCCCAGGTAGATCCGCCACGCCAGTTCGCAGTATCCATACTGGGTCGCGTCCTCGGTTGTATCCTGCAGATCCTTGAACCGGAGCGGGGGGCAATATTCGAACCCCTTGCCGAAGTAACCGGAGTGCATCACGGCGTAGTGGCTGCTGTACGGCCTGGGGAAGAGAGCTTCAAGGCAGCCGTAATCATGCATGTCGCAACCCTGCTCGACACTCATCCCTATGTTGTCTGTGCCCAGAAATGCCGGACATACCCCATGGATGTCGTCAGTATACGTCCAGGTAACGAGCACATTCGGGCCTGAAAGCGGCTGGCCGGGATCAATACAGCAAGGAGTCAGGCAGAGCGCTGGGTCAACGGGAATCTCAATCCACCCCGAGTTTCCCTGAAGCCACAGCGGCCCGCTGTCCCAGAGAGGGGGACCCAACGGGCATCCGTTCTCGTCCGCGCAGTATACTTCCATTTCGGCCGACATGTTTCCACAGTAGATTGGGCCGCTTCCGGTGAAATCGAGCACGCGGATCAATTCCAGAGTCTGGCATGCCGCGGGATCGCAAGGGGAGAAGCCCGACATTGAATTATCACCTATCCGGAACCAGGTTCCCACTACATCTCCCTGCTCGAATTCCCAACCCCACCACCATGAGTAAGTGGGGCAGGGGATGAAGTAATAGTAGTTGAGAGCGCAGCCATCCAGGGACTCCATCCCGAAGTCGTCGCGAAATTCATAGGCCCTGCCCTCAAGGGCGAGTGCCGGGGCCGTCCCAAGCAGTACCGCGCAGGCCGCAAGCATCATCACACGGGTTCTCATTGCAGTCCTCCTTCACCGGTACATGGACTTGATATTGCCCCAGGTGGCCGGCTCGGTCTCCGAGGGGCCGTAACACGTCAGGTATATCCTCCAGGCCAGTTCTATGTACCCGTAGTCGGTGGCGTCGGGCGTGGTGTCTCGACCGTCCTTGAACCACTGCGGAGGACAGTATGTGAAGTCCTGTCCGTAGAAGCCCGAGTGCATGGTGGTGTAATAGCTGTTATAAGGCCTGGGGTAGATGCTCGAAAGGCAGCTGATGTCATGCATTTCGCAGCCGGCCTCGAGGTTGGAGCTGACGTTGTCGGTGCCCCACTCCGGGTAGAAGTGGTGTCTGCCGACATGTTTCGCTGTTATGAGTACTCTGGGTGCCGACGGCTGGCCGCCCGGGATGACGGAGCAATCGCATATGCTCAGGGGAGGATCCACAGAAATGTAGTTCCACCCAAATCCCGTCTTCCAGGGACCCATCGACCAGAGCGAGGGGCCGACTGGGCAGCCGTATTCGTCGCAGCAATAGATATCGAATTCCACCTCGTGATGAGACGGGTATGGAATGCCGTATCCGGTGAAGTCCAGGACCCGGAACATGTCCAGCGTATGGCATTCGTCCGGGTCACAGGCTGTGCCTGTAGCCATTGAAATGTCACCGACCTGAAAGAAGGCCCCGACTATGTCATCTTGCTCCCAGCCCTCGAAGCTCCAGAACCATGAGTAAGTCGGGCAGGGTATGTAGTAGTAGTAGTTGAGATAGCAGTCTTCCAGGGACTCCATCCCGAAATCCTCTCTGATCTGATACGCCCTGCCATCAAAGCTCAACGCGGGACAGGCGGATACGATTACTGCCAAGACGACGGTGAATGCAATAATAGTATTCCGCATCGCTGGACCTCCTTGATCCTCATATCTTCTGCTCGCTCGCCCTGTAAGCTCGCACGGTCTGATTATACCACGCCGTCCCCCGGTACTCAATCCCATTTCTTGACGCTTGGGCCGGCGCTGTGTTACCTTGCACAAAACACATGAAACCGGAGACATCCTCAAATGCTGGATCCCAAATTTATCCGGGCCAATCCCGACGCCGTCAGGGAGGCGGTGAGGAACAAGCTCGAGAAGGTCGATATCGACGAATTCCTGAAACTCGACGGGGAGCGCCGCGACCTCCTTCAGGAAGCCGACGCCCTCAAACAAGAGCGCAACACCGTCTCGGAGGAGATCGCCCGCGATAAGAAGCAAGGCGGCGACCCCAGGGCAAAAATCGAGGAGATGCGCGCGGTCTCGGCCAAGATCAAGAACCTTGACGGCATGCTCAAGCAAGTCGAGGAGAAGATCGACTCCGTGCTCATGTGGGTCCCCAACATCCCGCATCCGGACGTGCCCGTGGGGAGGGATGAGAACGACAACCAGGTAGTGCGAGAATGGGGCTCGCCTCCGGAGTTCGACTTCGAGCCCAGGCCCCACTGGGACGTCGCCGAGGCCCTTGACATGGTCGATTTCAAGCGCGGCGCGACCGTAGCCGGGAGCAATTTCGTCATCTTCAAGGGGAAGGGCGCGAAGCTCGTGCGCGCGCTGATGTCGTTTATGCTGGACATGCATATCGAGAAGCACGGGTACAGGGAAATCTGGCCCCCGTGTCTTTCCAACCGCGACGCAATGTTCGGCACCGGACAGCTGCCCAAGCTGGAAGAGGACATGTATCACGCGCCCGTCGACGACTTCTTTCTCATACCGACCGGGGAGGTGCCGCTGACCAACCTCCACAGGGGCGAGATCCTGGACGGCGAAGATCTTCCACTCCGCTACACGGCTTACACCCCTTGCTTCAGGCGGGAGGCCGGCTCCTACGGCAAAGACACGCGGGGGCTTCAGCGCGTTCACCAGTTCGACAAGGTGGAGCTCGTGAAGCTCGTAAGACCAGGGACCAGCTATGACGAACTCGAGTCGCTGGTCGCGGACGCCGAGGACATTCTCCAGGCTCTAGGGCTGGCGTACCGGGTCAACATGCTGTGCACGGGAGAGCTCTCCTTCGCCGCGGCCAAGTGCTACGACCTCGAAGTCTTCGCGCCGGCCCACAAGAGATGGCTGGAAGTCTCGTCCTGCTCCAACTTCGAGGACTTCCAGGCGCGGCGCACCGGCATCAGGTTCAGGCCCGCCAGGGGGGAGAAGGCGCAGTTCGTTCATACCCTCAACGGTTCCGGAGTGGCCTTCCCGAGGGCTATCATCGCGATACTGGAGACCTATCAGACCCGGGACGGAAAGGTGCGGGTGCCGGACGTCCTCGTCGCCTATATGGGCGGGCTGGAGGTCATCGAATAGACCCCTGTTACGGGTGAGCAAAGTGCGATTTCTGGTAGACCGGACAGCCGGGAAACTGGCCCGTTATATGAGAATCCTGGGGATCGATACGGACTATATCGCGACCTGCGACATGCCGCCTATCGTCAAGCTCGCGAGGCAGTCGGGACGCACGGTGGTGACCCGTAACGCGCGGCTCGTCGACCGGCTGGGCGGCGGCCTTCTTCTTGAGAGCGACGCGCTGTCTGAACAGGTGACGCAGGTCGTGCGGACCGTCGGCGAGGAAAACCTCGCTCCGTTCACCCGTTGCAGCGTCTGTAACGAGAAGCTCAAACGCGTGGAGAAGGAGAGCCTTAAGGGCAGGATACCCGAATACGTATATGAGACGCAGGACGAGTTCGCCACCTGCCCTTCATGCGGAAGATACTACTGGAAGGGAACGCATTGGGATAAGATGAAAGAGGACATCGAGAGAATGGTGGGAGGTTGATCTTGAGATGACGACAGTCGGAGAGAGAGTCAAAGGCATGATACCGGTGCTCAAGGTGGAGGGCGAGACCGTCCCCGAGGTCTGGGAGCGGGCGGTCATTCTCTGCTGGAACGAAGGCATAAGCATCAGGACCGAATACGACCGTCCCGACGACCCGCCCAGCAGGGACTGCTCCATGATCATGGTGATGAATGACCCTCTGGGCGAGCCCCGCATCCACAGGGCCTTTCCCGGCGGGCTCGAGGACCTTGAGGTATACCGGCTCGAGGTCGTGGACGGAATACACGACGACTGGATCAAGCCGGAAGAGGGCAAGTGGAGCTACACCTATCACGAGCGGCTGTATTCGTATCCGCACGCGGAAGGCGCAGAGCGCATTGACCAGATGGCCTACATCGCCGACAAGCTCTCGAAGGCCCCCTATTCTCGGCGGGCCCAGGCCATTACCTGGGTGGTCAAGACCGACAGGTTCTTCGAGGACCCACCCTGCCTGCAGAGGATATGGTGCAGGCTCATGGACGAGGGCGACCGGTCGGTTCTCAATATGAACGTCCACTGGCGGTCGAGAGACGCCTACAAGGCCGCTTTCATGAATCTATTCGCGCTCACAGACCTCATGCGCCGCATGGCCGGGTCAATAGAGGAAAAAATCGGCAGGCCGGTCGCCTGCGGCAGGTACGCCGAGTTCGTGGACAGCTTCCATATCTACGGATCCTACTTCAAGGAGTTCGAGGGCTTCCTCAAGACAGTCGAGAAGCGCAAGTTCGAGGACCGGGTCTGGGACTCGAGTTTCGCAGAGCCGGTTTTCGAGGAGGCAAGGAAGAAAGTCGCCGACGGCACCTGGAACTGGCGCGAGCAGAGCGAGTAACAACAAGTGTGTGCTGTGTGTACCGGCGCGCACGCGACCGGAGAGAGGGAGGGTAGACCGTGAGGCTGCGCGCAATTGTGAACGTGACCGGCGCCAGGACTTACACCTTCATCGCCGCGATGATATTGGTCGTACTGATATTCGCTTACACGTATTCCCTGGTGAGGAGCTTCGAGGTGCAGACGAACACCCTGACGAGAGTGTTCGCCAAGTTCTGCGCCGCCGCGACCTATCCCGCGACGCGCGACGAGGAAGTGCGCTACATCTTCGACGAGATAATAAAGGACATCAACTTCCCCATCGTCATCACCGACCCGAGAGGCGTGCCCTACACCTGGAAGAACGTCGGGGAGCATATCAGCGCCGACGATGTCAGCTGGGACCTCTTCGTGGATACAAACCCGGCCGACCCGCCGCCGGGGACCATGAGCGAGATAATAGCGGTCGTGAACGAAATGGACGCGCGCAACCAGCCGGTACTCATGTTTGATCCCGTGACCGGCAGGTTCCTGGGCAGCGTGCACTACGGGGAGCCGGCGATCACAAGCGGCCTCAAATGGCTTCCGCTTGCGTCCGGGGCGCTGCTCGCCGTATTCATACTTATGAGTTATCTGGGCCTCCGCGGAATAATCGTCGGCGAGCGCAGATCGATATGGGTGGGCATGGCCAAGGAGACGGCGCATCAGCTTGGAACGCCCCTGTCGTCGCTCATGGGTTGGGTGCAGATTCTCAAGGAGCACTCGGCCGACGACCGCACGCGCCGGGCCGTACACGAGATGGAAAGCGACATCATGCGCCTCACCAAGATCGCCTCGCGTTTCGGCAAAGTCGGCTCGCCGCCCAGGCTCGACATGGAAGACGTGGTGGAGATCGCGCGCAGCGCCGTCGACTATCAGAAGAAGCGCCTCCCTTCGCTCGGCAAGGAAGTGGAGATCAAGGAGCATTACGGCAACGTGCCCAGGACGCTGGTCAACACCGACCTCCTGGAGTGGGCCGTGGAAAACCTCGTCAAGAACGCCATCGACGCCCAGGACAAGTCCAGGGGCATCGTTGAAGTCAGAACTACTTATATTCCCCAGAAGCACGTGGTATCAATAGAGGTTGAGGACAACGGCAGGGGAATGGACCAGAAGAGCTCCAAGAAGATATTCGATCCCGGCTTCACGACGCGCAAGGGCGGCTGGGGGCTGGGACTCCCGCTTGCGAGGCGCGTCGTGGAAGAGTACCATGGAGGCAAGCTGAGACTGGTAAGAACGACCCCCGGGCGGGGCTCGCTCTTCGTCATAGAGATCCCCGCGGTATGATGCGGGGCGCTGAGCGCGGCACAGCGAGGTGACCGGAAACATGGCTGAATCCAAGACAACTATACTCTGGGTGGACGATGAGATAGATCTTCTCAAGAGCCACATCCTATTTCTTGAGGAAAAGGGCTATGAAGTAATACCGGTCTCCAACGGGGAAGACGCGGTGCGCATCGTCGCCACGAAGCCTCCCAACATAATGCTGCTCGACCAGATGATGCCCGGCCTTGACGGCATATCGACTTTCTTGAGAGTAAAGGAGGTCAACCAGGCCGTGCCGGTCATCATGATCACCAAGATAGAAGAGGACGAGCTCATCGACGAGGCCTTGAGAAAGCGCATAGATGACTTCCTGTTGAAGCCCGTAAACCCCGTCCAGATACTCTCGGCGGTAAGGAGGATACTGGAAAGCAAGGCCATTCGCGAGAAGGAGCTCTCCCGCGAGTACGTGGATCACTTCAACGAGATAGAGGCGATGAAGTCCGCGGCGGAGGGGTGGGAGGACTGGATAAATATACATGAGAGGCTGAGCGAATGGGACAACATCCTGGATGAGTTCCCCGACAGCGGGCTCATGCAGACTCACCTGGACCAGCGGCGGCAGTGTAACGTCGACTTCAGCATGTTCATCGAGAAGAACTACCGGACCTGGGTCAATGACGGCGAGAGACCGAGGTTCTCAGTAGACATAGTAAAGGACTTCGTCGCTCCCCACAGGCGTGAAGGCCGCAGGGTGTATTTCATAGTGATCGACTGCCTCAGGCTTGACCAGTGGCTGGCCATACAGCCGATGCTCGAGCCCTATTACAATGTCCGGTTAGACCACTATTACTCCATCCTCCCGACGGCGACGCCCTACTCGCGGAACGCGATATTCAGCGGCCTGTTCCCGAGCGAGATCGCGTCGGTCCACCCGCAGTACTGGAACGAGCAGGAAGACGATGAGGTCGGCAAGAACCGCTTCGAGAGGCAGCTCATGGACGCGCAGCTCAAGAGGATGGGGCTCGCCGTGACCCCGCCCGTCAAGTATCTCAAAGTATACGATGCCGATGAAGCCCAGCTGGTTAAGCGCCAGATCCCCACGCTGGGGAATTTGCCGATGGTGGCCCTGGTTTTCAACTTCGTGGACATTGTCGCGCACAGCCGGTCGGAGATGCGGATATTGCAGGAGATCCTCCCCAACGAATCGGCTTACCGCAGCTTCACCCGGTCCTGGTTTGCCCATTCGCCGCTCCTGGATATAATGAAGGCCGTAGCCCAGGAGGACGCTGTGGTTGTGGTCACGACGGACCACGGTTCGGTGCTGGTGAGAAGGTCGGCCAAGGTGCTGGGCGACCGGGATACCTCGACCAACGTCCGGTACAAGTACGGCAACAACCTGAACACCGACGCTCGCCAGGCGCTCTATATAAAGGCCCCGCTGGACTATAAGCTCCCCGCCGAAGGGCTCAACAAGAACTACATCGTCGCCAAGGAGGATTTCTACTTCGTCTATCCCACCAATTTCCATGAGTACGAAAGGTACTTCAGGGACAGTTTCCAGCATGGCGGGATATCCTTAGAGGAGATGGTCCTCCCATGCGTGACTCTCGAGCCGAAGAGATAGGGCAGTGTTTGAAATAGCGGAGTTCCTTTCCACATCACCCGAAGAAACCTCCCGCCTCGGCGAGCGGCTGGCGGCTCACCTGAGAGCCGGCGACGTCGTGGCCCTCACGGGGGCAATAGGGGCGGGCAAATCCCTTTTCGCCAGGGCCGTTGCCGGAGGCCTCGGCGTCGACGTGACGATGACGAGCCCGAGTTTCGTCATCGTGGCTTCTTACGAAGGCGGCGAGGACGGCCCCGATGTTAATCACATCGACCTCTACCGGTTGCACGATTACGGCGAGGCCCTGGCCGCGGGCGTAGGCGACGCCGTCCGCTCGGATGCCGTGAGCCTGGTGGAGTGGGCGGATCATGTGCCCGAAGTCCTGCCGGCCGAGAGAATCGAAATACGATTCGAGCCGGGCAGGGGAGTCGATGAGAGACTTATCGCCATCGAGCCCTCTGGCTATGATCTGGGCGCGAGGCTGTTTGATTTCATGAGGGCAATAATAAAGGAGCGTTTCAGTTGAGAGTGCTTGCGATAGAGACGACGGGGGCCGTGGGCAGCTTCGCAATAGTCCGGGGCCCGGCGGCGGGCGCGGGGGATGAGACCGGGCCCGAAATCGTCGCCGAGACAAACCGGGACATATTGGGCCGGCACGTGGAGATGAGCGTCGATATAGTGAGGGAAGTGCTGGATGAGGCCGGTGTGCGGCTCGAAGACCTCGACGGGCTGGCGGTGTCGCTCGGCCCGGGTTCCTTCACCGGCCTCAGGGTCGGCCTCGGCATTGCCAAGGGGCTCTGCGTAGGCGCCGGCCTCCAGCTTGCCGGCGTGCCGACGCTTGACTGCCTGGCCCGCCCTCTGGCCGGCCGCGGCGGCATGGTGGCGACGGCCAGGGACGCGAGGAGGGGCGAGATATACTGCTCCCTGTACAGGCCGGGCGAGGGCGGGCTGGAGCGGCTCACCGGCTATATGTCGCTTGCGCCGGAAGACCTCATTGAAGAGATTCAGGCCATGCGGGGCACCCCGGGCGAGCGCGTCACGCTCGTGGGCGACGCCATCGCCACATACGGCGATATACTGCTGAGAATGCCGGGCGAGGTTGACTTCGCCCCCGAGGATATGTGGAATGTAAAGGCCTCGGTGGTCGGGGCCGTCGGGCTGGAGCACCTGGCGTCGGGGCTTGTGCTTGACATGGACTCGGCTGAGCCGATTTACGTCAGGCCCTCCGAGGCCGAACGCATGCGAAAGGGCCTCAAGTGAGATATGACAGGATGACGGGCGGCAAGAGACCCGCCATCAGGCGGATGCGCGAGGAAGACATCGACGAGGTTTACCGCATCGAGGAGGACCTCTTTCCCATGCCATGGCCCAGGCGGAGCTTCGTCTTCGAGGTGGGAAACGAAAAAACCTCATATGCAATAGTCGCCGCCGAGGATAACGTCATCATAGGCTACGCCATCGGCTGGTTCGTGGGCGACGAGCTCCATATAGGCAACGTCGCGGTGAGGAGGGACCGGCAGGGCGCCGGCGTCGGCAGGGACCTCCTGGAGGACTTTCTGCGCGAGGCTTCGGCGAGGGACGCGTCCTGCGTCACGCTCGAGGTCAGGGCGAGCAACGTAAAGGCAATCGCGCTTTACCGCAGGTACGGCTTCAGGGGGATAGCCATCCGGAGGAACTACTACACGGACA
>JASFEA010000081.1:0-14727 GCA_050125095.1 bacterium
GCCGCGGCGCTCGCTGAGGCCTTCGAGGCCGTCCCGCGGTTCGGCTGCTCAGATTGTACTTGCACTTCCCACCTGTTCCGGGTACGCACAGAATTGAAACCGCAATTTACAGAAGAAGACAGATTGCCAGGAGGTAATGCATGAAACCCGCCGCCCCTGTCGCAGCTGCCGCGATTACTATACTGCTCATGATCCCGCTGACGGCCCCGCCGCCCTCGCTTGCCCTCAAGGCCGAGCAATACGAAGCCTTCGACGAGGCCATACGCGGGGCCTTGCTCAACATGGGCATGACGCCCGCCGACATGCGAATAAGGCATGACTACGCCGAGCCCGACAAGTTCCGGCTCGCTATAGTCGACTCCCTCATGCACAACCCCGCGAGCCTGCTTGAGCAGGTCGACCGGCTCGCTTTGAAAGTCGAGCGCAGCGCGGCGGCGTGCGACCTCTCTTCCATGCTGTGGAGGGCCATGGATATCGAGCCCGCGACAGCGGTCGAGACGGGTGAGGTCCCCAGGGTGAGAAATGTGGCGGGCCGCCTCAGGCATCTGCCTGGGGACACCCGGGTCCACCTGGAAGAATACTTGAGCAGTCTGGGGCGCATGTCCCGGCTTCTCGAGAGGGCGCGCGGGCCCTTGCGGGACCATGTCGACTTTCTCGAGACGGAGGCCTCGGCGCTGGTGACGCCCAAGGCCGAATACGAAGACCTGGGGCCGTTCGAGCTCCATGACATCGAGGAGATGGAGTCGGCGCTTGCCGACTCAGTTCTCAGCCTGAGCGAGCTCGTCAACCTGCCCGAGCTCGCAGGCATGTGCGCACTCGGCATGAAGTCCGCAGAAGATCTCGCAGCGGGGCTCGGGCCCGCAACGGTGGATATCGGCGACCATGCACGCTACGGCGATAAGTCGGTGTCATTTAACGGTATGGAATGCAGCGTAACCGGGAAGGTAGCCTACTTCGGCATGACGGCGTACGGTCCGATCGTAGTAGGTGGCCCCTCCGACAACACTTACACGGGCTGCTTCGCCCTCATCGCGGACCTGGGCGGCAACGACAGGTACACGCTGCACAGCCACCCCGACGTCAACTTCCGGCTCATAATCGACTACCATGGCGCGGATATTTACGAGTCACTGGACCAGACCGGCGTCGCCGGCATCAGGTTCGGCACGTCCGTTCTGATTGACCTCGAGGGCGATGACACTTACAGAGCCGCCGACATGTCACTGGGCTCGGCAACTTATGGCGGCGCCCTGTTATACGACGTGAGGGGCGACGACATCTACGAGGCGGGAGCATTCTCCCAGGGCGCGGGTTTCCTGGGCGTCGGCGCCGTCGTGGACGGCGAAGGCAACGACAACTACACCGCCGGCATGCAGTCCCAGGGTTTCGGCTACGTGATGGGCTCGGGGCTCATACTCGATAAGACCGGCAACGACACCTACTACACCAGGATGTCGCAGAAAGACATATTGCGCTATGAGGACCACTACCTCACCCTTTCCCAGGGCTGCGCCTTCGGGGCCAGGCCCGACTACTCAGGCGGCATCGGGCTTCTCATCGACCTCAGGGGGAACGACCTCTACTACAGCGACATATTCGGCCAGGGCGTCGGCTACTGGTTCTGCGTGGGCGGCCTCATCGACAGGCAAGGGCATGATTATTACTGTTCATACCAGTACGCCCAGGGTGCCGGCGTTCACCTGGCATTCGGGCTCCTCGTCGACGAACAGGGAAACGACTTCTACCAGAGCAAGGGCGTATCCCAGGGCTGCGGGCACGACCTCTCGCTCGGGCTCCTGGCGGATTTCTCCGGCAACGACTGCTTCACAGTCACCGACCTCAGCCAGGGCGCCGGCAATGCCAACGGCACCGGCATCATCTTCGACGCGGACGGCGTGGACTCATACTCCTCCAAGAACAGGACCAATGTCAGCGGCTACGGCAATTTCCGCCGGGAGTTCGGCAGCATCGGCCTGCAACTCGACCTCGTGGGCCGGGACTACTACTCGGCCCGGGGGCGGAACGACGCCCTGTGGGAAAGCGGCCAGTACGGCCTCGGGATGGACATACCCGGCGAGGCCGCCAGGGCAGATGGCGATATCCTCATCGACGAGTCAGGCCTCATCGAACGGGATTACACCCCCCCGGAGCTCTTCATCCTGGCCTCCAGGGGGGAGCCGCGCTTCAGACAGTGGCACGAATACGGCTTCGAAGCCATGGTTGAAGACACGGCCTCGACAATCGAATATCTCCGCACCGTGCTTGACACCAAAGTGGCAAGGGAGCGGCACACCATAAAGGATATACTGCGAGCGATCGGCAGCCCTTCGGTTGGCATGCTGTCGGCATCGGTGCTCGAAGACAACGACCTCGCCAAATCCGAGGCGAGCTGGATACTCGGTCTCATAGGCGACGCCGGGGCCTTCGACGCGCTCATACATCTCTCGCGCGCGCCCGGCTGGAAGCAGAGGTCGAGCGCGCTCAACGCTCTCGCCAAACTCAGGGACCTCTCGGCCGCGCAGAGGGACGCCCTGGAAGCGCGCGCAAAGCAAGTCCTGGATGACCCGGATGAGGTCTTCTATGTCAAGAAGGACGCGGCTTACGCTGCCGGGAGGCAGGAATTGACAGGCGCACTCCCCCGGCTCATGGAGGCGCTGGAGAGCGACCATTACTCGGTGCGCTACGCATCGGCCGAGGCCATGCGCGGCCTCTCCCTGGAACACGGGGACGAAGTCTACCGCGGTCTGCGCGGGAGAATAGGCGGCTTTTCGAGCCTGGCCACGGTGGGCGCGCTATACGCCGCGGGCGCCCTCACCGACAAGCAGAAGCTGGCCATAATAGACGAGGTGCTGGACGGCGGGTATTCAGGTGATGCTCATGTGGCGGTGGCGGCCGCCAGGCTCCTCGCCACTGTCGGTGAGGGCCGAAACCGCGAGAGGCGCGAGACGAGACTCCTTGCCGCAGTCCCGGAAGAGTCCTGGCAGGTCCGGGCTATGCTCGAGGGCGAGTAGCGGGAACTTAACGGATTTCCGCAGAAGGTCCTAGCCCCGCGCACGCAGCGCCTCGCCCAGGGCCTCATGATAGACGTCCAGGTCGTCAGCCCCGAAGAGCACGAAAATGACCTTATCCAGGCTGGTCGCATCGCCAAAGTGATCGAGAACCGCGTCCACGGCGACGCGGGATGCCTTCTCTATGGGGTACCCGTAAACGCCCGTGCTGATCGACGGAAAGGCGATGGTCTTGAAGCCGCGATCCACAGCAAGCGCGAGGCTCTTGTCATAGGCGCTTCTCAGCAGCCCCTCTTCCCCCTTATCTCCCCCCCGCCAGACCGGTCCAACGGTGTGAATCACATAGGCCGCCGGGAGATTGCCGGCTGTCGTGATCACCGCCTCGCCCGTGGGGCATCGGCCGATCTTACGGCATTCCGCCATTATGGCCGGCCCGCCGGCCCGGTGTATGGCCCCGTCCACCCCGCCCCCGCCCCTGAGGCCCTCATTGGCGGCATTGACTACGGCATCCGCTATCACCCGGGTGATGTCGCCGTTGAAGAGCTCTATGAACCTGCCGTTGTATTCGAAGTCCATTTCATCTACCTCCCCCCCGCACAATATCATTTTCCCGAACCGTTTTCAGCTTGACATTGATCTAAACTAATACTAATATAGTATCAGTTTAGGAGACTATGATGAAACTGCTGACCAAAGACACGGATTACGCGGTGAGGGCCATCGTCCATCTCGCCCGCAACCCCGACGGCTACCAGTCCTCGCGCGAAATTGCAAAGGCCGAGGGCATACCTCTTCAGTTCCTGAGGGCCATACTCCAGAGGCTTACAAAAGAGGGCCTGATCGTCTCGCGCGAGGGAGTCAGGGGCGGCGTTAAACTCAAGGCCAGGCCCCGCGACGTGCGGGTGAGCGACATCATAAGGATTTTCCAGGGCGATATAGAGCTCTCCGAGTGCATGTTCAGGAAAAAACTCTGCTCCAACCGGTCCACCTGTGTTCTGAGAGCGAGAATAAAGTCAATCGAAGAGATGGTGAACAGGGAATTCGAGAAGGTGACGATTGCGAAATTGATAGACGACCTGGGAGGAAAATAATGAAAAGAGACATGATACATATCGACGACGAGAAATGCGACGGGTGCGGGGCCTGCATACCCAATTGCCCGGAAGGCGCGATCCAGATTATCGACGGCAAGGCCCGGCTCGTCGGGGAGGCGCTTTGTGACGGGCTCGGCGCATGCGTCGGATTCTGCCCGCGGGGGGCAATGACCGTGGAGACGCGCGAGGCCGAGGCCTATGACGAGCGCAAGGTGATGGCCAACATAGTGAAGCAGGGCATAAACGTGGTCGCGGCGCATCTCAGGCACCTTGACGACCACGGCCTGGTTTCATACCTGAATGAGGGTCTCGAGTATCTCAAGCAACACGGCATCGAGATTCCGGACTACAAGCGGCCTCCGAGGGGAGCGGGGGTCTCCCCCTGCAGTTGCGAGGGGTGGAAACCGCCCGAGCGGGAGGGCGCCTCAGCGACGTCCCGTACAGGCTCGCTCGCGTCCGAACTGAGGCAATGGCCGGTGCAGCTCAAGTTGCTCCCGACCAGCGCACCCTATTTCCGGAACGCTGATCTTCTCATCGCCGCCGATTGCGTGCCGTTCGCGCATGGCGGCTTCCACGGCGACCTTCTTAAGGACAAGGCCGTAATCATGTTCTGCCCCAAGCTCGACCAGGGCATCGAGGATTACATAGAGAAGCTCGCCCGCATATTCGCGGAAAACGACATCAGGTCCATAACGATCGCGCATATGGAGGTGCCGTGCTGCTTCGGCACCAATCGCGTCATCGAGCAGGCGCTCAAGATGTCGGGTAAGAACATCCCGGTTGAGACGAAGGTCATTTCTATTCAGGGAAAGGTCCTTGAGACCCGGTCCTGTTAAGAGGTCAATCCGCGAAGGCGCGGGAAAAGGAGGCTCACAATGGAAGGCCAGAGGATATCTCATCACGAGTCCGTAAAGAAGGCTTATGAGAGAATCAAGAATGACGGCATGAACAACATCTGGGACCGATACGAGGCGCAGGGGATGGGCGGCAACCCCGACCAGAGATGCGCGTTCTGCCTGGCGGGCACGCGCTGCGACCTCTGCTCCAACGGTCCCTGCCGGGCCGACGCAGCCAAGGACAAGCGGGGCGTCTGCGGCATAAAGGCGGACGGCATGGCCATGCGAATGATGCTGCTCCGAAATGTCATGGGGGCGTCTACGTACCAGTACCACTGCGACCAGACCGTGAAGACGCTGCGCCTGACGGCATTGGGCGCGACGGACTACCGGATCCGTGAGCCCGAAAAACTCAAGACATTCGCCAAACGCCTCGGCGTGGACACCTCCGGATCGACAGAGGATACGGCCATCCGGCTCTGCGACTTCGTGCAGAGCGACTTCAATCGCAGCTACCAGGAGCCCAGCAAGGTGGTGGAGGCGCTGGCCCCAGAGGAGCGCAAGATACTCTGGAATGAGCTCGGCATATTCCCCGGCGGCATACATGGCGAGATAATGTTCTCGACGAGCTCATGTCTCACCAATGTTGACGGCTACTACCTGAGCCTGGCCCTCAAGGCGATGCGGCTCGGCGTCGCCATGGCCTACCAGAGCCAGATCGTGAACGAATACCTGCAGGACGTCCTCTTCGGCATTCCGCGGCCGCACAAGGTCAGAGTGGACCTCGGCGTGCTCGACCCGGAATACGTCAACATCCTCCCCAACGGCCACGAGCCCTTCCTCGGCTTCGCGATGGTTGAGCTCGCGCGGCAAGAGGAGTGGCAGGAAAAGGCGAAGGCTGCCGGCGCCAGGGGGATGAGGATAATAGCCAATATCGAGACAGGCCAGGAGATGATACAGCGCTGGGAGATGGACGATGTCTTCTACGGCTTCACAGGCAACTGGATAATGCAGGAAGCGGTGCTGGCCAGCGGCTGCGTCGACCTCTTCGCAGCGGACATGAACTGCTCGATGCCCGTTGATCCAGAGTATGCCGAAAAGTACAAGTTCAAGCTCATACCGGTGAGCGAGCTGGTCGCCTTCGAGGGTGTTACGGATAGGATAAACTACATTCCTGAAAAGGCGAAGGAACAGGCGGGGATGCTCCTCGACATGGCCATCGCGAATTTCAAGGAGCGCAAGGGCCGCGTCGAGCCCATTACCGGGCTCAGAATGCATGAAGCCATCGCCGGCTTCTCCACCGAGAGCATACTCGAGGTCCTGGGCGGAACGCTTGATCCGCTTCTTGACGCGATCAAGGCCGGCTCGCTGCGCGGCGTGGTCGGCCTCGTCTCATGCACGTCCCTGAGAGACAACGGCCAGGATGTGCATACGGTCAGGCTGGCCGGGGAACTCATCAAGCGGGATATCCTGGTGCTGTCGCTGGGCTGCGGAAATGCCGCGCTGCAAGTCGCGGGGCTCTGCAGCCCGGAGGCGAAGGAACAGGCGGGGCCCGGGCTCAAGGCCGTATGTGAGGCCCTGGGGGCCCCTCCCGTGCTGAGCTACGGCACATGCACCGACACCGGGCGGCTGGCCGACCTGCTTGCGGCCATATCCGGTGCCCTGGGCGGCGTCCCGATCAAAGACCTGCCGGTGGCCGCGGCGGCGCCCGAGTACATGGAGCAGAAGGCGACCATCGACGCGATCTTCGCCCTGGCACTGGGCCTTTACACCTATGTCAACCCAGTGCCCACGGTAACCGGCGCGCCCGACCTGGTCGGCCTCCTCACCGAAGGCTGCAAGGAGGTGACGGGCGGCGTACTCGATGTCGAGCAGGACGCGGTGAAGGCCGCCGACAACATCCTTGCGCATATCGAGAGCAACCGCGCCAAACTCGGGCTGGACGGCGCGAAGGCGGCCCAGAGCGCGGATTAAAGACGCCTGACCCTTTGAGCCGATCTGAGCGGGGCGGTCCCCCGGGGGCCGCCCCCATACATTTGGTATTGTCTCGGCGCACTTATTGTGTTACAAATGCCCCTAGCGGAGGTTGTTTATGATCCTGGATGAACTTAAGGGCGAGATAGTCCTCATCAAGCTCAAGAGCCATGAAGAGCTTGAGACCTTCGGCGTGCCTTCCTCCAGTATTTACGCCAAGGTGATAGAAATCGACGAGCGCGTGGGCGTCTGGGTGGAGAATCCCAAGTGGTCACCAAAGAAGACCGCCAAGGAAGACGCGGAGCATATGACCCAGATCCTGATCCGGTGGGAATACGTCGTGGGTTTAATGACATTCCCGGACAGAGAGGGATTCAAGGAGGAAGCGGAAATAAAGCCCATGGGTTTCGTTACCAAGTAATCCTATCCGCGTAACCCTCCCGGCGAAACTCTCTCTTTAAGATCCCTGTCGCGGCGAGGTTCCGGGGCGTTTGCCTCTTTCCTGCAGCCTTTACATGTCTGTCACTACCTGGCTATGACCACCTTGGCCGTCAGCGCCTCAGCGCCCGTATCAAGGCGCAGGAAGTAGATGCCGGAGCTCAGGCTGCCGGCCAGGGAACCCGTGGCATTCCAGCCGAGCTCATGGTACCCCTCTTCCCTGCGGCCGTTGACCAGGTCGCGGATATGCCTGCCGGCCACGTTGTATACCCCGATCCTCACATCGGCGGCCGCCGGAAGCCCGAAAACGATGCTGGTGCTCGACGTCAGGACGCTGCCGCCGGCGACTGTAAGAACGACCCTGTCAGGAATACCCGCTAGGTCCCCGCCTTCCACGCCCGAGGTCGAACCCCAGAGCGTGAAGTCGGAGTCGCTGGCGTCGGACGCCTCGTTGGGTACGCCATCGAACGCCACGACCTTTATTCTCGCGGTCTTCGAGTCCATGTCGGGCACCGTCCACATGAAAGACCCGTCATTGACCTCGCCCTGTGCCAGCGTGTCGGAATAGGTCACTCCTCCGTCGGTCGATAGCACTATGGTTATGCCCGTTATGCGCGCGTTATCGCTCGCCGACCAGGTGATTTCTTGATCCGTGTTGTACTCCAGGATCTCGCCGCCATTGGGCGAAGTAAGCTCGACCTCAGGCGGGATGGGGTCCCGCTCTACCACGGGAACCACCGCGAAATCGGGATCGCCCGCAAAACGCATACACTCGTTGAGGCCGCATGACGGAACGTCCGCGTTGGCCATCAGGAACGCGTCGCGTACGCTGTATCCCTGGTCCATGTAATTGAAGAGGGCGGCCTGCCACATAATGGACTCGGTCCAGCAATTGGCGCACCACGTCTCCGCCATATGGCAGTAGCCAACGGTGGTAGTCGCCTCCCAGGAGCCCTTGCGGAATGCGTCGGAGAACGACCCGCTGAGGGTGTCGCACATGCCCTCACAGCTTCCCAGAAACGTAAAAGGCATCTTGGCCCGGTTGGCGATCCACAGTTCGACTTTGAAAGAGCCGATATCCAGACCGCTTGAACCGTCGCAGCCGTACATGAAGCTGGTCGACCCGCCGTGGTTGAGCTCGTAGAACATGGCAGTGTGGTCCGACTTGACGTGTCCCCTGATCTGCTCGAGCGTCGGCCACTTGACTCCCTCGGTGGTATAGCCCATGTTCTCAAACCAGGTCTCGGCGTTCTGGTACCAGCTCGTCCAGGCGCCGTAGTATGGACACTCCCAGGGTCCGGTGAAAGAGAAGCCCTCGGTCGGCGGCGGCACGCCGTCCCCGAGCAGGGCCCCGGTTGCCGCGTTCACCACCTTTACGACCAGGCGGCCGTCCACGATGCTGCGCACCACCCAGCACGGGTCCGTGGGCGCGGGCTCCAGCGGGAATACGGCCGACTCGGGGGAGATATAATACAGCCTCGAGAACTGAATCTCGCCGCCCACAGTCGCCTCGGCATCTTCCCGTGATATCAGGCCGGCGGGAAGCGTCTCCGGGAGGCCGTCCCGCCAGTTGTATCGCCTGTCGAGCAGCTCTCCGGTCTCCCTGTCGAACTGGTAGACGATATTGTCCAGCTCCACGGCTGCCTCGCCGATCATCCGCTGATGGTAGTATACGATCTTGTCGCCGAACACGCCCTCCCGGAAGGCGCGGTCACCCGACTCGTACTTGCTGAGAAGACCCATAGCCGCGGACGCGCTGTCCAGCGATACGAGGATCGCAAGGGCGACGAGCGCGGTTACTGCCATATACCTCTTACAAGACTCCATGTGCCGACCTCCTAATCCCTCAGCCTGCAAGCCCAGACAGCCGCATCAACTATCCTCAAAAAGGACAGTGCGTCAAGACGCCGTCATGCCCTCTGCCTACAGTGTGCCACAGCGGGCGAGTTAAGCAAGCGCCGCGTCGGTATAAATCGAGACAAATTCGAACCAGGCTTGGTGGAGGATGGGCGCCCCATGCCTTGCTCCTCGTATTCTGTGTGGTCTTCCCCGGCGACCCATCCTCCAAATGCACTTCTACCAGGCAATAACAATCTTGGCCGTTGCTTCACCTCCATCGCTATTGAGCCTTAAGAAATAGATACCAGGGCCAAGCCTGCCTCCCGCCTCAGTTCTCAAATCCCAGGTTATGTGATGATATCCCGCCTGCCTCTGCCCGCTCATGACGGCTGCAACGCGGCGGCCCGCCACGTCGTAGCAGTCTATACTCGCGCGGGAAGGTGACGGCAAACCGAATTCGATCTTCGCAGGCGCGCCGGCGAGCGCGCCGCCCTCCACGCTTATCGAAACCGCGTCCGGAACGCGCGGGGCGTCGGGGTCGTCGACTCCGGACTGGTAACCCCAGAGCCTGAAATTCGCGTCGCTCTCGTCCTCGCCCTCATTCGAGGCGGCGTCGCGCGCGACGATCCTAATGCGCGCGACACCGCAGTCGATATCGGGGGCGTACCACGAATAGACCCCGTCGTCTGCTTCGCCCGAGGCGATCGTGTCGGGGAAGGTCACGCCACCGTCGGTGGAGAGCAGTATGCATACGGACGTAACGCCTATGTTGTCGGAGGCCGTCCACTCTATGTCATAGGTCGAGCCGAAGTGGAAGACTTCGCCGCCGTTCGGGCTGGCAACTGTCACGGCGGGCGGCTCTAAGTCTATTACGGCCGATTCGCAGGACCTGACGGCGACATCGTCGATGGCCGCTTCCACGATTGATCCGGGAGAGGAGTCCTGGGCCACGAACCTGAACTTCATCTGGCCGGTGAGCTCGACGTAGTCCTCGAGATAGAACTCCTTCTTCGTCCAGGCCCTTCCGCTGTATGAAAGCGTCTCGAGATTCTGCCAGGTCGCCCCGTCATCGCTCGACACGTCCACCACGAAGTCGTCGTCATTGGGGCCGGATCCCGTGTCGCTGGCGTACCACCTGTAGTAGGTCAGAACCGCCGAGTCGACATCGGAAAGGTCGACGGCCGGGCTCACGAGCGTTGTCCGGCCCCCGTCCACGTCATAGGCGCCCTGCGAATCGCCGGGATTGGACTGCTGCGTGAAGAAGCAGGTCGTTCCCGTCCCCGGCGTGTGGTCGTCCCCGGGCTGTACTTCCTCCGGTCCCCAGTAAGTGGCGTTGGGGTCGCCGCGCTCCCACATCCCCGTAACGGCCCCGTCGCCGGGCGCCCCGGAGGTCCACCCCAGGTCGGACTCGAAGTCATCTTCGAATACAGTTACGACTTCGCCTCCCTGCAGCACGAGTGCTCTGGTGGAACTCCCCTGGTCGGATGTTATCTCAATCTGGAAAACGAGCGCGCCGCAGGCCTGCGCCGAAGCGTCAACGGCAAAAGAAAAATGGGGACTGTATGATTCGAGCACCGCTCCCTTGTCTATATCGGGGTAGGCCGCCACGCTATCGGTCACCGTGACGGAGCCTAGCGTGCTCCGGAGCGTGGCGCTTACATTCGTGGCGGTCTCCGCGCCGATATTGAGAAGCCTGACCGCCAGTATGACGGGCTCACCGGGCTCGATGTCGCCGTCTCCGTCGCCGGCGCTGTCGTCTATCGTATGGGAGTCATGGAAGAAGTGAACCGTCTGGCCGGGCGTGTAGTTGAGGGCGTCCGTGGCATAGCCGATATAGCTCGCGCCGTACTTGATGTACATATAGCCGCCGTCGCCCCAGTCGGGCCCCCACGAGTTCTTCATGATCCAGGCGCCGTCACCGCCGCACATGGTGTCGTCCCAGCCCACGAGCAGCACGCCATGGTTGATCTCGGTGCAGTTCTCCTCATAGCAGCCCCCGGTGTAGGAGCTGAATCCGCCGCATACCGCGATGGCGCAGGCCACCGGCCCTTCAAGCAACGCCGTCTTTATGGCCAGGACGGTGTCGTCGACATAGTAGTAGGAGTCGAGATACGCCGCCACGTCGCATGAAGAGACCGCACATGCCTCGGTGTCGTTCTCGTGATACGGCATGCACGACTCCCTGACGCCTCCCTGAGTGATGAACAGGTCATATGCCGTTTCCATCCAGCCTCCGCTGCAGTCGTCGCCATTGGGGTTGCATACAAGTATGGCCTGCTCTGAGAGGTCCTCTTCCAGACCGCTGTAGATAAGGATCCGGGACTCGAGAGCCGCGGCCGCGCAAAAAGCCCAGCAGCTCCCGCAGTTGCCCTGGTTCTTGACTGGAGTCACTCCGCCCTGCGTCCGCCAGTCGAATGAAGACGGGAAGCTCATTCCTTCAGGAGCGGTTATGAGGCGGCCGTCGAGCGCGGCTCTCCGCCTGCGCTCCTGGAGGTCGGGCGGCAGCCTGAGGCCGAGGAGGCGCTGGAACTCCTCGTCGGTGAGCCGCGAAACCGAGGTCCGGCCCGCCGTCCACGAATACCCTTCCTCCTCAATATTCCGGTTTATGCGGTCGATCTTGGCCTGCTCGGCCTCCGGGGACAGCTCCGCCCGGAGGCAGGTCCCAGGCCAGACCGCGGCCAGTAGATACACGAGTACTGCCACGATAGCGGTCGATTTCAATAAACCGCCCCTTTCCAGGCCCGGCAACGGGGACTCCCGCTCACGGAAAGCCCGATAATATATATCTTTACGAATCAATTATACCACAATAAGGGGCGCTCTCTCAAGCGACTTGTGCGCCCCTCTACTCCCGACCATCCCAAGTCGACCCGCTGAGGTAAATTATTGAATAACAAGCCATTAAGTATATTAATATCGTTCCATACAGGGCTGCTGGGCGCCCTTCTATACCCATTGCAGCCCCCCACCACCCCGATATACCATTCATTAAGACTGTGAAGGCCCTGAGGGCCCCTGAAGCGGGCATTTGAGGCGAGCCCCGTCCCCCAATCCCGCGCGGGTCTTGACCCGGTGTCCTGCATGTGCTAGATATGATTTGCGGCTCTAACCACATTGAGGAGGCTTGGAATGGCAAGGTACCTGGCGATATCGGGCATATTAATCCTGGCAGCAGCCTTTATTCAGGGGTGCGGCGGCGATGACGGCGGGGTCGGCGTTACCATACCGGCCGTAACCGCGACCGTACCGGCGGACGGGGCAACCGGGGTAGCCATGAATACCTCAATATCCGTCACTTTCTCGCGCGAGATGGAAGCCTCCACGCTTGATTCGATTTACGTGAACGGCCGGGCAGCATATCGGGTAGTCTACAACAACGCACAGAAAACGGCGACGGCCTACCTCGACAGCATGCTGGGCGCCCAGACCGTATGCCAGGTGAAGGTATCGTCTTATTGCATGGACAAGTCGGGCAACAACCTGAGCGGCGACCATGAATTCAGCTTCACGACGGGTGATTTCGGCTGCGACGAGCTGGAGGACCCGTTCGCTGACAATATGTCCATCGCGACGGCGGCCGAGGTGGATTTCAACACCAGATACAAGCTCCTGCCGAGCTGCGGAGGCCAGGGCGCCATGCATTACTTCAAGCTCGTCCTCTCGCAGGCCACCATGATCACCGCCAAATACAGGATTATAGACGCCGATACCACCCAGGTTAGCTGGAGGCTCTATTTCAAGCGGGCCGACGAGGAAGACTACACGAGCCAGGGCTCGAGTCCCGTCGTTGCGGACCACCATGAGTACAGCATGCGCTATTCATTCCTTCCCGGTACCTACTACATCAAGACCGGCAAGGAAGAAGACACCGGCCATACGGCGGTCTATGAGATTGAATTCGAGGACTCGGAAGCCTGCGCCGACGACGCTTATGAAGACAACGATTTCTTTGACGAGGCCACGCCGGTCACGCCCGGCACCCTCGAGAATCTCCGGTCATGTTATACAGACGACGACTACTACTCCATAGACCTTACGACGGGGCAGACCATCACTGTGACTCTGGACGCCCCGGGAACCTCTGGCACGCTGCGAAGGGTCTGGATATACAATCCCAGCAATATGGAGATGGGGCGTTATAACGGTTACGGCAACCCGGTTGTCCTGGAGAGAACCGCCTATATGGACGGGACCCACTACGTGTGTTCTCGCTGGTGGATAGATGACGTGGACTATAACCTGACAATCGAGGTGACGGGACCCTAGGACCGGCGCATCAGGAGACATTAAGCCGGGATCTGCCCCCTGGTGCATGTGCATCCTGAGACCTGACCCCTGAGGATGTGCATTTCAAGACCTGACCCCTAGCGTTTTTGGGTGGGCAATATGAGGCGGAGATTGGCGGTTCCGTCCTCGCCGGAACGGTCCACCATGTAAACCTTCAGGTTCGGCAGGATTTTTTCCATCTTCTCGATGTAGATGCGGGAGGCGGTGACCTCCCTGTTCCTCGAGTACTCCTCAAGCAGCGACAGGAAGCGCTCGGCCTCGCCGCGGGCCATCTCGACCCTCTCGTCCCTGTAGGCTTCGGCTTCGCGCACCATGCTAATGGCCTTGCCGCGTGTGGCGGGGATGATGGTGTTCTTGTAGCCCTCGGCTTCGTTTACGAGCCTGCTCCTGTCCTCCCTCGCGCTGGCCACGTCACGGAAGGCGTAGGCGACTTCCACGGGCGGGCTTATGTCCTGGAAGTAGGCGCCGATCACGGTTACGCCGATGCCGTATTCGTCGGCGACTTTCTGCACGCCGGCCTTTATTAGCGCCTGGGCCTGGAGTTTCTCGGTCGTGAGAAGGGCATCTACGCCCATGCTTCCCACAACCGCCGCAACGACTTCCTCCGAGGCGACCTCCACGAGCCTCGTGGGATTATCGGATGTGAACAGATAGCTTTTCGGGTCGCTTATGGCGTACTGGATGATCACCTGGACGAGTATTACATTGGTGTCCCCGGTCAGCGTCTCGAGCCCGCCCACAGTTGACGATTCGCCCTCCTTGCCGAGGCCCACAAGCATCTTCTTGATCTCGGCCGTCTTGGGCCGGTATACGCGGTCCACCGGCCAGGGAACGCTGTAATGTATGCCCGGCGGCACGTTGTCGGCGATTACCTTGCCGAAACGCATCACCACGCCGAGCTCGTCCGTCTGGACGACGTATATTCCTGATAGCAGATATGCGAGCACCGCCACGACGGCTATCACCGACAGGAATCTCCTGTTAGCAAACGGAATCGACTTGAGCCCCGCCAGTATTATGTCGGCCGCCGACGGGTTATCGGGCGGAGAAGCCGGCTTATTCACGGGCGCGTCTTTGGAAATGTCCCCGGGCCTATCGGGCCCGGCATCAGGACCCTGGTTCATCCTGTCACCTTCAAGTTCTTCTTATCTCTCCTTGAAGAGCCTCAATAGCTCAGAGTCGGTGGAGAGAACGACCGTCGTCTTGCTGTTCAGGAACTTCTCGTACGCCTGGAGGGTACGCGTGAGCTTG
>JASFEA010000082.1:0-14692 GCA_050125095.1 bacterium
TCAGCCATGTATTACCTCCGTTGACGAAGTGTTGTTATCTCCCGAATTGTAAAGGTTGGGGGCGACTAAATCAATGGGCCGAAATCCTGCAGGCGCCGGCGCCCATTTCAATATCGGGCGGCCGGGCACAGGTCGGGCGATGTCGCCGTCCGACTGATAAGCGGGGGCGCCCGGGCCGGGCGCCCCGCTTCTGCTTCCCCGCTATGTCATGCGCTTCCGGTTATCTCATGAGCAGCATCTTCCGGGTAGCGTCGAATGACGTCGTCTGCAGCCGGTAGAAATAAATGCCGCTTGCGACTCTCCTTCCATGCGAGTCTGTGCCGTTCCACTCGACCGTGTAGGTGCCCGGCCCGTGTTGGCCGGTGGCCAGAGTGGCGACCTTTCGGCCCTCGACATTGAACACGCCGAGCTCTACCTCTTCAGCCCTCGGAAGCCCGAACACGATGCAGGTCTGCGGGGTGAAGGGGTTGGGGCTGTTCTGGCCCAGGAAATGCCTGGACGGGATTCCGTCCGCGGCAAGGCCTGCGATATCGGGCGGGAACGAGAAGCGCAGGCCCCAGGTATTCAGAATACCTGTGTCGCCGCTCCCGTTGTCGCTCACCCAGAGCTCCCATTTCCCCAGCGTGCCGACGCCCGCGAAATCGTCTATCGTGCCGGGGCCGTCGGGATCAGTCTCGGCATCGTACCATGTGAGGATGTCGTCGAGCCCGAGGCCGGTGCGGTTATGCAGGCGCACGGTGACGCCGCCCGGCGATTTGAGATCGAGAATGAGGTCGCCTATGTAGGAGTGGGTTAAGTCAATATAGCAGTCAACCTCGTTGACGCTGGCGTCGACGGGGACGTCTATGAAGAAGCTGATTCCCGCGGGGTCGTAGTCCGGAATCGGCGCAGCAGGGCTCTCGAAGTACTCGAGCACCTTGTAGAGCGTAAAGTTGACATCGGTAACGGCCCCGCCGCCGGTGATTTCAACGACCCGCGTCGAGTCGGCGTAGCCGGACTTGCTGGCCGTCACATAGTAGGTGCCGTCATGGAGATCGGAGATGCTCCAGTAGCCGCACTCGTCTGTGGTATCGGCATCGCCCGCGCCGTTGTCGACTACGACGCCTGAGTGGTCGAGCTCGCCGTAGAGATACACATAACCGCTCATCATGCCCGTAGCCGGCCCCTCCTGTCCGAGCAGAAGGACGACGGAGTTCTCAAGCAGGGCCCTGCGCCCCTCCGTGTCGGTGACGGCGCCGTAGTTGAAGCAATAGAAGACGACCTGGGCCGACTGCGGATTGGGGGTATCGTCATAGACCAGAAGACCTCCCTGCCCGGGATAAGAGCTCCAGTCGTAGACGATCTCGTTGCCTGCCGCCGGAATCAGGGCGTCCTGATCGCCGTAGTAGGTGTAGGTCATGTTCAGGGTCGCGGGCAGGATGTTGGGGTTTGTTGCAATGGGATGCGCGGGCATGGCCAGCGTGAGATTGCCCGATGAGTCATGCTCCCAGTCCACCACCTTCAATGTGGTATCCGCGAAATTGGGGTAGCCCGGATAGCTCGCGGCGTCATAGCCGATCTCGCCGCCCTCTATTATGAGCTTCCCGCCGCCCGCGACATACTGGTTGAGATTCGACCTGTAGGCCGAATTCGAAACTGGCTGGGTGTCATCAGCCGAGCTCCACACTATCACGTCGTAGTTGGGCCAGGTTCCGGGATCAGTTGCCGCTGAGGTTTCCGTTGCAACGTCATAGCCGATGTCCTCGAGGTCCTGGGCGATCTCGGCCGCGGTCTTGCCGGCCGGCCGGTCTGTCTGCGGGACGCCCTGGAAGGCCAGGACTTCGCCCTTGCGGCCCGGCTTGGGATCCGTTGCCTTGGAACCGTTGTCATCGTTGATGACCAGAATATTGCCCTGGGTCGGGGTCATCGTAAAGTCCACGGTCTCCGCGGCCTCGTCGACCGTGACGTACTCGTTATGGGTCATATAGTGAGAGGCGCGCACTCGGAAGAGGTAGGTGAAGTAAGGCAGTGGCGACGTCGTATAAGCGCCGCCCATCGTGGAATCCGAGTAGGCGGTCGTGTAAAGCGACATGTCATCAGAGCGGTATATCTCGATGGTCGCGCTTATCGGCGTTCCTGTGCTGTCCTCCACTACGTCGCCTGAAACCACGCCCGAAGGAGCCGGCGCCATGTCGATGTCATGAGTATTCGCGCCGTAATAGACCATGTCCGTGGCGAAGTAATCAAGGTAGCCGAACTCGCTGGCGTAGATATCGTAATTGCCGACTGCGATGCTCTCGGGTGACGCGTAGGCGCCGCCTGCCCCGCTCGTGACGGCGAACACGGGTGACGCGGTAGACGTGTCGGCCCCGGCCGTGTAGACCTCCACGGGCACTCCCACCAGCGGCGTGGATGTGGACAGGTCCCTCACGACGCCGGCGAGCGTTCCATATACCTCTATTATGGGGAAGACTTGCGTATAGACATTGTAACCCGGATAGGCGAGGGCAACGGTCATGTAGCCCGTCTCCGACGGCATAACGTCCAGGAATACCGAGTCGGAACCCGACGAAGCCGACGTGTCGACGCCGCCCCCAACGGCGAAAATGTCCAGGCCCATGTGGCCGGAATAGCCGGTAAGCGTACCGGTGTAATGCGGAGTGAGCGCGCCCGAGAGGCCGACGGCCGGCACCTCTGCGTCCACTCCGGCGCCGGGCAGCGCGATGCCGCCGGCCACGTAAAGCGCCTCGCTGAAGGCGTCGTAGGGCTGGCCGATCTCGCGGCCGACCACGGACAGGACCTCGCCATAGGGCGCATCGACGACTATCACGGCCTCGCCGCTCGCGTCAGTCGTATCCGTGAGCGCCGGGTCCAGTCCCCAGCCGTCGACTGTTATGACGACATCCTCTATGGGCGCGTATAACGTGTCGAGCACCGTAATGGTTACCGCCGTGGGCGTTTCAACCTGAATGGTGTCGGGGCCTATCGTGACGATGGCAGGAACGATTACCTGCATGGTTTCGAAGTGAGGGTCGTAATTGTGCGCCGTGATGGTCATGTCGATATCGCCTACCGCGAGCGGCGGCGGGTCGAGCGTGAGTGCCGCCTCTCCGCCGGCGTCGGTATAGGCGGTCTCGTAAACATGGCCCGGCATATTGAGACATACCAGCGCGTCCGCCACCGGTCCCTTTGCGTCGTCGACCTGGACGGTGTAGAACGTCGCGCCGACCGCCATGACGCCGTCATGGGTCACTGCCATGGGTGCCGGCGTGTCTGTCCAGATGTCTATGGAGGGATCGCCGAAGATGTTGTACATCTCATAATAGCGCTGGGTCGAACCCCCGCCGCTGTAGTACTCGTAGAGTCCCCACTTGCCCTGGTCCAGCATGCCGGAGACCCAGGTGAAGCCGTCCGCGAACTGGGCCTCGAAGACGGCTTTCTCGAGCACGTCATCTTCATCCCAGTAGGAAGTCACCGACGAGCCCCAGAATACTATACCGGCGACGCCGTCCTGGCGCGTCCATGTCTCTGCGAAGCACTCGGATGTCGTGTACCTCCCCGTATAGCAGGCGTAGCTCTGCACGAAGGGATACATGCCCGCATTTAAGAGCCCCTCGACGTCGCTCTGGTAGAAGACCGGACCGTCGGCCCAGTACGTCTCCGCGCCATGGCCCGAGTATATGCCCAGAACGCGGCCGTCGTTGAAGGCGTCTCTAACCTGTTGTGTCGTGGCGTTGTATGTGTGCGAGTATAGCTTGTCGGACGTGAAACCCGCCGGGTCGAGGTAGTTGGAAATCACGTAATTGTGAGTTCCTTCCGTGATGGAGTAATTGTCACTTGAGGCCATGAAGACGGCCTTTTTGAGCCACGCGGTGCCGGAGAATGTCCTCCTCTCGTACTCGATGGTCTTGTCGACGAGATAGGTGACTTCATCTTCATCGGCCACCGAGAAACGGCCTATTCCAAGATCGGGTATGTAATCGGGGTCGGTCATGGTGGCGTAGTAGAGGTCGGTGGGCGGGCTGCTCGAGCCGTACCCAGTCCAGTTGGGTATGTCGCCGACGTCGCCGATGAGAAGCACGAAGCTCGGCGGGACGGTCCAGTTCTGCCATGCGTCCTTGATATAGGCCTTAATCGCCGTCGTCGTGGCGCCGCCGGGGATGTCCGATGTCGACGTCACCGTAGCCAGATAGCCCTTGCCGGTCTTCCAGTCGGCCAGCGGCTGGATCTCGTCGGTAAAATCGGGGTCGGAAATGATTAGATAGCCGACCGGCAGCGGCGGCACGGCCTTGACGGTCGGTGCCTGGTAGTTGAGCAACGCAGAGGCTGCGGACCGCTCGAAAGCAGGCGAGTAGTAACGGTTGATGGTCTCGCGCGTAAGTGCCTCGTCGCCGCCCGTGACCTTTACCCTGAGAACGAGTCTTTCCAGCGTCTCCAGCCGGCCGTCGGCCGGATAATAACGGGCCGGCGCGACTTCAATCATGGCGAATCTGTGGCCGCGAATCTGGCCTGTCTCCGCGACGCGCGCTTCGAAGTACGGGTAAGCCGCGGAAGAGGCGTAGAACTCGTCGGAGTAGTCAAAGCCCGCGGCCTCGCTGGCGCCGGGGAGCTTTTCGACCGGTTGCTGAACCGGATAGACGCGGGCCGGCGCGTCGAGGTCGCGGAGGGCGTGAGTCGTGACCGACTTCTCGACTATCTCGATTTCGACGGCCGCTCCCTGCGGGATTTCGACCGCCCGCCTCAAAACGGGCAGCTCGGCCCTTCCTATTTCAATTGTCTGTCCGCAACCCTCGATCTGGATTCGCGAGAAGCGGCCTTGCCCGGTCTCGATTTCGCCAAGGCCGAAGCCGGGTATGGCGATCTCGATCAGGACCCCGTCGAGCCCTCCTGATACAATTCGCGCGGTGAGTTCCGCCTGATCCGCTCCCTGGGTGGCGGGAATATACCTCTGGTCCGCCGCTCCGGCGGGCAGAATGAGAAGCAACATCATGAGAACGGAAAATAGCAGTGCCTTCCTCACGTCAAACCTCCCTGTTCGGGGTGAGAGACAATGCGAGGCATGGTCACCTTGTGTCTCCAAGCCCGGGTGCATTGCCGAAGTGCCTGGCATTATAGCATAACCATGACGCTAAATCGAGGACTAGTTGCGCCTTCGCGCATCTTATGGGTGGATTCTAGGACGCCCTCTTGAGGTTGGCCAGGCGCTCCCTTGCCTCATCGACGGCGGGGAGGCCGTCGTCGGCTTCGCTCCAGATGTCCAGGAAGGTTTCGTATTGCTCTATGGCCCTGTCCTTCCAGCCGGACATCTCGTAAGCCACCGCAAGATGATAGTGGCTCTTTACAGACCAGATGGGAACCTTGGCCCGCGTCTCATCGTATGACCCGAGCATGTGTTCGAACATTTCTACCGCTTCAGAGAGGCGGCCTGAGTCGAGAAGCGTGAGCCCGAAGAAGTACCTTGCTCCGAAGTCGGATATGCGGCGCGCGTGAGGAACGCTCTCGAAGGCACTCACGGCCAGATCGGCTGCGGCACTTGCGTTTCCGCGCGCCTGTTCCCTGAGTGACTGCGCCATCAGCCGCGCGGGTTCGTACACCTCTCCTTGCTCAATGAGATCCTTCTGCAGGTGTTCATAGACAACATCGGCTTCATCTTCGCGCCCTGCGAGGATGAGTAGGTATACATAGAGGTCACGGCCTACTCCAACGTCATTTGGATTGGCCGCCTGTCTGACCTTCATGCCCAGCTCGTATTCCTCGATGGCCTTCGCTATCTCATCCGTCTCCATGTATATCCTGCACTTCTGGAAGAACTTCTCCGGGTGTATGGTATTGCCGGCATGCTCCATGCGGTCCGCCGTTATGGCCGCGTCTATTACCTCAAGCGCCTCGTCGAACTTGCCCTGGTGCATGAAAATAAGAGCCATGCACTCGCGGCCCTCCGCCCGCCAGTCCTTGCAGTCGCACGCCGACAGCACGGCGTAGTATTCAGCGGCCTTGTCGTAATCGCGCTTGTACAGGTACATGTGGCCGAGCTTCTCCACGGAGAAATAGAAGTCGGGTTTGATTTCAATGGCCTTCCGGTATGATTCCATGGCCTCGTCGATGCGTCCGTTTCTGGCGAGGAGGTCCCCGCGCGAGTCGTAGGGATTGGCCTCGGCTGGGGCGAGCTCTATGTACTTGTTTATCGCCCAGAGCATGTTCTCGACATCGCCCATCTCGTCATATGTGTAAGCCATTATGTTATAAGCGTTCTTGTAAAGCGGGTCGACTTCCACGGCCCTTCGATAATATTCGATGGCCTTCTCATTGTCATGGCGCAGCGACTTGTAAAGATCGCCAAGCCTCAGAAGAGCTTCCTTATCATCCGGGTACCTGGCAGCCAGGTCCTCTACGATTTTCAGGGCTCTTTCGTAGTCATTGTCGTTCAGGGCCTCGAGCTGCCTGATGAACATGCTCTCCTTCTCGCTGGCGTGATCGGCGTATTCGATTGCCTTGTCGATCAGCTTCGTCCTGTCTTCCAGGTTAGAGACCAGCGCCAGCCGGAAATAGGCCATGGCGAATGTGGAGTCATACTCCAGGGCTTTCCTGAATGCTTGGTTCGCCTCTTCGGTGTAGAGCTGGGCGGCGTAGTCCACGCCATCAAGGTAATGGCGGTAGGCCTCCGGAGAGTGGGTGGTGACGTCCGAGATGGGCCTGTCGATCTCAACCGTGGCGTGTCCCGGGATAGCGAGGTCGGCTTTGATCTCGGCGCTCAGTCTGTCCACCACCGCGAAGAGGTCTTCGCCGTCGGCCCCGTCGACGCGGTGTGTGGCCAGGATATCGCCGGTCTCGGCCACCGAGACTTCCGACGTGAGAATGATCGTCGGCTCGGTTTGCAGTATGTCACCGGTCAGTATCCACTTGGCTCCCGCTCTCGATGCGACCTCGGTTGCCACGCTTCTGTCGACCGAGGTGGCCCCTTCCTTTCCTATGAGCTTAAGGATGTCGTACAGCCTCTGGCGGCTGACCACGCGCAAATATTCCGAGCTCGAAAGATCGGTTATGAGAAGACTCGTGATCATCTTGGAGTACTTATTTGAATCCTCCGGGTCGGGCAGGTTGTCGAAGTACATAACGGCGAGCGAGTTCTCGGTGGCCAGGGCCTCCTGCTTGGGCCCCATTTCCACCCGGAAGGGTTCGAATACGAAAAACAAGAGTATCAGGGCGGCGACGGCAACGGCGGGCACGAATATGGTGAGGAGCCTGCGCCTTGAGTCCCTCGAGCGGCCCGCCGCCAGAACCCTGCCGCTCTCGCTGAATTCAAGACTTTTCCTGAGGCGCCTGAGGTCCGCGACCACATCGTCCATGTGCTGGTAGCGCTCGGCCCTGTCCTTCTCGAGCGCCTTGTCTACCAGGCGCTGGAAGCCGTCGGGGACGTTCGCCTTGTACCTCGCGAGCGGCTCGGGTCTCTCGTTCAGAATGGAATTGATAATGGCCGCCGCATTGTCTCCCTTGAAGGGTTGGTGCCGCGAGACCATCTCGTAGAATACCACGCCGAAGGAGAAGATATCCGAGCGGCGGTCGACGTCCTCGCCGCGCGTCTGCTCGGGAGACATGTAGGCCATCGTGCCGAAGGTCGAGCCCCCCGTCGTGATCTTGGAGCCGCCCTTGACCTTGGCGAGGCCGAAGTCGGCTATCTTCACCCTGCCGTCCTTGTCCAGGAGCAGGTTCTGAGGCTTGATGTCGCGGTGGACGATCCCGGATTCATGCGCCCTGTTGAGGCCGTCGCCGACCTGGATGCCGATATCGATAATCTCCTTGAGCGTGAGCTCGTGGGTCGCCATCAGGTTCTTGAGCGTCCCGCCGGAGAGATACTCCATGGCGATGTAAGGCCGCCCCTGGTATTCCGAAACCGCGTGTATGGTTATGATGTTGGGATGATTGAGCTTGGCCGCCGCCTGGGCTTCCTGTGTGAACCTCGCCTTTATCTCGGGCTCTGACGCGTACTGCTCCAGCAGGAACTTGAGAATCACCTTGCGCTGAAGCCTGGTGTCCTCGGCCAGGTAGACCTCGGCCATTCCACCTGCGCCTATTTTCTTTATCACCTTGAACTGGGACACCTTCGTCCCGGGCGACAGGACACTGAACGACTGGGTTTCGTCCATACGGTCGTTGTCTTCTTCCGGCATAGCCGTCATCCTCGGTTAGGTTTTAAACCCGGCGCTCACTACGGATACGCTCTCATTACATTAAAGGTTTCAGCCAAAAGCAAGAAAACTTTAGGGGGGATCACTTGCAGATCGACGCTCTATTATATTATACCAAGTCCGCCGATATTGTTCCTGCCTTTTTCAAGGAAAATTCTGCTCTCCTAATTCTCTCAAATTCAATGGGTTGCCCCGCCCGGGCCCCGTATGCGCTCCCCGTCTTCGGTAGGCATGTTGTTATACCAGAGAATACGCGGGTTTTCACGGTCTCCGCGGGGGCGGTATCGCCGTCTTTCGTCGCGTGAAGAACTCGAACAGCACGGGCACGACGATCAGCGTAAGGCCGGTTGAGACCACGAGGCCGCCGATGATCGCCCAACCCATGGGGGCCCACATGGTGCCGCCGCTCAGTGTGAGTGGAAGCAGGCCGGCCACGGTGGTCGCGGTCGTCAGCACGATGGGTATGAAACGGGTCTCGCCGGCTTCCTTGAGGGCCGCCACAAGGTCCTTGCCCTCCCGCCTCAGCTGATTGGTGTAGTCGACGAGTATTATGGAGTTGTTGATCACTATTCCGACGAGGCTTGTGATGCCGATGAATGCGGTGAAGGAGAACGTGTTCCGCGTTATGAGCAGCGCCAGTATGGAGCCTACAATTGCAAGGGGGATGGCGGCGAAGACGATGAGCGGCTGCGTGTAAGACTTGAACTGCAGCACGAGCACGGCCATTATCGCAATGAGCGCTATCACGACGGCGCGGGACATTCCCCCGAAAGACTCTTCGCGGCTCTCCAGTTCCCCGGCAATATAGTACTTGTAGCCCCTCGGCCAGTTGTAGCCGTCGAGCCGGCTTCTTATGTCGCGGGTTGCCCGGTCCACCGATGACCAGCGCTCGACGTCGGCGGTGATTGTCACGCTCCTCTCCAGATTGAAGTGCTCGATTGTCATGGGCGCCGCCCTGAACTCGATTTCGGCCACCTGCTTGAGCGGCACCTGGGCCCCGGTCACGGAAGTCACGAATATCCTGTCGAAGTCCCTCAGATGCGGGTCGTTGCCTACCGGGAGCCGCGCCACTATGTCGTACTCCTTGCCGTCGGGGTCGCGGTACCTCGCGACCGGGTGGCCGGCTATTGCCGCGCGGACGGTCCGGTCGATGTCCACCAGGTTGACGCCGACGAGCCCGGCCTTGGCCCTGTTGATGTCGACGTGAAGGTCGATCCGGGAGGTGCCGAGCGGATTCACTATGTTCACTGTTCCCGGTGCCGCCGCGATGACCGCCTCGACGTCGCGGGCGACCCCCTTCAATGTCTCGAGGTTGTCGCCGAGAATGCGGATGGCGATTGGCGCCTCGACCGGCGGCCCCTGCTCGAATTCCCTGACTTCGATCTTCGCCCCGGGATAGCCGGCGAAGCGCCTCCGGAGGTCGGAGACCAGGACCTGCATCCTCTTCATGTTGCCGTCGGCGAGCTCCACGTAAATCTGCGCGTGATTGCTGGCTTCGCGCTTGGGGAACATGTTGTAGTACAGCCTGGGATTGCCGTGGCCCAGGTTGGTGGCAATATGCTTTACCTCTCTGTACTCTCTGAGTATCGACTCGACTTCGCGGGCCAGCGCATCGGTTCTCGAAATGCTGGTCCCCTCCGGCGAGTCGACGTTTATTATGAACTGCGTTTTCTCGGCCTTCGGGAAATACGATACCCCGACCACGGGAAAGAGGGCGAGACTTCCCATGAAAACGGCCAGTGTGAGCGCGATTGTCCGCTTCGGATGGGAAAGCGCGTAATCAAGAGCCCCGCGGTAACGCGTCTCTACGAAGCGGTTGAGCATATTGCGGACCCGGCCCTGTCTGATGGCATGGTCCGCCCGTATGAACCTGCTTGCGAGGTACGGTGTCAGCGTAAGGGACATCAGGAGCGACGCGAGCAGCGTGTAAACCACCGTGGCCGGCATGCTCCTGATGAAGTCGCCCGTAACGTCCCGCATCATCATTATGGGAACGAAAGCGAGGACCGTGGTCGCGGTCGAACTGACCACCGCCCATCCGATCTGGCTGGTTCCCCTGATCGCCGCCTGTCTGGGATCATGGCCCAGCCTCATGAAACGCGACACGTTTTCGGTAACCACGATTGCGTTGTCGACCAGGAGCCCGAGGGCGATCACGAGGCCGGCGATCGACATCTGTTGGAGCCCGTAGCCGGTCAGATCGACGAAACCTATGCCTATCAATATGGAAAGCGGAATCGCGAGCATTACTATGATGGAAGACCTGACATTGACCGACAGGAACACGATGAGCCCCACGAGCGCGAGTCCCTGCAGGAGGTTCAAGAAGAACCCGTTGAGGCGCGACGCCACGCTCCGCGACTGGTCGAACACTATCTCGAGCTCCATACCCCGTGGGAGCTCCGCCCCGAACTCGTCGAGCTCCGCCTTGAGTCGGTCCATGACGCGGAAGATATTGGTCCCCAGCTTCTGGGTCACGGTGAGGAAAACGGCTCTTCTACCGTCATATCTCGCGGTGTACGAATGGTCGCCGTATCCCAAGTCGACGTCCGCGATGTCCTTCAGGTACAGTATTCTGCCTTCCACCGAGCGGATTACCGTATTGCGTATATCCTCTATGCTCTTGTACGACCCGCTCGTCTGTATGTTGAACTTCCTGGCTCCGATGTCTATGCTTCCGCCGGGGATATTCGCGCTCGAGCTCTGAATGGCGCCGGCCACCTGGTCGAACGGGATGTGATACTCGGCGGCTTTCTCGAGGTCGACTGCCACGCGCACCTGCTGCTCCGGGAAAGCCCAGGTCTCAACGGTCCTGACTCCGGGGGCCTTGTGTATTTTCTTCTCGAGCCGCTCCAGTTCCTTCTCCATCTGCCGGTAAGTGGCGTCCTCGGAGACAATTGCCACCTGAAGGATACTGACGAGGTTCACGGACCACTTCTGCGCATCGATGCTGGCGATGTCCTGCGGGAGGCTCGCACGTATGCTGTTTACCTTTTCAACGACTTCGGTGTACTTCTCGTCGGGATCATTTCCGGGCCTGAACTCCACGGCGACGAGGGCCAGGCCGTCGCCCGCGGACGAGGTCATCTCCTTGATGTCCTCGAGCTCGTTAATGGCCTCCTCTAAGGGGTCGACTATGAGCTCCTCAACGTCCTCGGGCGTGGCCCCCGGGTAGACGACTATTACGGTAGTGCCCGGCGGCGACACCTGGGGATCCTCCGACCGCGGCATGGTGATGAACGAGACCACGCCGGACATCACAAGCAGAATGATGAGGACCGTTGTGAACTGGTGATTCTGTATTGCCAGTCGCGGCAGCTGCATTTGTGTATGTCCCTTCTTTCGTCCCGGCCTATTCGATTACGCTCACGAGCGAGCTGTCCGCCAGATAAGCCGCGCCGTCGACTACGACTTCTTTGATATCATGCAGGCCCGAGCTTGCCGCCACGCGGCCGTCCACCATGTGGTCTATGACTATGTGAACCGCCCGAGCCCTTCCGGTCGCGCGGTCAACCGTATAGACGACTCCAAGATCGCCATCCGCCTCCACGAGAGCCTCGACGGGTACAACCCTGTGTTCGTCCCCCGTGGTCGGGAAGATGTCGATATCGGCAACGAAGCCGGAAACAAGCCTGTGTCCGTCCGGGTCGAGGGCGAGCTCGATCTCATAGCTTCCGCTCATGGGGTCGGCCGCTTCCGCGATCTCCGTTAAGAGGGCGGTGAACTCGACGTCCGGATAGGCGTCGAAAGCAGCCCTCGCGGGATCACCGATCCTGAGCTTTATAAGTTCGCGGTCGTTGACCGCGGCGCGCAGGATCCACTCCTCGCCGGACACCCCGAAGAGTATTATGGGTTGGCCGGGGGCGACGAGCTCGTTGACTTCGGCATATCGCTTGAGAATCCTCCCGTCAGCCGGGGCCCGTATGCTCGAATGAAACAGGTTGAACTCCGCGATTTCCCTGTTTGAGCGGGCCACGGCAAGGCCGGTCTCCGCGTCCTGCAGGCGCTCAAGCGTTATGACCGAGTCGGCGTAGAGGTTTCCGGCACGGCGGTAATCGCGCTCGGCCTTCTCGTAGGCGCTCTCGGCCTGCTGGGCCCGGGCCGCGATCTCGTCGAGCGTGAGCTCGGCCAGGATATCGCCTTCTCCGGCCTCCTCGCCTTCTGCGAAGTTCAGCGTTCGAATGATGCCGCCGACCTTAAACGACAGCCTGGCCTCCACCAGGGAGGAGAGCCTGCCGCTCGTGTGAATGGCGGGTGATGTCTCCTCGATGACGACCGGTGCAGTCCTTACGGGGATGGCGGTCTCCGTGGTCTCGCCGTCGCCACCGGAACCGCATCCGGCAAGCGCCACGAGCGCCATGCCTCCCGCAATAAACAAACAGACGGGAGTTCTCATGCTACTCTCCTTCTGGCGGTAGAAGATCTCCGGCATCTTATTTCCGCATCTGCCGCCGGGTTCATTGTCCGCCACGGGGTCCATCACTAATCGTCCTCCGGTATGGGATAAAGCGCCGTCACCCTTTCGAACTGGGCATAACTGCGGAGGTAGTTATAGACGGCCACGATCTGGTTTGTCTCTGCGCGGGTCATCGCGGTGCGGGCGTCGATGAACTCAACCTGCGCCGCGACGCCCTCTTCGAACTTGCGGCTCACTATTTCGAATGACTGCCTGGCGCTTCTCACCTCGTCGGCCGATGTCCCGACGTTCTGCTTCGCGACGACCAGGCTGCGGTGGGCGTCGCGCACCTCGAGCTCCATTTGTTGCTCGATTTCGTCCTTCCTGGTATTGAGACGGTTCTTCTCCGCCTGCGCCCGGCTCACGCGCGCCTCCCTCTGAAGGCCGTCGAACAGGTTCCAATTGAGCACCAGCGATGCGGTCCAGAAGTCGTCTTCGCCGGATATCCGGAAGTCCTCTCCCTCGAAGCCGTAATCGAACGCGAAGGTAAGCCCCGGGACGTACCCGGTCCTGGCGAGCTTGACGGCGTTTCCGGCGCCCTCTATACCCTTTTCGATCTGGAGCATCTCCAGCCGCTTCTCCAGCGCGCGGTCGATGGCCTGGCTCAGGGTAAGCGGGGGGTCCGGGAGTTCATCCGGCAGCGTCACCGAATCGATATGCTCGTCCTGCGGCCTGTTGAGAAGGAAATTGAAATAGGCCCGGGCCAGGTATTCGCCCTTCTCAGCATCGGCCCTGGACTGGCGCACCCTGCTGAGCTCGGCCTGCGCCCTGTATACGACATCCCGCGTGGCCTGGCCGTTGTCAAAGAGGCTCTGGCTGACGCGGAGGTTCTCGACGAGCAGGTCCTCTGTCCGGGCCGCCAGGTCGACGAATGCGGCGGCGCCGAGATAATCGAAGTAAGCTCTTCTCACTTCCATCACGAGATCATGCTTGAATTGATCGCGAGCCGCCTTCTCCACGTCCTTGAGGTTGGCCCTCAGCCTGTAGTTATAGTAGACTGCCGGCTGGAAGATGGGCTGTATGACCTCGAGCTTGGTTTCGTGTTCCCTCTCGCGCAGGAAGGTGATGTTCTGATTCGGCACGTCCGTGGGGAACCGCTCTTCGCCTGTGAGCTGGTTCAATGCGTCGTGTATGGGATTCACCATGTCGCCGACGGGGAACTCGAAAGCCCTGCCCCCGTCGGCCCTTGTGTATCTGCCGAGTATGTCGAGCGAAGGCAGGAAGAGCCCGCGCGCCTCGTGGAGCTCGGCCACGCTCTTTTCATATGAGAAGTCCTGCTGCCTGAGGGCGAGGTTGCTGTCCAGTGCCTGCCGGATGTACGCGTCGAGTACGGTCTCCGCGGCGGCCGCGCGAGAGACGAGCACGAGCAGCATGAATATGGCCAGCGTGACGGCGATAACTCCGCATGTACTGCCTTTTCTTCCCCTGTTCATCGCTCTTCCTCCGGGCTCAGGGCCAGACTGAGCAGGTCGAATGATGCCTCCATGAGGTCATCGGGCTCGACGCCGTGGCATTCCTTGAGGTGCTCGCCGGTGCCGTGTATGAGGTTTATCACCCCGTCCGACTGCGCCCACAGCAGCAGCGCCGTCGTTTCGGGGTCGAGGTCGGGCCTTATGGAGCCGTCTTCTATTCCGGCCCGCAGCGCGGCGCGGACAAGCTCCAGCACGCTCTGGCCGGTTTCGTGCATCTGGGTGGCGAGGCCTGTCTTCTCATCGAGTGCGCAGAATTTCTTTTCGAAGTGGACCATTGCCCTTGAGTAGTCGGGATACTTCTTGGAGAATTCGTAGTAGGCGCGGCCGATGGCGCGCACGCTGTCTATGCCTCGCTCCTCGCGGGCGGCCACTTTCTCGAACATCTCGCGGAGCCGGTTCATGCCGCGCATGTTAACGGCGAGATACATGTCTTCCTTGCTCTCGAAATAGAGATACAGTGTCGCCTTGCTGAGTTCGGCCTCGGCGGCGACGTCGTCAACGGTGGCATCCTTGAAGTCGCCTGAGAAGAAGACCTTTTCGGCGGCGTCGAGGATGTCGTTTCTTCTCTTCTGCTTCTCGCGCTTTTTTCTCTCGGTGAT
>JASFEA010000083.1:0-14136 GCA_050125095.1 bacterium
CTGCTCCGCGAGCTGGACAGGGGCCATTTCAGGGTGAGTTTGAGATCAAAGGAGACCATCGACGTCAACGAGATCGCCCAGGCGTTCGGAGGAGGCGGCCACCAGACGGCCGCGGGCTTCCGCATAGACGGAGACCTCGCCGAAGTCAAGCGGAGGATACGCCAGGAGGTCTCTCGCCATATCACCGAAGCAGGCCCTCCGGGGGAAGCCCGATAATATGGATGGAGTCCTGATCGTCGACAAGCCCGACGGCATGACGTCCCATGACGTGGTCGACGCCGTCAGGCAGAAAGTGCCCGGCGCCAGGGTAGGGCACGCCGGAACACTGGATCCAAACGCCACGGGCGTGCTGCTCCTCTTAGTCGGCAAGGCGACGAAGATCTCGAGATTCCTCATGGAGCTGGAGAAGGAGTACGTCTTCACGCTCGAGCTCGGCCTGGAGACCGTGACGCTGGACCGCTGGGGCGAGGTCACCGGGAGGAACGACGCGAGCGCCGTTTCGCTGGACGATATTCTGCACGCGGCCTCGAGGTTCAGGGGGCGCTACCAGCAGATCGCCCCCGCCGTCTCCGCGATAAAGCACAGGGGCGTTCCCCTGTACAAGATGGCGAGAAGAGGTGAACGCACGCCCGTCAAGACGCGTGTCGTGAAAATAAGAGACTTCAAGGTTCTCGACTATTACAATCCCTTCGTGACCCTCAGGGTAGTCTGCTCTTCGGGGACCTACGTGAGGTCGCTGGCAAGGGACATGGGCAGGCAGATCGGCTGCGGCGCCGCCGTATTCTGCCTGAGGAGGTCGAGGATCGGCTCTTTTACCGAAGACGACGCCGTGCCCCTCGCCGACATCCTGGGAGCACCTAACCCCGGCCGTTTTCTCATGAACATCGGTGAAAGCCTGAGGCATATGCCCAGGGTCCGCATCCGTCCGGACAGCGTCGCGGGCGTCAGGGCGGGCAGGAGCCCCCGTGAAGACGACGTGAGCGAAGTGCTTCCGGGCGGCGTCTCGGAGTACGCGGCCCTGGCGGATGACTCGGGCGGCATTATCGGCATCGCGCGGCGCCCCGGCCCCGCCGGCGACTACAAGATAGAACGCATTCTGTGAGGTGAGCGCCCTGAATATAGTACGCGATCTCGACAGGCCGCTTTATGACGACTCCAAGTCGGTGGTCACCATCGGCGCCTTCGACGGCATACACAGGGGGCATGTCAAGATCTTGAGGGAATTAGATATGCTGGCGCGCGGCATTGACGGGAGGGGTGTCGTCGTAACCTTCGAGCCCCATCCCCTGTCTGTCCTGCGCCCCGATGAGAGGCCCTGCCTCCTGACGGACCCGTCCGAGAAAGCGGCTCTTATCGAAGGGGCCGGTGTGGACGACCTGGTCATCATGGAGTTCACGAGCGAGCTCGCCGGGAAGAGCGCCGACTGGTTCCTCAAAGAAATCCTGCTTGGCAGGCTCGGCATGAGGAGGCTTGTGATAGGGTATGACTTCCGCTTCGGCAAATCGCGGGAGGGCGACGCGGCTTATCTGGAGCGGACCGGGGAGAGGATGGATTTCGGGGTCGATATCGTGCCGCCGCTCTTGTTCATGAAGCGCCCGGTCAGCTCGACCAGGGTGCGGACGGCCATCGCGCGGGGAGAAGTCGCGGTCGCCGCCGATATGCTGGGGAGGCCCTATTCCCTGTCGGGTACGGTTGTCCGCGGCGAGGGCAGGGGGCAGTCGCTCGAGTTCCCGACCGCGAATCTCGAACTCGGCGATTCAAGGAAGATGGTGCCCCCCGACGGCGTTTACGCGGTAAGGGCCCTCTACGGGGGGAGGCGCGCGGCCGGCGCGCTTTACATCGGCGTCAGGCCGACTTACGGCGGGAAGGCAAGGAGCATAGAGGTTTATATTATTGACGCGCCTGACGTGCCGGAGTATGGTGGCCCTTTGACAATAGAGTTCAACGAAAGGGTGCGCGGCGAGAAGACCTTCGAGAACGACGCCGCGCTCAAGTCCCAGATCGCCGAGGACGTTGAGAAAATACGTGTGATTATGGGAATTAGTGCTTGATTTATGGCCTTGTAAGGTCTAACTAATATACTATACGAGCCTGAGAGGGGGTGAAACGGTTGTCTTTGAGTAAGGACGAGAAAGAGGAAATCATAAAGAAGTTCCAGGTCCATGATAAGGACTCCGGATCGCCGGAGGTTCAAATCGCGCTCTTGACCGAGAGGATCAAGCAACTGACCGGGCATTTCCAGGTGCACAAGAAAGACTATCACTCCAGACGCGGCCTTTTGAAGCTTGTCGGCCAGCGCAGGAGACTCCTGGATTATCTCAAGTCCAAACGGATTGAGAAATACCGCGAAGTGGTCAAAGAACTAGGCCTGCGCAGATGATTGTGGCGGATGGAAGAGAGAGAAACTAAGAGGTCGATTGATGGTTGTTGAAGAGAAGATTGAAATCGGTGGCAATACCCTCTCGATAGAGTCGGGCAGGGTGGCCAAGCAGGCAGGCGGCGCCGTTCTCGTCAGGTACGGCGACACGGTGGTACTTGTGACGACGGTTATCAGCAAGGAGCCGCTGGAAGGTTACACGTTCTTACCGCTTCTGGTTGAGTACAGAGAGAAATCCTACGCGGCCGGGAAGATCCCCGGCGGCTTTTTCAAACGGGAAGGAAGGCCCAGCGAGAAGGAGATCTTGAGCGCAAGGCTGATCGACCGGCCCGTCCGTTCCCGTTTTCCCAGAGGTTTCCGCCATGATGTGCAGGTGGCAGCCACGGTACTTTCGTCCGACCAGGAGAACGACTCGGACATACTGGCCGTGGTGGGGGCCTCCGCATCCCTGGCTCTGGCAGGCGCGCCCGTGGGCGAGCCCCTGGCGGCAGTCAGAGTAGGCAGGGTAGACGGAGAGTGGATCGTCAATCCCACTTTCCAGCAGAAGGCCGAAGGCGATGTCGACATGGTCGTCGTCGGCGCCGGCGACGAGATCGTGATGGTCGAAGGCGGAATGAAGGAGGTCAGCGAAGAGGACTTCCTGAAGTGCATAGAGGTTGCTGCGGCGGAGCTGCCCAAAGTGACCGACATGATTAAGAAGATCGCAGAGAAGTGCGGGAAAGAGGAGATAGCATTCACCCCGCCTGAGATAAATCCCGAGGTGCTTAGTGAAATCGAGTCGCGCTATGGGTCGAGAATACGGGAGGCCTGCGAGTTTCCCGAGAAGACCGAGCGCCATGACAAGATAAAGGTGGTCAAGGAAGAAGCCCGGGTCGCTTTTGAGGAGAAGCTCGAGGAGTGGGAAAGCGACATAGACGAGGCCCTGAGCAAAATCGAGCATGACCACCTGCGCGCTCTCATTATCAATGAGGACAGGCGCGTGGACGGGCGCAGCCTCGCAGATGTAAGGCCCATCACCTGCGAGATAGGCGTGCTGCCCAGGACTCACGGGTCGGCCCTATTCACGCGCGGCCAGACACAGTCGCTGACGGTGACCACGCTGGGCACCGCCATGGATGAGCAGAGAATAGACGACCTGGAAGGCGAGAGTACCAAGAGCTATATGCTCCACTACAACTTCCCGCCGTTCAGCGTCGGCGAGATAAGGCCGTTCAGGGGACCCGCCAGGAGAGAGATCGGCCACGGGGCCCTGGCCGAGAGATCCATCCAGCCGGTGATCCCCGAGAGCGAGGTGTTTCCCTACACTGTCAGGCTGGTATCCGACATACTGGAGTCCAACGGCTCGTCTTCGATGGCCACTGTGTGCGCGGGCACTCTGGCGCTGATGGACGCCGGCGTCCCCATCAAGGCCCCCGTATCGGGGGTGGCAATGGGCATCGTGGTGGAAGAAGACCGTTACAAGATACTCACCGATATTCTCGGCGTTGAGGACCATCACGGAGACATGGACTTCAAGGTCGCCGGAACGAGGAATGGGCTCACCGCCGTCCAGATGGACCTCAAGATCCCGGGCCTCACCATCGACATCATCCGTGAAATCCTCGCGCAATCCACGCCGGCGAGGATGCACATTCTCGACAAGATGGAGGCGACGATACCGGCGCCCAGGGCGGAGCTCTCCACCTACGCGCCCAGGATCATCGCCATGCAGATCGACAGGGAGAAGATAAGGGACGTTATCGGCCCGGGCGGCAAGATCATCCGCGGCATTATCGAGGAGACCGGGGCCGTCATAGACATCGAGGACGACGGCTCGGTCAGGATATTCTCGGCCGACGGGGAAGCCGGCCTTAAAGCCAAGGCCATTGTCGAGTCCCTGGTGCAGGAACCCGAAGTCGGCAAAGTCTACAACGGCGTTGTGAAGAGGATAGTGGACTTCGGGGCCTTCGTCGAGATTCTGCCCGGCAAGGACGGTCTGCTGCACGTCTCCGAGATCGATCTCCACCGTGTGGAGAACGTCCATGACGTCCTGAAAGAGGGCGACGAGATCCAGGTGAAACTGATCGGCTTCGAGCGCGAGGGGAAGATGCGCCTCTCCCGCAAGGTGCTTCTCGACGGCTACGATCCCGAGGCGGATTCCCGCCGCAGTGACAGAGGCGGGTCGGGCGGCCGCCGTCCCGGCGGGCGCAGTTCGGACCGCCGCGGCTCCGGGGGCAGGAGCTCGGGCGGCAGAAGGGATGAACGCCGCAGGGACGACCACAGAAGGGACGACCGACGGAGGCACAGCGGCAGCCGGTCCGACGGAAACAGATGACCTCCGTCTACAGCAAGCATGTCCTTCCCAACGGCGTGAGGATAGTAACCAGCGTCCTGCCCGAAGCCACGTCGGTGGCCATCGGATTCTGGGTTGACGTCGGTTCAAGGTGCGAACCCCATTCCGTATCGGGGATGTCTCATTTCATAGAGCACGTCCTCTTCAAGGGAACTCACAAGAGGACGGCATTCGACATCGCCTACTCCATGGAGTCGCTTGGCGGGAGCCTCGATGCATTGACCGGGAGGGAGACAACCGTGTTCCTCTCGCGTTGCCTGCCCGAGCACCTCAACGTTTCGGTTGACGTGATCGCCGACATGCTCTCGGACCCCAGGCTGGCTGAAAACGACATCGAGACCGAAAAGAGGGTTGTAATAGAGGAGATCAAGAGCTTCGAGGACCTTCCGGACGAGATAGTGTACGAGCTCCTGGCCAAGTCGGTATGGAACGGCGATTCGATAGGCCGGCCCATACTGGGGAATCGCGAGTCCGTTTCGGGTTTCGACAGCACCGCCGTGCGCGGCTTCTTCGAGTCCTATTACGCGCCGCGCAGCACAGTGGTCGCGGCGGCGGGCAATGTCGACCATGACGCGCTTGTCGAGCACGTTTCGGAGGCGCTGAAAATGCCCGGTGTGGAGACCCCCGCGAGTAAAGAGACCTACACAAGCGAGATACCGCGCATATATCATGAGGAAAGGGACTCGGCGCAGTGTTACATCTGCCTCGGAACGCTTGCGCCTTCATACCTCGAAGACCGGCGGTACGCCACGATACTGCTGTCGGCAATGCTCGGCGGCGGCATGAGCTCCAGGCTGTTCCAGGTTGTCAGGGAACAGCTGGGCCTTGCCTACGCGGTGCACTCAAGCTGCGAGTTCTACCGGGACACCGGCCTCTTCACGACTTTTCTCGCCGTGGACCCCGAGATGAAGTCCAGGGCCGTGGCGAGCGTGGCGGGCGAGTTCAAGCGTTTCAAGAAGAACGGGCTCGACAAAGACGAGTTGGAAGGCGCGAAACGGCAGCTCCGGGGCAGCCTCATCCTCGGTCTTGAGAGCCTGACCGCGAGTATGAGCCGCATAGCCCGCCTGGAGCTGTACCTCGGCGATTATTACCCTCTTGAGAAGTCCATAGAGATGACGCTCGCCGTGACGGAGGACGACATCATGGAGGAAGCGGAGAGACTTCTTGAAGCCTCGACCTTCTCGCTGGTTACCGTCGGACCCTCGCCGGACGAGACGCTCACCGAGGCCGACCTGGACTTCTGACGGCGCCTGCTAGACGAGGCCGCTCTTGGCGATCCGGTCCATGGCTTCCTCGATGCGCGCCTCTTCCTCTATGAGCGATATTCTCACGAAGCCCTCGCCGTAGGTTCCGAATCCCTTGCCCGGGGCCATTACCACCCCGGTCCTGGCAAGTACCTGTTCGGCGAATTCCATTGAAGAGGAATAGCGTTCGGGAATGGAGGCCCATACATAGAGGGTCGCCCTGGGCTTCATGGCCTTCATGCCCAGCGAGCCGAGGCCGGCCATGACCTTGTCCCGTCTCTTCCTGTAGACCTCGCGCGTCGGCTTGATGAGGCCGTCGCCCGCGTCGAGCAGCCGCCCGCCCGCCCGCTGCATCGCCATGAATACGCCGAAGTCCATGTTGCTCTTTATATTGAGCATGTTTCCGACGACTGTCGAGTTCCCCACCACGAATCCCAGACGCCAGCCGGGCATAGAGTAGGTCTTGGAGAAGGAGTAGAACTCTATGGCCCGTTCCTTCGCGCCGGGCAGCTCCAGGAAGCTCATGGAGCGGTAGTCCGGTTCCAGGTTGAGCTCGGCGTACGCGATATCCGAGACCACCAGCAGGTCATGTTTCACCGCGAACTCCAGAATCTCCTCATAGAGCTCGCGCGTCTCAATCGCGCCGGTCGGGTTGTTGGGATAGTTGATGAGCAGCACTTCGGCTTTTGCCGCGGTCTCCGCGGGGATGGCGTCGAGATCGGGGTGGAAGCCGTTGGCCGGGTTGAGTTCGACCTCATAGAGCGTGCCGTCCGAAACCGCGACAGCTCCGATGTAGGCCGGATAGCACGGCGACGTCACGAGCGCAACCTCGTCCCGGTCGAGATACGACAGGAAGAACTTGGCGATGCCCTCCTTGGAGCCGATCAGCGGAAGCGCCTCGGTCGCGGGGTCTATATCGACGCCGAACCTTGTCTTGTAATAGCGCGCTATGGCCTCTCGGAACTCGGGTATGCCGTGAAAGGGCGGGTACCTGTGGTTCTGGTGGTCGGGGTCGTCCAGCGCCGCCTTGAGCTCCTCGATGATCCTGGGATGCGGCCGCATATCGGGGTTGCCGACGCCCATGTCTATAACGTCCATGCCCGCCTTGACCGCCGCGTCCCTTGCCAGGTTCAGCGCCGCGAAAGGATAGGGCCTGAGTCTTCCGAGTCTTTTATTGGTGGTTTTCAATTCTCAGTCCTCCTGTCTGGCAAACCACAGTATTCTATCAGAAAACCGGGCGGGGCGATAACAGTTTTTGCGTGAATGCGATGGTCGTCCCCGCTAATAGTTTGACACGGGGCCGGGTGTAAGGTAGGCTCGGGGACGTATGAGCACCGTTAACCTGACAGTGATTGAAGGCGGGCGTGGCGCGGACGGCGGCCCGTTGCCGCAGGGTTTCGCGGGCAAGCACGCTTGCGAATACTGCAAGTGCTGCTCTTGCAAGAAGGCCTGCACCATGTGCAGGAACAACTGCACGCCTGCGGAGTCGTATTTCATTCCCGTAATAGGCTGCCCTGACTTCGAAGACATGAGGAAATTCGAGCCGATCAGGTACCTGTACCGGAGAAGCGGGGGAGCCGAGTACAGGATTCGTCTGCCAAAATCGAGATAGGCCGCTATCCTCTCGTTCAACAGACTTATGGGCAAACTCAAGGTCAAAGTCAGAAGGCTTCCCCATATGAGGGACCTGCCGCTTCCGTCAAAGCAGAGCGGGGGCTCCTCTGGAGTGGATCTCTATGCCTGCGTGGAAGCCGATGTCACGCTGGCCCCGGGGGCCTCGGCCCTGGTGCCGGCGGGCATATCGGTGGAGTTGCCGCGCGGGTACGAGGCCCAGGTGAGACCGCGTTCGGGACTCGCTCTCAAGAAGGGCGTCACAGTGCTCAATTCCCCCGGGACGGTGGATTCGGACTACAGGGGCGAGGTCGGGGTCATTCTCATAAATCACGGCAGAGAGAGCGTGAAGATCCGGAGGGGCGAGCGAATCGCCCAGATGGTCTTCTGCGCGGTCTGTGACCCCGTGATCGAGGAATCCGGGTGCCTTGAGGAGACGGCGAGGGGCGAGGGGGGCTTCGGGCACACAGGAGCGTAGCATGGCCAGGCGGGATATTCTCACCTATCACAAGGTCGGCAGCCAGTTCGAACTCGGAATTACCTCGGTGACTCCCGGCCGTTTCGTAAAACACCTCGACCTTCTCTCCGCCGCCGGAAAGCGCTTCCACAACGCCACCGACCTGGTATTCGACGGAGCGAACGGGAACGGAGTTTCGCTCACCTTCGACGACGGTTACGAATCGGTTTACACACATGTCTTCCCCGAGATGTCGAGAAGGGGCATCACGGGCACCGTATTTCCGGTCGTGGGCGCCGTCGGGCGGGACAACCGCTGGGACGTGCGGCTCTCCTTCAGGAGGTTCAGGCATCTCTCATGGGCCCACCTGTCGGAACTGGCCCGCTCGGGTTTCGAGATAGGATCGCATACCATGTCGCATCGGGACCTGACGCGGATGGGCGCGGCAGGACTTCGAAGCGAGCTCAGGGACTCGAAGCGCGCACTCGAAGACGGGCTCGGGGTGGAGGTGAAAGCGGTGGCCTTTCCATTCGGCCGGCACAATCGGCGCGTTATAGCAGAGGCGGCCGAGGCCGGCTATGAATGCGGGTTCGCCAGCTCGCCCAACGGAGAGACTTCGGTGATGGCGGTGGGCAGGATGGGCGTGCACGCCATGGACGGTGACGCAGCTCTCGCCAGGATGCTCGGCCTGCGCCCGGGCCGCTGCCTTGAGGTCCTGAAGAACAGGGTAATTGCGGATCTCGCCCTCGTGACGACGCTGATCAAGCGATGAGAGAACGGGCAGCGCCTGGAGGCTCTCCGGGGGTGCGCGCCGCCGATTTGATCTTCCTCACCCGGCCGCTGCTTCTCTGCGTCTCGTCGGCCTTTTTCTTTGCAGGCGCCTGCCGGGGGTTCGCCCCGGCGGCGGTCGCGCTTTGGCCGGCCGCCATTTCGGCCATGGCCCGCAACTTCTCCCTCTTCACACTCATAGTGGCGTCCTCGTTCGTCATAAACCAGGTCTTTGACGTCGAGAGCGACAGGCTGAATCAGAAGAACTTCATCATAGGTTCGGGGCTATTGCGCAGGTGGGAGGCCGCCGCCCTCTGCGCGGCGCTCTCGCTGGCCGCCCTTGTTGTCGCGTTCGGCTCCGCAAGCCCTGTAAGGGAACTGGGCATAGCGGGGCTCGCGCTTGGATTCGCCTACTCCGCGCCGCCCGTGAGGCTGAAGGGAAGGCCCCTCGCGGACATGCTTGCCAACGGTCTCGGTTTCGGCCTGCTCGGCTTCGCGTTCGGCTGGCTCTCGGTCCTGCCATACGAGGACTCCATGCTTATCAAGGCGGCGCCCTATGCGCTCGCCATGTGCGCCGTATTCCTCCTGACGACGATTCCCGACGAGGCCGGCGACAGGAGCGCCGGCGACCGTACCACTTGCGTGGTGATGGGAAAGGAACGGGTCGCCCGCGCGGGGCTGGTCATGCTGGTTGCTGCGGGGGGAGCCGGGCTGGCCACCGGCGAGGCTCCTTGCGTGCTGGGGGCGGCCGCCTCGCTTCCCGCGTTCATAGCCGCCGCGGCGGAGCCCTCGTTGGAAATGTCGGTACTGGCCGGCCAGTTTGCGGGCCGCGTATTCTTCGCGGTGATGTGCGTTGCCGCTCCCCAGCTCGCCGTTCTGGGCGCTCTGGCATACTGGCTTTCGAAAACCTATTATGCCCGCAGGCTGGGTCTGGACTATCCGAGGATCGAAGGGGCTAGCGTGAAAGCACGTAAGTCCCCTTGTCGGGCAGGAGGTTGTAGGAGTACACCACTCCGAAGCGGTCTCTGATCATCTCGTTGGAAACCAGGTCCCGGGTCACCAGGTCGTCCAGGCGATTGGGGTATACATCATAGTTCAGCCGGTACGCCTCGATGGCGAAGTGCAGGTTCTCCATTTCGCGTTCCTCGACGAAGTCGGCGACGGCGGTGTTCAATCTCCCGTACGAGGTGTCCGGCGCGGAGGCCGGCTCGAGCAGACTCATCCTGGCGAGCATCGCGACGGCCAGGATCGAAAGGGCTATAGCAATCGACTTGGCGGCCCTCCATACCACGCTCTCGCTGCGGCCGGCGGGGGCGTCTTCGGCGATAGAAACGATGCCGAGGGCGAAGAGCTTCTCCAGCACATCGAGCGTCTCGAGTTCCTCGCGCTCGCTGTCTTCAAGCGTCTGTTCTATGGAGCGCTTGCCGTCGACAAGCCTGAGCACGGCGATTTCATCCTCTTCGAGCGGGAGCTGGCTGATATCCGGTTCCGCCACCTTGAGTTTGGTGTCGAAGCTGGGGAGGAAGCGGCTGATCTCCTCCACCTCGTCCTTTCTGCGTACAGCCTCCATGAGAATGGGTTCCAGCCTCATGGCGCGGGAGAGGCACTCCTTGGGTAAGTCCTCCAGGGTGCCCGAGAACTCATACTTGCCGCCTTCCCACTTAATGATGTCGGTAACGACTTCCTGAGTATACCTCTCGATGAGGTCGGCGAGCCGCTCCTCGTCCATGAGTCCTTCGGAGAGCAGGATCTCGGACGGGTCACGGTTGTCCTTCTCCTTGAGTTCGAGGATCTTCCGCACTTCCTGGGGCGAGAGGATCTCGTTTTCCAGGAGGTAGGAAACGAACGGGTCGCGCATACCCTCCCGCCTGTCCTTGGCGGAGATTATCTTGCCGCCGTCGAAACAGAGCGTGGCCGTGCGCCCCTTGCTCGATAGGCGCAGCATTCCGGTTTTTTCCTGAGACCCGATGAACTGGAGGATCTCAGCTATGTTGAATGTCCCGAGCTCGCCTTTCATTCCCATGTCTTATTCCTGCCTGGCGTGACGGAGCACCAGCATGGTCGATCTCCATGCATAGACGGCGTAGACGCAGATGAAGAGTATGACCATCGTGGCGCCGCCACCTGTGCTGAAACGTGGCAGCCTGTTTATTATGGATCCCCCGGTGACGGCGAGGATAAGCAGACCGTAAACGAGTATCCCCGAGAGGATGCCCTTGAGTCTCTGGCCGCAGAGATGATATGAGGCACCCGGCGCGGCCAGGCCGACGATGAGCCGGACCGCGGTACTTCTCCAGTGTATGCGCGAGAGGTGTTCCTCGAGCTTGGACTCAAGCTCGTCGCTGTCGCCCACGTTGTCCTGCATGATCCTGGCGCAGCTCCTGCAGGCAATCTCCTTGCGCTTCCGGCGGGCTATGCTTTCGGTAACGTGCGCGCCGCAGATATCGCATCTGGCCGGTATCTTGAACCTGTAGGACACGGCGAGGACGCCGCCAACCAGCACGAGCAATATGACCGTCCCGAGCGTACCTGACTCGACGGGGTGGTAGTCGGTCTGGAAATGCCTCTCCGACGCCGTGGAAGCGAGCTTCCACAGGGCGCCCGGCTGGAGGTTTACGGCGATCGGAGACTGCGGGACGACTCCAGAGACAAGCGACCGGATCAGATTGAAATCAAGCGAGGACGCCATCTCCAGCTCTTCCTCCGCCACGTCGAAGTGCAGGAGCTGGTTCAGGGTCTGCGCGTAGTTGTAGTGAATGACAGCTTCTGAAGGCGCGTACCTGATTGCCTCCTCGAAACTGACGCGCGCCTCGTTGAACCGTCCCAGTCCGTGGAAGGCGACTCCCTTATTGTTGAGTATGGCCGCGTTATGCGGCTCGAGCTTGTCGGCCAGGTTGAAGAACTCTATCGCGCCGGCGTAGTCCCTGACCCTGAGATGGTAGAGACCGCGCATGAAAGCGTTGAGGGGATCGTACTTCCTGTTGGCGGTGTTGACCTGCAGGGTGCGCTCGAATCTCTCGTCAAGGGTCTTGTCGGCTATCGCCGCCATTCTGAAGGGCGACCTGGGGTGGTGGGTCGATATGATTCTCGAGGTCCACTCGATCGCCGGGACCAGAGTGATGAGCATCACGCCGAACGCTATCACTACCCTGCGTTCGGACGGGCTGGCGTAGCGCCAGGTAAGGGCGCTCCCCATGACGGCGACCCAGGTCGCGACGCCCAGCGCGCTCTTTCCCGGCAGCATGATGAAAAGGGCGGCTATGGTTGCCCCGAGAATGAGCTTTGTATGCTTGGTTCCCAGCCGGGGCGAGAGCGTGAGCACCGCCGACACCCATGTGGCGCTCCAATTCCTCAATATGACTATGAAGACTCCCATGTACAGGCTTATCGCGACCGAGGCCAGGACGATCAATGTCAGGTTCGCCGCGAAGAGCGACTGGTAGTAGAAGTCGCTTATCAGGAACTTGACCCCGGTCATATACTCGAGCAATCCGTCTATGAGGGAGTTGTGGCGATAGGCCCTGGCAAGACCGAAGTGGGGCTCGGGCGATGTCGGCGAAAGGGTCGCGGCCTCGGTGAAGCTCTCCACGGCCGGCGTGTACTCGCTGTCGGACAGGTACCGGTAGCCCTTCCATACGTAGAGGTTCGACATCAGCAGAGGGTCTTCGTCGCCGGATGTCTGCGGAACGACCTGGGCGGCCGACACCGCTCCCGCAAGGACGGTGATACCCATAGCGAAAAGGACAAATGTTCTCAGCACAGTACCTCTTCCCCGAGTACAGATCTGATGATGCACCGATCCCGCCATGAAGCGGAATCCTCTTTATTTTCGGCAGAATATGCCCGGACCTTAAGCAGGACTGCAGTAATTTTTGCGTTAAAATGCAAGGCCTGATGCCCAACCCGGTTTTGGGTTGACATTGGCCGCGAAACAAATTTAACTTAATGCACCAAATCTGTCTGGAGCGCTGAGAAATGAAGGACTTAGGGACCCTGAAAGCGGTATTCCCGATGATTCTGGCCGTTCTCTGGCTGGCTGCGGCTCCGCTTCCCGCGGCCGCCGGGGTGGTACTGGAGTACGCGGCTGGCATAGACAATGAGGATATATCGGGGAATAACCAGATCGGCACCGTGTCTGAGTATTTCCAGAGGCCCCTCAGGGTAAGGGTCACGGACGAGACCGGGGCCCCGATGCCCGGTGTGCTGGTCGAGTTTGTCGTGGTTGAGGCGGAGGGGGCCTATGAGAGGGACACGGGGGCGGTGCCCAGCCTGGACTCCAGATTCGTAGAGACCGGCCCGTCGGGTTACGCCTCGACCAGTTTGAGGGGGGGCGCCGATCCGGGCACGTTTCACGTCGTCTGCATCCCCCGGTCTCATGAGGGCCGGTTCCTCGTGTTCACCATCATGGCCTACAGGCACAACTGGGTCGCCTTTACCCTGGTGGGGCTCATAGGCGGTCTCGCCATATTCCTTTTCGGCATAAAGTTCTCGGGGAGGGGACTGCAGAAGGCGGCGGGCAGCAAACTCAGGCAGATAGTGGCCAGGCTGACGGCCAACAGGTTCCTGGGGGTGCTGACCGGGATCGTGGTTACCGTCATCATTCAATCGAGCAGCGCGACGACGGCCATGATGGTGAGCTTCGCCAATGCCGGGCTCATATCCCTGAGCCAGGCAATGGGAGTCATACTCGGCTCGGACATCGGGACCACGCTGACCGTCCAGCTGATCGCCTTCAGGATATTCGACTACGCGCTGCTCATCGTCGCCGTGGGTTTCGTGCTGTTCATCTCCAAGATCGAGCGCTACTCGAGAATAGGCCAGATCATCATGGGATTCGGCCTGCTGTTCTTCGGTATGAGCGTCATGTCCGCGGCGGTAGCGCCGGCCAAGAACCATCCGGCGTTCGCCCAATTCATCCTCGGGGTCGAGCGCAGCCCGGCGCTCGCCATAATGGCCTCGGCGGCGTTCACGGCCATCGTACAGAGCAGCGCCGCGACCATAGGCCTGGTGCTGACTTTCGCATTCCAGAATATGATCTCGCTGCATGGCGCCATTCCGCTGGTGCTCGGCGCAAACATAGGCACCTGCGCGACCGCACTTCTGGCGAGCATGGGCAGTACGTCGGAGGGCAAGAGGATCGCCTGGGCACATACCTTCTTCAAGATACTGGGCGTGGTTCTGCTCTATCCCTTCCTCTCGGGATTCACGGGGTTCGTGCAGGGTACGGCTGGCAGCCTCACGAGGCAGATAGCGAACGCCCACACGCTCTTCAATGTGGGCGCGGCGCTTCTCTTCCTGCCGTTCGTGAAGCCCTGGGCGCGCCTTTTCAGATTTCTCATAAAGGACG
>JASFEA010000084.1:0-14001 GCA_050125095.1 bacterium
GCGCATGCTTCCTCCAGAAATTCCGCCCTTTTGCTCCGGCCATCACAGATAAGCACGTTGACCCAGGGACATACTGAGGTGATCGCCAGGCCCGGCAGGCCGTTGCTGCCGCCGATGTCGAGAACGCGCAGGCTGCGCCGGGGCGAGATGACGGGGAGCAGGGAAAGCGAATCCGCGAAGTGATACGACACCAGGCGCTCGATGTCCTTGCGCGAGATCAGGTTAATCGCCCTATTCCAGCGCCTGATCATCTCGGCAAGCCCGGATAGCCTGGCTTCCGCGCCATCGCTGATCTCTACGCCGCTATCTCCCAGAACATCAAGCAGTTCCAGCATTTCCCCGTCTGGAGACTTCCTGTCCCTATCCTGACTTCCCTGTGGCACTCCGCCTGCCTTTCTCGATATGAATCAGTACGCTTGCCACATCGGCGGGTGTTATTCCCGGTACTCTGGAGGCCTGCCCGATCGAGCCCGGCCTCACCCGGCCCAGCTTCTCCTGGGCCTCCCTCGACAGACCCGCAACTTCCTTATAATCAATCCATTCCGGGATTTCCTTGCCTTCCTTTTCACTCAGGTTGCGCGCTCTTCTTGCCTCGCGCTGTATATAGCCGTTGTACTTGACTTCGGTCTCAGCCTGGAAGAGGGCCCTCCTGTCATAGGCCTCAAGCCAAGGGGCCTCCGGGAGGAGGTCATTTATCGTAATCTCTGGCCGCTTAAGGAGTTGCCTCAGGGTAGGACTGTCATTGTCCGTCTTCTTTCTCTCGCTGTCCAGGCGCCGGACCACATCAGAGACCGTATCTCTCCGGGCCTCCATCCCGCGCAGGGCCTCAAGAGAAACCAGGCCGAGATCCCGGCCGTAGTGCATGAGCCTCTCGTCGGCATTGTCCTGCCTGAGCAGCAGCCGGTATTCGGCCCTGGATGTAAACATCCGGTAGGGTTCCCGGGTTCCCTTTGTCACCAGATCGTCAATCATTACACCAATATACGCCTCCGAACGTGAGAATACCAATGGGCGCTCGCCCCTGACTGAGAGAACCGCGTTTATGCCGGCAACAATCCCCTGTGCAGCAGCTTCCTCGTATCCCGACGTACCATTGATCTGGCCCGCCAGAAACAGGCCGGCCACCTGCTTGCACTCCAGTGTGGGCTTAAGACAGGTCGGCTGGACGAAATCGTATTCCACCGCGTACCCCGGCCTGGTTATCTCGACATTGTCGAGACCGGGGATCGTGCGCAGCATATTAAGCTGCGTGTCCTCGGGAAGGCTGGTCGCAAGACCGCTGAGATAGTACTCCAGCGTCCGCCTTCCCTCGGGCTCCAGGAAGATCTGATGGGTCTCCCGGTCGGGAAAGCGCATTACTTTATCTTCAATAGACGGGCAGTAGCGGGGTCCCACTCCCTCGATTCTCCCGGTATAAAGCGGTGACCTATCGAGGCTTCCAAGAATTGTCTCCCTCGTCTCAGTTGTGGTCCTGGTGATGTAACAAACATGGGTCGAGTCAATGGTTCCGGCGGTACGGTGTGAGAAAGGGTCTACGCCCATTTCGCCCGGCTCGACCTCAAGCCCGCCGAAGTCAATACTCCGGGCGTTGACCCTGGGCGACGTACCCGTTTTCAGGCGGCCGACTTCCAGCCCGAGCGCCCCAAGGCTGGCTGTCAGTCCGGCGCTGGCGCATTCGCCGTCCCGCCCTCCGGGGTAGCTCTTCAGGCCGATATGTATGAGCCCTCTTAAGAAGGTACCGGCCGTGACCACCACCGCCCTGCCCGAGAATCCATATCCTGTCAGGGTTTCGACCCCGGTCACTCCGCCCCCGCCGGTCAGGATTTTCTCCACAAGTCCCTGTCTGACCTCGAGATTGTCCTGACCCTCCAATACCTTCCTCATCAACATCTTGTACATCTGCCGGTCATTCTGAGACCTGAGCGACCACACGGCCGGCCCCTTGCTCCTGTTGAGCGTTCGCATCTGCAGGGCCGTGGAATCGGCAATCCGGCCCATCTCTCCGCCCAGGGCGTCTATCTCCCTAACAAGATGAGATTTAGCCAAGCCGCCTATAGATGGATTACATGACATCTGGGCTATATTTTCTATGCTCAGGGTCAGGAGGAGGGTCTTGCAGCCCATTCTGGCGCTTGCAAGGGCGGCTTCGCATCCAGCGTGGCCGCCGCCTATCACAATTATGTCAAAGCTCCTGGGGTGCTTCATGGGCTAATGTTTCACGTGAAACATTCCTCTACTTCCCAATGCAAAAGCGTGAGAAGATCTCGTCGAGAAGGTTTTCGCTCGCGTTGGAGCCGGTTATTTTTCCCAGACTGAGGAGGGCTGTCCTCAGGTCCGAGGCTATCAGCTCAATTGGGGCGCCCTCGAGAGCGGTCTTGCCGGCCCTCTGGACGGCCTCCAGAGCTTCTCCGAGGCAGAGGGCATGCCGCTCGCTGGTCACCATGTCGTCGGCCAGGTCGCCGACCATGTCTTCGCTTACATAGCGGAGTCGCTCCAGAAGACCCTGGATTCCCCAGCCTTTGAGCGCCGAGACACGGATCTCGTGATCTTTCCCGAGGTGCTCCTCCATGTCTTCAAGGTCGATCTTGTTGAAGACAATCATCCGGCGCTTGCCGCAAGAGCGCCCCAGGATATCGGCGTCGGCCTCATCCAGCGGCGAGCTGGCGTCAACCACGACCAGCACGATATCGCTCTCCTCAAGCGCAGCCCTGGTTCTCTCCACGGCGGCGACTTCCACGCTGTCGCGGGCCTCGAGCACGCCGGCGGTGTCATGAATATTGAGAAGCAGGCCGTCCACGGGCACTGCCGCATCCACCACGTCCCTCGTGGTGCCGGGCATCTCGCTGACAATTACCCTTTCCTCTCCGACGAGGCTGTTAAACAGACTCGATTTGCCGACGTTGGGCTTGCCCACGATGGCGGCATCAATGCCGTCTTTCAAGAACCTGCCCCTGGAGTGAGTGGAGAGCAGGGATTCAAGGCCCGAGCTTATGCCGCCCAGCTCACGGCCGAGCGCGGGGCGGTCAATGCCGTCGATCTCATCTTCGGGAAAATCGATATTGGCTTCTATCAGAGCCAGGTGGTCGAGTAGCGATGCCTCGACTTCATGAATCCTATATGATAGTTCGCCCTTCAGGTGTTTCACCGCCGCCCTGAGGGCCTTTTCGCTCTTGGCCTGAACCAGCTCGCTGACCGCCTCTGCCTGCGCAAGGTCCATTTTGCCGTTCAGGAAGGCCCGCTTGGTAAACTCGCCCGGGTCCGCCGGACGCGCCCCTTCCTCGACGAGCCCCCTCAGTACGAGCCTGGGAGCCACCAATCCGCCATGGCACGTGATCTCAACCAGGTCATCACCCGTATAGGAATTGGGAGACCGCATGATGAGCAGCAACACCTGGTCGATGACCTGACCGTCCCTGCCGGCTATTTCACCAATAAGCAGGGATTTGTGGTTTGATTCGGAGGGGCGTTCGCGGCCGCGGAAGACTCTATCGGAAATTGCCAGGGCGTCCGGGCCGCTGAGGCGCACGGCGCTTATGGCGCCGGGGCCCACGGCTGTTGCTATTGCAGCAATTGTATCGCTCATCTGGCGAGACCATCTCCCTCCGCCCTGTCTGTCGCCTCTCCCGTAGACGGGGCCACCACCACGTTCCTGAGCTCGCCATCTCCAACCGTGTAGGTCTTTACAGAAGGATCCGATTGCAGTGCCAGGTGGACTATGCGTCTCTCGGCCGCAGGCAGGGGCTCCATCTGAACCTCCCTGCCGCTTGACTTCACCCGGCCCGCCATGAGAATGGCCTTGCTCCTCAGCGATTCCACGCGTCTCTGCCGGTATCCTCCCACATCCACTTCCATGCGCACATTGCGCTTGAGCTGTTTGCCGACCATTCGCTTAAGAAGATAAGTCAGGGCTTCCAGGTTCTGGCCCTTCTTGCCGATCAGGAGGCCGTCGGCACCAGCCGTCTCGATGTCGACTATAAAAGTGTCATCCTCATGGCCCACCCTGATCTGGCAGCTGACATCCATGTGCTTGAGGAGGTTCTTTGCCATTTCCTCGACCTTCGCCACGGTGGCGCCACTCTCGTCTCTCAGCGTGATCTGGACTTTCGCCTGGGACCCCCCTATGAGCCCCAGCACGCCCTTCGAGCCCTCGTCGAGCACTTTGATTTCCACCTGATCTGCCGTGGCCCCCAGGCGAGCGAGGCCTTTCTCTATGGCGTCATCTACTGTCTTGGCTTCCTCAAGTACCTCACTTGGTCTGCTGGAATCTAATTCCTGGTCTTGCATCACATATCCTCCGGTAACTGGTACGGCCCCTCCTGGTCGCTCCTGGCCAGCAAATACTGGTGCATGATGGTAAGTATATTGTTCACCAGCCAGTAAAGCACTAATCCCGACGGAAATCTATAGAATATTACGGTAAAAATAATGGGCAGCATATAAGTCATCATCTTGTTCTGAGGATCGGTTGACGACATCTTCTGCTGGATGAACATGGCGACGCCCATGAGAATGGGAAGCACGCTCAGGTGATTGCCGACAAATGGGAGGCTGAAGGGCGTGCGGGCTATGACGTCCGGGGCCGACAGGTCATTTATCCACAGCATGAACGGCGCTCTCCGGAGCTCGATGGTGCGTGAGAGCAGATTGAAGAGGGCGATGAACACCGGCATCTGCAGCAGCATGGGGAGACAGCCGCCCGCCGGGTTGACGCCCTTGGCCTTGTAGAGCTTCCACATCATCTCGTTGAGCTTCTTGGGGTCGTCCTTGTACTTCTTCCTCAGCTCGCTGAGCGCAGGCTGCAGCTTCTGCATCTCGCGCATCGATTTGAAGCTCTTCTGAGTGAGCGGCCAGAACAGTATCTTCACGATCAAAGAAAGCAGGATTATGACGACTCCGTAATTGGGAACCGCCTTGTGCACCCAGATCATGAAGGAAAAAACCAGACGCGACAGCGGTCTGATCCAGGACCATCCGAAGTCTACGGCTCTCTCCAATCCCAGGTCGAATGTCTTCAGATCTATATAGTCCAGGGGCCCCACATATATGCGGTAGTCCTGAACGCCACTCGCCGGCCTCTGCGTCTCCAGGCTCACGCCGATATGCTCTTCTCCGGCCTCGAAGGACTTGGAAATGACGCGCTCGGCTTCTATGGGCACGAAGGCGGCCAGGAAATACTTGGTCTTGGTACCCGCCCAGGCGATTTCGCCGCCTAAGCTGACCACATCCTGCTTCTTGACATCCTTTATGCTTTTCTTCTCGAGCCCCTCTTCTGGTATGTACGTCAGGCCCGCAAAGCCGCGGCGGTCGTCATTGACCCTGACTTCGGTCGTGGCCAGGCCCGACTGCCAGCCTATTTCAATCGCCCTTACCGTCTCTGAGCCCGGTCCGCTTACGCTGACCCTGGCATCGATCATATATGTATCTGATTTAAAACTAAGGTGTTTTACAACTTCCAGCCCCTGCTCGGTCGTCATCGTAAAGGTTAGAGCGCCACCGCCGCCGGGCCCGACCTCCAATTCCATGGTCGACGGGGCGAACTCGGCCCGCGAGAGGTCTACGCGCTCGCCGGCGTCAGTAAAGAGTAATACCCCGAGCGCCCCTCCCTCCGACTCGGGTAGGAGCTCCACCGGGGCCTCGTCCACGCCGGGGAACTGTTTGAGCTTGAAACTCGTTATCACGCCGCCGGAGGTATTGAAATCGGCGCTTATGAGAGGTGTCTCGACCCGTATGCTCTCACCCGGACCGGCCGCAACGCCCACATCAAGGGCGCCCTTACCGGCCTCAGCCGGTTCCCCGGTAGCCTCGCCCGCGCCTGCACGCGCTGCCGCGTCCGGCCCCCCGGCCATTTCAGGTTGAGTGGCCTCCGTCTCGGGCGCAGCGGGCTCGGGGGCGCGCGACCTCTTGGGCGCGTACATCCAGTAAAACATAAGCACCGCGAGCATAAGCACCATGGCGATAAGAGCTCTTCGTTCCGTACTCATTAATTTCTCCTAAGGAACCTGGTCGTATCCACTGCCCCCGAAGGGATGACATTTCAATATTCGCTTGATGCTGAGCCCCATACCCCTTGCCAGGCCGTGCCGCGCCAGCGCTTCCATTGCGTACTCAGAGCATGTCGGCGTGAACCTGCAGGATCTGGGTAAGAGAGGCGAGATGGCGAGCCGGTAGCCGGCGACCGCACCGATAGCCAGCCAGACCATCGCCGTGTGGAGGTAATGAAAGACGGTCAATCCATAAGCCCCATTCTGCTTAAGATCCTTCTCATGTCGGCTTCCACGTCATCCGCCCTGGCTTGGGATATGCCGGGGGACGCGACGAAGACAACCTTAAAGCCGCGGTCCTGCAGTTCCGACTTGAGCCGCCTGTAAGACTCCTTGAGTAACCGCCGCGCCCTGTTGCGCGCAACCGCCGGACCGACTTTCTTGCCGGCGATGAAACCCGCTTTCCTTTTAGCGCCCTGCTCTTTTGATAAAAAGGCCCTGAGGTACTTGCCCGCCGTGATGTCGCGCTGAGAGATGATGCTGCTGTATTCGAATCTGCGGGTGATCCTCTCGGACTTGCTCAAGCCCCGCTTAGACGGCAAGCCTCTTTCTCCCCTTGCGTCTCCGCCGCTTCAAGACCAACCTCCCGGCTTTGCTGGCTGAGCGCTTACGGAATCCGTGGGTACGCTTGCGTTTGATATTGTGCGGCTGGTACGTCCGCTTCAATGTACTTCCCCCTTGGTATTCTACTCCAACTTACGGGATTCTAATTGTCTAGCCCCCCGCTTGTCAAGCGATTTCGAGCCTCCGGCGCCAGCAATCTCAATTATCCACAAGCCGGTCAAAAAAAGCTTGCCTACCCACAAATCCGGTGCTAGTATGCTCTCACCTCCAGGAGGACTATGAAAATGTGGATAAGTGCGACAAAGAGACCCGTCTGTAAACCCCGTCTCCACCTGTCCACGCTTATATCTAACGCCTTGGTCCCAACTGCAACCAAATTGTGGATAATTCCACTCTTCAGCATGATATCTGGCGTTTTATGTATATATATATCAATGGATTACTGGGCTATCAACACTTGTGGAAAATGCGCCGGTTTCATAACCCGGTGCAAAATACTGTTGATAAGCAGCTCCGCCACGATGTACGCGCCAGGTCTCTGCGCCGCGGCATGTGGACGGAATGTGGATTAGTCGCAGGGAGGAACGGCAGCATGGATTCATCCCCTCAGGACGTATGGCAGCAGATAGTCAAGGTCCTGGACGAGAAGCTCGACAGGCATAATCTGGAAACCTGGATAGTCCCCATAAGAGCAAATGAGATCACGGACTCGGCACTCAGGCTGGGCGTCCCCAGCAAGTTTTTCGCGTCCTGGCTGGAGGAGCATCATCTCGACACCATCAGGGCCGCCCTCAGGGACATCACGGGCGCGTCGCTTGAAGTTGAATTCCAGATCCTGGCCACGGACGAGCCACCCCTGGAGACTGTGAGCGAGGAGGAGGCACCGGCCGAGCCCGCCCGGGATGCGCCCGTGAGAAGGAGCGCCAGCGGGACCTTTCTGAACCCCAAGTACACTTTCAAGAGCTTCGTGGTGGGGGGAGGCAACACCTTCGCCCATGCGGCCGCGCAGGCCGTGTCCGAAAAGCCCGCACGGGCATATAACCCTCTCTTTATCTATGGCGGCGTCGGCCTGGGCAAGACCCACATAATGCAGGCCATCGGCAATTACGTGCTGGACAACAAGCTAGACCTCCGGGTCTGCTACACCTCGGCCGAGCGCTTTATGAACGAAATGATCTACTCCATCCAGCACGGCAGCACCCTGTCTTTCCGCAACAAGTACAGGGGCATGGACGTTCTATTGATAGACGACGTTCAGTTCCTGGCCGGCAAGGAAAGCACCCAGGAGGAATTCTTCCACACCTTCAACTCCCTCTACGACGCCCACAAGCAGATTGTGCTCACAAGCGACAGGGCGCCAAAGGAGATACCCAACCTGGAGGAGAGGCTGGTCTCGCGCTTCGAATGGGGCCTGGTAACGGACATCCAGCCGCCCGATTTCGAGACTCGCGTGGCAATATTGAGGCAGAAAGCCGAGGAAGAGAGCCTCTCTCTCAATGACGAGGTTCTCCACACCATCGCCGACAAGATCAAGACCAATATCAGGGAGCTCGAGGGCTCGCTCGTCAGGCTGGTGGCCTACTCGTCATTTACAGGCCAGGAAGTCACACCCGAAATGGTGCCCGAGATCCTGAAGGACATTTTCGACACCAGGACCAGGGCTGTATCCGTGGACGACATCAAGCGCGTCGTCGCCGACCAGTACAATGTGAGCGCAGAGAGCCTGGTGGGGCGGAAGCGGACGTCCAACATAGCTTTCGCGCGCCAGGTCGCCATGTATCTGTCGCGCATGCTCACAGATCTCTCCCTGTCGGATATCGGGGCCAGATTCGGCAAGCGCGATCACACCACCGTCATTCACGGCTGCGACAAGATAACAGAGAAGGCCAAGACGGATCCCCAGTTCAAGGCCCTGCTGGGCCGCCTGGAAGAGGAGATCAAGCGTTCCCCCTGATATAATCCGCGCTAACGCGCGGGTGGAGAGGCTGTGGATAAGGTCTTGACTCGCGCCGTGACCCCGGCTACGGCCGGGACGGCGGTGGATAAGCCAGGGCTTTTCCACAGGGCTTCAACCGGGAGCTAACACGCCAGGATCCGGGAGGTGGCGGGCCCTGTCAGGATGCGCAAGCATTAGAGAGCGGCGTTTAAGATAATCCACATTTCCACGGCTCCTACTATTATTTCTACTATAAGCTTTATTAATTAATAAGAAGAAGCAATTGGGGAAAAGACCGGGTGGGACCGCCTCACAGGCCGGCCGGCAGTGGCCGTTGCCACCTGGAGAAGATCGCCCGCAGGCCTTGAAAACTCTTTGACACTGCCCGGCGCGTGGCATAGACTCTTCCCTTGGAAAGACGATGGGGGGTAAGATGAAAGTCAGAATTAAACAAGATGATTTATCGAGAGTTCTCAGCCTGGTTACGGGTGTGGTCCCGACCAGCTCGGCTATTCCAGTTCTGTCGAATCTGCTCCTGGAGACCGAGGGAGAGAACCTGAAGATATCGGCCACAGACCTGGACATATCCGTAATCAGTTCGGTTGGCTGTGAAATCGGAAAGCAGGGGGCAATCACAGTTGCGGCCAAGCGCCTGCAGGAGATCGTGCGCGAGCTGCCGGACGAAGACATCGATATTAAAGTCGACGGCGAGAAGATCAGCATCACGTGTTCGCGTTCGACTTTCAGGATGATGGGGATGGAGAAGGAGCAGTTCCCCAAGATCGCGAATCTGGTCAAGGAAAAGAAGATCAAACTCTCGGGGGATCTCCTGGAGAAAATGATAAGGCGAAGCGTTTACTCGGTTGCCAGGGACGACACGCGCCCGGTCCTGAGCGGCGTGCTCTGGGAGCTCGGCGGGAGCGAGATCGCGATGGTCGGGACCGATGGGCACCGCCTGTCGCGAATGGCGGCGACCGGTGGCTTCGGTATTTCGGATGAGCAGTCGGTGATAGTGCCTCCCAAGGCGCTCACGCAAATACAGAGACTCATCGGGGCAGGGGACGAGGTCGAGGTGGCCATCGACAAGGCGTTTGTCGGCTTCTTCGTGGGCGGAACAGTGGTATACGCGCGGCGCATAGAGGGCACCTTCCCCAATTACAAACAGGTCATTCCCAAGAGCAATCCCAATGTCATGTCCATCGACAGAGCCGAACTGAACAGCGCCACCAGGCGGGTGTCGCTACTGGCGGATTCGAAGACGCATAAGATGAAGATGCACCTGGGGAAGGCCGGTGTGAAGCTTACCGCGAGCACGCCGGACCTGGGTGAAGCCGAAGAAGAACTGCAGGCGACGTATGACGGTGAGGAAATGGTGGTCGGATTCAATGCGAGCTATATCATAGACGTGCTCAAGACCACCGAGAGTGAAACCATGAGGTTCGAAATGGGAACGCCGGTGGGCGCGACCATTGTCAGGCCGGCCGAAGAGCCGGAAGGCGAAACCTATATGTGCCTCGTGATGCCGCTCAGACTTGCCGATCAGACATAGGCCCGGGGTTCCGGGCCTTGCGCATCCGCACCCTTACCCTCAAGAATTTCAGGAACTTCGCTGACCTGTCGGTCCGGTTCAGCGACCGGCGCAATGTAATCCTGGGCGCGAACGCGGAGGGCAAGACCAATATACTCGATGCGGTCCATATGCTCGGCGTTGGACGATCGCATCGGGAGCGCCGCGACTCCAATCTCGTCAAGTTCGGAGAGGACTACTACCGCATAGAGGGGGTCTTCGATCACATAGGCGTCAAGACCACCATCGAGGTGGCCTACAGCGTGGAAGGCAAGCGCATCCGGATAAACGGCAAGAACGCCAGGACTTCCGATCTCGTCGGGCTGGCCGCCGTGGTTATAACGTCCCCCGACGACATCGACCTGATTAAAGGCGGCCCGCAGCTCCGCAGGAGGTTCCTTGACATTGCCATATGCCAGACGAGCCGCGAGTATCTTGCGACGCTGCAGCAGTACGTGCGCGCGCTGGCCCAGAGAAACGTCCTCTTGAAGGACGCCAGGGACGGGGGCGAGAAGCCCGACACGGGCGTCTGGGACAAGGCCCTGATCGAGGCGGGCTCGAGAGTGGTTGCCATGCGCTATGGATTCCTGGATTTCCTCTCCCCCATGGTACAGGAGGGCTTCAGTCTCATCTGCGGCGCAGAGACCGGAACGGCCCTCACCTACGAGCCGCGTGGTTACAGCCCGGAGGCCGGCAAGGCTCCCGAGGCGGAACCGGTCCCGCAAGCCGATGTCATTGCCGCCGCGCTCAGGGAAGCGCTTGAGAGGAACCGGGACGGGGAGGTCGGCCGCGGCTACACGATGGTGGGGCCGCATGTGGACGACTTCACGTTTCTGGCGGACGGGCGCGACCTCAGGACCTTCGGTTCCGAGGGGGAGCAGCGGACTGCCGTGCTGTCGCTTCGCTGCGCCGAAGCGAGCGCGATAAAGCGGCGCCTCGACAAGTCTCCCATAGTGCTCCTCGACGACATATTCGCCGAGCTCGACGACGCCCGCGGAGCCGCTCTTATCTCTTTGATTTCGCGCTTCGATCAGATAGTATTGACATCGTCGAGGCAGAGTCCTCTTGGTGCTGAAAAGGTGCATAGAATAAGCGTCAAAGACGCCCGGGTGACCTACGATGGCGAAGCCTGAGAAGGCGGACATAATCCTCAAAAGACTGACCCTGAGAATGGGAATCGACACTCGACTGGAGATGGAAAAAGCTGTAGTTTTATGGGAGGAGGTAGTCGGCGCGAAGGTGGCGCGAAGGGCCAGGGCGGAGGCTGTAAGGGGCGGGATCCTCTTCGTCAGAGTAGCGAATTCCACATGGTTGCAGGAGTTGTCGCTACTCAAAGAGGGAATTATCGAGAAGCTCAACGCGCTTATGGAAGGTGATGTTGTCAAAGACATAGTGTTCCGCGTCGGTATGGCTGATAAGGAGAAAGTGGATGGCGGAGAAGGTTAAGAAGCAAACCAGGAGGGCCGCGAAGAAGAAGGGCGGGGGCGAGGACTACGACGCCAAAAAGATAACAGTCCTCAAGGGTCTGGAAGCGGTTCGCAAGCGGCCCGCCATGTACATCGGCAGCACCGGGTCACGCGGGCTGCATCACCTCGTATATGAAGTAGTGGACAATTCGATCGACGAGGCGCTCGCCGGCGAGTGTACGTCAGTGAAAGTACTTCTGCACAAGGACGGCAGCGTAACGGTCGTCGATGACGGCCGCGGCATCCCGGTTGACATGCATCCGACGCAGAAGCGGCCTGCTGTAGAAGTCGTGATGACGACGCTGCACGCCGGCGGCAAGTTCGACTCCAAAACGTACAAGGTCTCGGGAGGCCTGCACGGTGTCGGCCTGTCGGTAGTGAACGCGCTCGCGGAGTTCCTGGAGGTCAAGATATGCCGCGACGGCAAAGTCTACAGGCAGAGCTACAAGCGGGGCGTTCCGACGTCAGACCTCGAGGTAGTCGGCAAGACAAAAGAGCAGGGCACCACCGTCAGGTTCATGCCGGACTCGGAGATATTCGACGCGACCACATTCAGTTTCGATAATCTGTCCCAGCGGCTGAGGGAACTCGCGTTCTTAAACCGCGGGGTGGAGATCTGCATAGAAGATGAAGCCACCGAGAAGAAGCATGAGTTCAAGTACGATGGGGGCGTCATCCAGTTCGTTCAGTTCCTCAATGAGAACAAGAATACGCTTCATCGCAAGCCGATATACTTCGAGAAGAGCAAAGACGACATAAAGGTCGAGGTCGCGATCCAGTATAACGACGGCTATGCCGAGAGTGTTTTCAGCTTCGTAAACAGCATAAGCACGCATGAGGGCGGCACACATCTCATCGGCTTCAAAACGGGCCTGACGAGGACCCTAAACTCCCACGGGCAGCGGAACAATATATTCAAGAACGGCAAGTTCAACCTCTCGGGCGATGACGTGCGCGAGGGGCTGACGGCGGTGCTGAGCGTCATGATGTCGCAGCCGCAGTTCGAGGGGCAGACCAAGACCAAGCTTGGAAACAGCGATGTCCGCGGCATCGTGGAATCGGTGGTGAGCGAGGGGCTCAAGGACTTTTTCGAGGAGAACAGTTCGGTCGCCAAGCACATTATCGACAAGTGCGTCGTGGCGGCGCGCTCGCGCGAGGCGGCGAGGAAGGCCAGGGAACTCACGCGCAGGAAGTCCGCGCTGGAGACCGGGCGGCTCCCCGGAAAGCTCGCCGACTGCAGCATGATAGACCCGAAACTCTGCGAGCTGTATCTGGTTGAGGGCGACTCCGCAGGCGGCTCGGCCAAGCAGGGCAGGGACAGGCAGTTCCAGGCCATATTGCCGCTCAGGGGGAAGATCCTTAACGCTTACAAGGCGCCCCTGGACAAGGTTCTGTCCAACGAAGAAATCAAGATGATAGTCACGGCGCTGGGTACGGGCATAGGCGAGGAGGATTTCAACGTCGAGAAGCTGCGCTACGACAAGGTAATCATAATGACCGACGCGGACATCGACGGGGCGCATATCAGGACGCTTCTTCTCACCTTCTTCTACCGGTACATGCCTGGGCTTCTGAGAAACGGCCATATATACATCGCTCAGCCGCCGCTATACCGCGTCAAGAAAGGCAAGCAGGAAATCTACGCCTATAACGAGGAAGCCAGGGAGGCGGCCGCCGACAAGCTCGGGAAGAAGGGTGTAATGGTCCAGCGCTACAAGGGTCTTGGAGAGATGAATCCCGAGCAGCTCTGGAGGACCACCATGGATCCGGAGAGGAGGACCATACTCCGGGTCACGCTGGAAGACGCGGTGGAGGCCGACAGAATATTCACTATATTGATGGGCGACAAGGTCGAACCCAGAAGGCAGTTCATTGAGGACAACGCGACCAAGGTCAAGAACCTCGACGCGTGATTGTCCGGCAGAAGCTTGTGAATCGTTATCAGGGAGGTGCGACATGAGGAAGGCCTTAATCGTAATATTCGTACTGCTTATCCCGGGAGTGGTGCTGGGCGATCTCCTGATCAAGGAGAAGGTGTCGAGCTCGGGCGCCATGGGCATGTGGGAATCCGAGGGGACGGAGACGACCTATATAAAGGGCGATAAGGTTCGTACGGACTCTGAGATGAAGGTCAAGGGCATGATGGAGGCGATGATGTCCGAGCCGGACGTGGTGGAGACCCACATAGTCCGGATTGATAAGGGCGTCATATGGACGCTGAACAATGAAGACAAAACCTATATCGAGCTCGCCGTCAAGGACATGGGCGACATGGGCGACATGGGCGAGATGGGCGGCGATGTCGAAAGCAGCATGAATGTACGCGACATCAAGCTCACCAAGACCGGCGACACCAAGACGATAGCCGGCTACAAATGCGAGGGCATTCTCGTAGAGGCGGTTGCCGACATTGAGACCGAGAACGGC
>JASFEA010000085.1:0-13931 GCA_050125095.1 bacterium
GCCCGAGCCGCATAAGAAGAGCCGCCTTGGCGTGAACCGCCGGCGAATACGAGTCGTCCGCCGCGAGAGCCCGGTCGAGATACTCGAGGGCCTCATCGTACCTTGCCATGGCCTCAAGCGTGGCCCCCATGCCCAGATTGGCGGTCAGGCTCTTCTCATCCAGGTCGAGGGCCTTTTCATAATGGTCGAGCGCCCTGGCGTAGTCCCCCTTTGTCCTGTAGGTATTCCCGAGATTGACATGTACGATGCCGGGTTCGGGGTTGCCCCGAAGCGCCTTCCGGTATTCGGCGATTGCATCGTCGTAGCGCCCGTTCATGGAGTGCACATTGGCGAGCGCGAAATGCGCGTAGAAGTAATCCGGTTCGGCTTCGAGGGCCGCGTATATGAGATCCTCGGCCCGCTCCGGATCGCCGACTTCGAAGTAGAGCCTGGAAGCTTCGACGTTGGTGATGGCGTCGTCGCAGGCGAGCTCCGCGACCCTGTCGAGATTGGCGCGGGCGCTTTCCGTGTCGCCCCCGGTAATGTCATATCTCGAGAGGTGGAGCAGGTACTCGGCGCTCAGGACCCGCGAGTAGTAATCGCGCATCTCCTTTCCCACGCCTCTTACGGTGTAATCGCGGGGCGGAGGGCAATTCGCCCCGGCGCCGTACAGCGCGTAGACCATGCCGCAGATGCGCGTGTCGCCACCCATGGACGCCGCCTTGCTGCCAGCGAGTACGGCTATGCGCGACGCGCCGTAGTTCTGCCCGGCGACTATTATGGCCTCGTCCAGGCTCTCTATGGGTGCGTTTCCCCCGATCAGGGACGGGTCTGACGTCCCGGGGGCGAATGCCGTCACTTCATATCCCTCAACCAGCGCCGCGTAGAGAAGCGGCAGGCCCACGAATTCCCCGGATGCCATGATAATCGGCTTCTCGCCGCAGGCCTGAATTGCGCTCTCGCAAACCGCGACCGCGAAATCGCGTGCCAGCCATTCATCTTGCCTGGGCGTCAATGTGACCGCGCCTATTATGAATACAATAAGAACTCCGGCGGCGACAACGGCGGCAGCCCATTGCGTCCTCTTCTTAATTGCCGACGCCACATACTGCGCGCCCAGTCCTGCGAACACGGCGAGCCCGATTACCGCCGGGACTACGTGGCCTTCGATATCATGCGTCTGGTATACGGCCGAGTGCACCGCGTAGAAAAGCACAAGACATACGAGCGGAATGGCGAGGCTGTATCTGCGTATGTGCGTTACCAGGCCGGCTACCGACAGGAGGACAAGGGGGATGCCGATCCCGGCGCCGACCATCTTCAGGAAGCCGACCATGTCGCCGAGTCGCGGGCCCGGCTCGAAGGGCTTGAGCCGCCAGCCGTAGCGCCGGCCGAGTACATGCGAGACGAAGCCGTCCAGGGTTTGAGTCTCGCCCCATGTAAGCGGCGGGTGCTGGCTCGCCCGTACCGGTATGTATATCCACAAGCTCGCCCCGAGGAGAAGCATGAAGACTCCCATGAGAAGCGCCCCGGGCCCGGGAAGGCGCCTCGAGCCAAGCAGCATGAGGAGCAGGGCGGCCACGAACGCATAGACGAGCGCCGTGTGATGCGACACAGAGACGCCGCCCACAAAAGCGAGCAGCACGAATGCCCTGTCGCCCCACTTCTTTCCCATGAATGCGATATAGAAAAGAAGAACCGTCAGCAGCGCGCCCATGGCGTAGACTTCTGCTTCCACCGCCTGTAGCCAGAATATCTCCTTAACGGCGAGCGCCAGGGTGACGCCGGCCGCGATTAGGCAGTCCACTCCGAGGTTTCTTAGAAGGCGGTAGAGCAGCGCGACCGCCAGGGCGGCGAATACGGCCGAGAGCAGGTTGTACCTGTATGCCATCGATCCCACGGGCAAGGCCGAGGAGAAGAGCTTGCCGAGCATGAGGTAAAGAGGACTTCCGGGAGTGTGGGCTATGCTGAGCGTCCGCGACGCCGCCACGAGCTCGCCGCTGTCCCCCGGGAGAATGGTCGGCGGCAGCAGCAATATGTAAATGACAAGCGTCAGGACAAAGACCGCCGCCGCTACTATCGCTGTCTCTCTATTCCGCGCTTCAGCAGTCACAATAGAACCTTCTTAAGACCTCCGGCGCCGAAACGGCATATTAGCATAAGGGTATTGCCGCGACAACGCAGAACCTCAGGCGCGGCCCGCGCAGACGGCTTCGATATGCCCCCATGCCGTATAGCCCATGACCTTCGCCATGACGAACTCGCCGCACGCCGCGCTCGAGCCTGCGACATTGACCCTCCGGTCGACATCCGGTGCGTCATACTGCGAGCGGCCCACCACGCTCCCGGCCCCGGCCTTCTCCTCGACGAGCACTTCGATCTCCCTGCCGACGAGCCCCGCGATACGCTTCTCCGAGATCTCTTCCTGCAATCTTACGATTTCGATGAGGCGTTCCTGCCTTATGAAATCCGGGACCTCTCCCGGCAGCCTCTCTGCGGGGGTCTGGGGCTGGGGCGAGAACTCGAACGCGCCTATGAGGTCGAATTCGACGTCCTTTAAGAACTTCATCAGGAACTCGAAGTCCACCTCCCTCTCGCCCGGGAAGCCCACGATGACCGAGGTCCTTATGGCGAGGTCGGGAACGCGTTGCCTCATGTAGGCGATCTTATGGCGAATGGCGTCGGGGTCCGGGTTCCTGCCCATTGCCTTGAGAACCGCCGGCGAAGCGTGCTGTACGGGCAGGTCGATGTAGCGGCAGATGTTCGAGTGGCCGGCGATGACGTCGGCTATACCGGGGTCGAGGTTGTCGGGATGCGCGTAGCACATCCTTATCCAGTGCGCCCCGCTCTCGCGGGCGAGCCGCTCTACGAGGTCGCCGAGAGCCGGCCTGCCGAGGTCCTTCCCGTATGAGGCGATGTCCTGGCCCGCGAGGACGAGTTCGCGAGCGCCCTCGCCGACGAGCATCCTGGCCTCAGCCACCACTTCATCCGCCTCCCTGCTCCTCAGGTTCCCCCGCATCTGGGGTATGGTGCAGTAGGTGCACTGGTTGTCGCAACCGTGGCATAAGAGCAGCGTCCTCGTCCACTTTATCTCCCCGCCGGGGTCCCGTTCGCAACCGGGCTCGAAGTCGATGAAGGGCCGGGTGAGCCATACCTTGCGCACCTCTTCGCCCTGAAGCACGTACTCGATTATCTCGGGCAAGAGGGCGAGCGAGCTCGCGCCCACGAAGGTGTCGACCTCGGGGATGGAATCGGCCAGGTCATCACCGTACTTCTCGGGAAGACAACCAGTGACTATGACCGCGCGGGCCGAGCCCGACTTCTTTATCTCGACGGCGCTCAGAATATCCTCTATCGATTCCCGCTTGGCGTCGTCGACGAAGCCGCATCCCCAGGTCACGATCACGGCTGCGTCCTCAGGCCGCTCAACGATCTGGAAACCCCGGGACCTTATGAGGTAGGCGAGCTTCTCGATGTCGACCGCCGCCTTGGGGCATGGAGAGGTAAGGAGAAAGACCCTCGCGCCCTTTGCGGGATCTACGGGGTTTTCGGGGCCGGAGTCGTCTGCCGGAGATATCATCCCTTGGGTATGGCGTCTATGTCGTTAATCAGCACCTGCCTCGCCTTGCTGCCCTCGAAGGGGCCCACAATGCCCGCTTCCTCCAGAAGGTCGATAAGCCGCGCCGCGCGGGAGTACCCCACGCGCAGCCTGCGCTGCAGAATGGACACCGATCCCTGCTGGGTGGTCACAACGATCTGCGCGGCTTCCTGGAAGAGGTCGTCCTGGCGGGCGAGCGGTATATCCTTTGTCTCCGGGGTCTCCAGCGAGAAGCCCGGCTGCGCAAGATGCGACTGCGCGTTCAGGAACTCCACGAGGTCGCGGGTCTCGGCGGAGGAGACAAAGGCGCCGTGTATTCTCAAGGGCTCTGCCGTGGCAGGCGGCAGGAAGAGCATGTCGCCCTTGCCGAGCAGCACCTCGGCCCCGTTGCCGTCCAGTATTGTGCGCGAGTCGATGCGGGAGGCGACCTTGAATGCGATCCTGCAGGGGAGGTTGGCCTTTATGACTCCGGTTATGACATCAACGGACGGCCGCTGCGTGGCTACTACAAGGTGAATGCCCACAGCCCGGGCCATCTGCGCGAGCTTGGCGACGGCCATCTCCAGGTCCTGCGGCACCGACAGCATGAGGTCGGCCAGCTCGTCTATGATGACCACGATGAACGGGAGCTCCCCGTCGAGGGCCTGAATGTTCCGGACGCCCCGGCCGGCGAGAAGCTTGTACCTCATGTCCATCTCCTCGATAACCCAGTGCAGCGCCCTCACGGCCTTCTTGGGCTCGGTAACCACCTCGCACAGGAGATGCGGAATGCCCTTGTATATGCTGAGCTCGAGGCGCTTGGGGTCTATTAGCAGGAGCTGCACTTCCCTGGGCGAGTTCCGGTAGACGAGGCTCGTGATGATGCTGTTGATACATACGCTCTTCCCCGAACCCGTCGCCCCCGCGATGAGAAGATGCGGCATCTTCTCGAGATCTGCCGTATAGGGCTTGCCCGAGACGTCCCTGCCCAGGGCGATCTCCAGCCTCGACGTGGAGGAGGCGAATTTCTTGGACGCCAGTATCTCCTTCATGGTGACGATGCAGGGGTTCCTGTTGGGAACTTCAATGCCTATGGTGCCCTTCCCGGGTATGGGGGCGAGTATCCTTATGCTCGTGGCTTTAAGCGCCAGCGCGAGGTCGTCGGCGAGGTTCACTACCTGGTGAACCTTGACCCCGCTCCCGGGCTCGAGCTCGAAACGCGTGATCACCGGACCCGGGTGTATCTCGACGACCCGCGCCTCCACGCCGAATATGCCGAGCTTGCTCTCGAGAGTGGTGGCCAGGTCGCGCAGCTCGTCCTCGCTCATGGTCGCCGCGCCCTCGGGGTCCTTGAAGAGCGAAAGCGGCGGGTATTCGTACTCCTCGTCCGCCCCTGCCTCCTTATCTGTGGTCAGGGGCTCGGAGTGAGCCCTCCCCATGACGGGCCCGCGGGCTTTCTTCGCGGGCGCCTCCTCCCCGCGCTTTATGAGCCGGAGCTTCTGCTTGAAGAGACTCGGTTCCCCGTCTCTCTCCGCCACCTCGGGTTCGGCCGCCGCGGCTTCGGCCCGGGCCCCGGGTTGCTCCGCGGGCTCGGGACGAGGTTTTCGCAACGGCGCGGCCCTGGCGGCCGGTTTCCTCGCGGGAAGCCTGAGTATCCCGGGTCTGAGCGCCAGGATTCGCCTGACCGGGATTTCCCTGGCTCGTGAAGGTATTCCCGTAATGAAGTCCTCGAGCTTCAGGGCTCCCTCTCTCAGGCTGAAACCCGTCGTAAGGGCGAAGAAAATTACCAGCCCCGTTATGGTGGCAATCTCGGTTCCCGGGGTACCCACGACGCCGTGGACCCGGCGGGCGAATGCCGCTCCCAGCCCGCCCCCCAGGTTGACGCCCGCGGGATCGCCCCCGCCGAGGTTATATGAGAAAATGGATAATGTTGCGCATACCGCACCCACAAGCAGCGTGAAGAAGACACCCTGCTTGACCGGCTTGCCCGTGAGCAGCCGCCAGCCCCAGTAGAGACCCAGCACCGCAACCGCCCAGCTCAGATGATTGAACAGGGGATAGATATTGCCGCTGAAGAAAGCGTTGAGCCTGGCACCGGAATCGTCACCGCCCATATACACCAGTATGACGCTCACAACCCATATTATGCTGAGGGAGATGAGGACAACGCCGAGTACGGATACTGTTCTCTCGCGATTGCCTGAGGACATCTGCGCCTATCCCTCCCTGGACTTCTCCACTGCCGCCCTGAGCCTGCCAGCCGCCTCCCGGGGCGAACCCGTGCCTCTTAGGGCCGAAATCACGGCAACCCCGTCTGCGCCATGGCTCATGGGCACATGCGCGTTCTTCTCGTTTATGCCACCGATGGCCACTATAGGCAAGCTAATTTCTCGCTTGATGGCCCTTATCAGAGTTGGGTCTATGGGGTCGACTCCGGGTTTGATGGGCGTACTGAACACGGGTCCCACCCCGATATAGTCGGCCCCCTCCCCGGCGACGCGCCTTGCGTCTTCCAGGGTGCGGGCGCTCGCCCCTATTATGAAGTCGCGCGCGGCGGCTGCGGCCGTCGGACCGGCGACCTCGCCCAGCACCTCCCTCACGCGCCCCCGGGCCTCGCCCACGGCCATGTCCTCGGCCCCCAGGTGCACTCCCTCCGACCATACGGTGAGCGCCGTCTCGACATTGTCGTTGATTATGACGGGCACTGCGGCGGGCCTCGCCACTTCCAGCACGCGCAGCGTGAATTCAAGCGTTTCAACATCTGAGGCTCCCTTGCATCTGACCTGGATGCAGGTGGCGCCCCCCTCTATGATAAGACTGATGAATTCCTCTATAGCGCATTCCCGTTCGACGCCGGGGTCCACGATGGCGTAAAGCGATAGGTCAATCCCTGCCACTTTCGCCCTCCACGGCCAGGAGGCATGACTTCTCGAGTTCGTACACGCGGAAGCGCGACCTCTTGAACCTCAGGCTGAGGGCGGGGTCGGCGAGCTTGCTGACTTCCTCCAGGACGCGCAGTCCCTCCTCGGCCCTTCGGAAATTGGAGATGAGAATCTCCTTAAAATCCGCCCTCGCAGCTTCCCTATCGGTCATGGAATCCCGGCCGGGGTCGCCCGGCACGTCCCGCGCCCGGAGCCCCTGGAGGTTCTCCCGCAGGATTGCGTCGCAGGCGGCACGCACCTCGTGCCTCTCGTCCTTGAGCGAAGCCGAGAGGTCGCTGCTCTCTACATGAAACCTGAGGACGTCTTCGATCACGCGGATGGCTTCGCGGACGCGGTTGCAGTTGGCGTCCACTATGCGGGCGGTCTTCTCGTCCACCTTGCTAAGTTCCCCCCGGATGCCGGCCAAGCGTAGCGCAGCTCAAGCGCTGACATGTCACTCAATCACATGGACGAGAATAACACAACGGGGAATTACTCCGAAGCTAATTACTGGTCTGAAGCTGATCACTGAAGCTCGACTACGCCACCCGCTTCTTGCTTGCCCTCTTGCGCCTGGCCTTCTGCCTGTCAATCCTTCCCTCGCTTACAACGGGAAGCGTGTTGAGGCTGTCCACGGCCGCGCAGACTTCAAGGTCCTTTTCGAAGCCGATCCCGGCCAGGTACTTGCCGTGCTCGCAGTTCCTCACGAGCTCGGGTACAGAGGCCTTGTGCTCGAGGTAAAGGAGCCGCGCCGCGACTCCGGCATCATCCAGTTCGACTTCTCCGTCGTTGGCCAGAAGATCGATCATCATCCCCGCGCAGACCGCGTCCTCAAGGGCGAACCGCCCCTGCTTCCCGGCGCACAGCAGGCCGATGGGCTTGTCGCCGGCCCTGGCTATGTGCTCGAGCACCGGGCGCATGTTGGCGAAGCAGCCCACAACTACCTCGTCCGCCTCGCGGGTCTTTGTAATTGCCCTGGTGCCGTTGGTTGTGGAGAGTATGAGGTTCTTGCCCTCGACCACTTCGCGGGTATACTCAAGCGGTGAATTACCCAGATCGAAACCGTCGATGCGCTTGCCCTCCTTCTCTCCCCCGAGAAGCGTAACCGCCTTATCGAGAGAAGCGGCGAGCTTGCTTGCGGCCTCCACGCTCTCGACCGGCAATATGCGCTCGCAGCCGTTCGCATGCGCATAGACGATCGTCGTCGACATCCGGAGAACGTCGATCACAGCGATGAGCTTGCCCTTCACAAGGCTCTCGCTGACTCCGTCATGTGTAAAGAATACCTGTATTTTCACCTAGGACTTCACCTCGGACGCATCGCTCGTCTCCGACCGGCCCTCCCGTTCCTCGGCCAGCTTGGCGACGAAACTCGTATCGAACCTGCCGGACCTGAAGACCTCGCTGTCCAGGGCCATGATATGGAACGGAATCGTTGTCTTCACTCCCTCAACGACGAACTCATCGAGTGCGCGAAGCATGCGCGCTATGCACTCGTCGCGCGTCGGGGCATGCGCCACGAGCTTGGCGATAAGCGAGTCGTAGAAAGGAGGTATTTCGTACTGGGCGTACACATGGGTGTCAACCCTTATTCCGGGCCCGCCCGGGATGTTTACCGCGCTCAGCATGCCCGGACAGGGCGCGAAATCGCGGTCCACGTCTTCCGCGTTTATCCTGCACTCTATGGCGTGGCCCTCGAGGCGCACGTCTTTCTGTTTTATCGAAAGCGGCTGGCCCGCCCCGATTCTTATCTGCTCCTTTATGATGTCCACCCCGGTGACCATCTCCGTGACCGGATGCTCGACCTGCACGCGCGCGTTCATCTCGATGAAGCAGAAGCTCCCTTCCGCGTCCATGAGGAACTCGACAGTGCCGGCGCTGTCGTAGCCCACCGACAGGGCTCCGCGCACCGCCGCCTCGCCGAGCTTCCGCCTCAGGTCCTCGTTCACTGCGGGCGACGGGCTCTCCTCGATGAGCTTCTGATGCTTCCTCTGCACCGAGCAGTCCCTCTCGCCCAGGTAGACGCCGTTGCCATGTGAATCGCAGAGTATCTGGATTTCGATATGTCTCGGCTGGGCGACGAATTTCTCTATATAGAGTTCCCTGTTCCCAAAACTGGCTTCGGCCTCTGTCCCCGCGGCTTCGAAGCCCTTCTTGAGCTCCTCGTCATTGTAGGCTATGCGCATCCCCTTGCCGCCGCCGCCGCCCGACGCCTTGACCATAACCGGGTAACCGATCTCGGCCGTGACCGCCAGGGCCTCCTCGACGCCGCTCACGGCGCCCATGCTTCCCGACACGGCCGGCACATGGGCCTGAAGCATGGCGGCCCTGGCTCTCGCCTTGTCGCCCATGCGGGCGATGACGTCGGGTTTGGGGCCTATGAACCTGATGCCGCTCTCGTCGCAGGCCTCGGCGAAGTCCGCATTCTCGGCGAGAAAACCGTACCCGGGGTGAATGGCTTCGGCGCCAGTGACTTCAGCCGCGCTTATGATGCGGGGAACATTGAGATAGGACTCCGTGGGGCGGCCGGGCCCGATGCACACGATCTCGTCGGCGAACCTGACATGCAGGCTGTCCCGGTCGGCTTCCGAATAGACCGCCACCGTGCCGATTCCCATTTCCTTGCACGCGCGGATAATGCGGAGGGCTATTTCGCCCCTGTTGGCGATCAGTATCTTCTTGAACATGATTGCAACCCGATCAGGGCGTCCAGGACACGTCCGTTCCGGCCTCGATGCCCTTGACCTTGATCTGAAGCTCCGTCGGACTCGACGCGAACCGCAATGCGTCGTCCAGCGTTATCTTGCCGTCATTGTAAAGGTTCAATAGCGACTGGTCAAACGATTGCATGCCGTATTCCGACGTGCTCTCCTCAATGATGCCCTTTATAAGCGGCGTCTTTTCAGCGTCGAGAAGATACTCCTTTATCGTCCCGGTTGCAATCATAACTTCTATAGCGGGGATTCTTCCCTTGGTATCAGCCCTGGGAACGAGACGCATCGAGATGATGGCCTCGAGGCAGCTGGCCATCAGGAAGCGGATCTCCTGCTGCTGGTTCAAGGGGAAGAACGAGATGACCCTGTTGATCGCCTGAGAGGCGTCCGTGGTGTGGAGCGTCGAGAACACCAGGTGCCCGGTGTTGGCCGCCGTCAGCGCGATGGCCATGGTGGGTTGGTCACGGATCTCGCCTACCAGAATGACGTCGGGGTCCTGCCTCAATATATGCTTGAGCGCGCCGTGGAAGGACTCCGTGTCGCTTCCTATCTCGCGCTGGCTGATCATGGAGAGGTTGTCGCGGTGGAGAAACTCCACGGGGTCCTCGATAGTAATGATGTTCTTCCTCATCGTCTCATTGATCTCGCGGATCATCGAGGCGAGCGTCGTCGACTTGCCCGAACCGACCGTGCCCGTCACAAGCACCAGTCCCCTCGGCTTCTTGGAGAGTTCCCTGATCACCGGGGGCAGGTTGAGGGTTTCGAACTTGGGGGCGTCAAACGGAATTGTCCTGAAGACCATGGCCGTCGAGCCCCTCTGCCTGTAAAAGTTGGCCCTGAAACGGGCCAGACCGGGCACGCCGAAAGCGAAGTCGACTTCATTGGTCTCCATGAAGATGCGCTTCTGCCTGGGCGTCAGGATATTGTCGCATTCGGCGTCGACTTCCTCCCCCGTGGGCGGGGGAACCTTGAAGGGAACAAGCTGACCGTCGACTCGCATCGTCGGCGCCGTGCCGACCTTAATGTGAAGGTCCGAGCCGTTGTGTTTCACCATCTCCTGCAGAAGCTCTCTAACCAAGAAGCCCACCTCCTAGGAGGGTTTCACCAGGAACAGAGTCTGCCCGTACTCGACCGGCTGCTCATTCTCGACCATGAACTTCTCGATCGTGCCCGCGACATCGGCTTCGATCTCGTTCATCAGTTTCATGGCCTCGATGAGGCAGACCACCTGGCCCGGCGTCACCCTTTCGCCAACCTGCACGTAGGGCTGCGCTCCCGGGCTCGGCGCCCGGTAGAACGTGCCCACCATGGGTGACTTGAATTCGACTAAGTTTTCCAGGGCGGCGGCTTCCTCGTTGGCCACCGCCGGAGGAGCAGGAGCTGCCGTCTCCACGACATGGGCGCCCCCTGGAGCGGATCCGGCGGACCGGCGCTTGGAGATTCGCACCTTGGTCCACCACTTCCGGACCTCAAGCTCCTCTATTTCACTTAGTTCGACAATTTTGATGAGCTTCTTGATATAAGATATCTTCATGGCTCACACCCTTGATACATAGGCCTTTGTCCTGGTATCCACCCTCACAACGTCTCCAACGCTGACAAAGAGCGGCACCTGTATGACCGCCCCCGTTTCCAGGGTGGCCGGCTTATTTCCTCCCGAGACGGTGTCGCCCTTTATGCCGGGCGCGGTTTCCGTAACCTCCAGGTCCACGAAGTTGGGAGGCTCCACCGCAACGGGATTATTCCCCTGCATGAGAACGCTGACCGAATCGCTCTCCTTTATGAAAGGCATAACGTCCTCGACCATGGTCGAGGGCAGGCTTATCTGCTCGTAGGTCTCGCCGTGCATGAAGAAGAAGTCGTCTCCGGTCGAGTAAAGGTACTGCATCGACACTTCATCCAGCCGGACATCGTTTACCTTCTCCCCGGCGTTCCAGGTCTTCTCTATCACCTTGCCGGTCACGACGTTCTTGAGTTTGGACCTTACGAAGGCCCCGCCCTTGCCGGGCTTTACGTGCATGAACTCGACGATCCTGAACAGATTGCCGTCGACCTCAAGCGCCATACCGTTCCTGAAATCATTCGTTGTAGCCACACCTTACTCCTGCTTCTACACTCCCAGTCTGAGAAGGTCCTTAATCGAAGATGTCAGGTTCCTCGACCCTCCCTCCTCTATCACGACATCGTCCTCTATTCTCACGCCGCCCCAGCCTGCAATGTATATCCCGGGCTCCACCGTAACGATCATGCCGGGCACAAGCACGTCCTCGGTCTTTGCGGACAGCCGGGGGGCCTCGTGTACCTGCAGCCCTATGCCGTGGCCGAGCCCGTGACCGAACTCGTCGCCGTATCCCTTCTCCGCGATGAAGTCGCGGGCCACCGCGTCGGCCTCTCTGCCCGTCATACCGGCCCTGATCTCCTTGATTGCCGCCTTCTGCGCGCCCAGCACTATGTCGTATATCTCCTGCTGCCTGTCGGTGGGTTCCCCCAGCACTACGGTACGGGTCATGTCGGCGCAGTAGCCGTTCCACATCGCGCCGAAGTCCATGGTCACCAGATCGCCCAGCTCCAGTCGCCGGTCCGAGGGATGGGCATGCGGCAGCGCCCCGCGCTTCCCGCCCGCCACAATGGTTCTGAAGGCCGGGAGGTCCCCCGAGCCCGTCATGAGAAGGTAGTCTATTCGCGCCGCAGCCTCAATCTCGGTCATACCCGGCCTTATCTCCCCGGCAAACAGGGCAAAGACCTCATCCGTTATTTTGGCCGCCTCTGCAATCCAGCCGGTCTCCTCCTTGTCCTTGACCGCCCTCTGCTTCTCGGGCATGCCCTCGACGGCGATGAGATTGCCGTCGGCCCTGGCGTTTATCTTCTCGTAGGAAGAGAAGGCCAGCGAGCCCGCCTCGAAGCCTATTTTGCCGGTGAAAGCCTCGACGACGTCCCCTACGGCCGTGAGGGCGTCGCGCTTGTCGATCCGGACCTCTACTCCCTTGTAGGCCTCGCTGTGGGCCTGCTCGTCATAGCGGAAGTCGGTAATCAGGGTGGCGTCGTCGCGGCTTACGAACATGGAGGCCGCCGAGCCCGTAAATCCTGAGAGATATCTTATGTTGAATATGTCGGTTATGACGAAGCCGTCCAGCTCCGTCGAGGCCATTTTTTCCCTGAATTTCTTGAGGCGGTCCATAGAGGCTCCCTTCTCACCAGCGAGAAGCCAAGCTAACAGAGCAAAACAGCCGTGTCAATATGTATCGCTTCGGCCCGCCCCGTCAGCCGCCGCAGGAGCACCTGAAGGTGACCAGTATGGCCTCCAACTCCCGCATGAGGGGGAGCTTGTCGAAGCCGGGGGCGAAGACGGCGGCGTCTATGAAGTAGTTGCGCCCGCAGTCCGGGCAGGTGAAGCAGTAGGAGGTGAATGAGCCGCCTATGACATACTTCTTATTCTCCCAGGTGCCGGTGAGATGAACGGCGGGGACTCCTCCGAAGGTGGCCCGGGATATCTCAAGGGCGTCTTCGACTATCTCGTCCTCATCCCAGTACTTCCAGGCGAGCATCTTCTTTCTCTCGAGGCAGGTGGCTTCGGGTTCGCCCCAGTCGCCGTCTTCCCAGTAAACGGGTATCATTCTGGCGGGCTTGTCCTGCAGTATCTTGATGACGCGCTCCGTGGCGTATTTCTCGTCCACCTCATAGCGCGGGGGAAGCCTCAGAGTCCAGCCGTAAGTCGCGGCCAGCCTCTCGGTTATGAGTTCCTGCTCGCCGGCGTTGAAGAGCGCGCGGTTCAGCCGGGCCTGCACCACTCTCTCGATGTATTTGAATATCTCCTCCGACCGGGCTGCGATGACCTCGCCCAGGGCGGCTTTCGTGGGGGCCGCGATACCCACCACGACCTGTCCCATGGCCCACCTGTCCTCCCGGTGGAATATGGCGGTCCTGCCTGCGCGCACGTCTTCCCTGGCCTGGCCGGCGAGGTCGAGTATGGTCCTGGAAAGGCTGTTTTCCGGCTCCAGAAAGTCGATGACCACGATGTTCTTGCGGCTGTCGTGGTTCTTGACGTCGCCGGTCGTGACGAGAGTGACGTCGTAGGCGCGCTCATACTGCACGGTCACGATCTCGCGCTCCAGGGATGCGGCGAGGTCCTTCGCGATCTCTTCGCACCTGGGCGTTGTCACAATGGTAATGCCGCTGTTCGAGCCGAAAGCGGCGATCATCTGTTCCTGGCAGGAAAGCGCCAGGACGCATGAAAGCGAAACGACGAGGACAAGCGCTTTTCTCATCTCGGTCTCCTAGGTTAGACGCGTCTATTATGAAAAGAAAGCCGCCGGTGTCAAGGTCAAAACCGGCGGCTTGCGATGAGGCGGAGTACCCTAACGGGCCTCCCTAAGACGTTTGAGTTCCTTCTCCATCCGATCGATTTCACGCTGAATCATCTCTATGCGGATGTCTATTTCCTCAGGCTGCACCATGAATTGAGCCTGCCGCAGCTGCTCCGGAGAGCGGCTGGCTATGCGCACGTTCTCGTCTATTTGTCGACTGCCCCTCTTGAATGTGATATTCACGAGGCTCCCCGGCGCAGACGATGACACCCTGTCCCGCAGGGAGGCCGACGTAAGCACGGTTTCGGAGCCGAATCTCCATATGATATCGCCCGCCTCGAGCCCTATCGACTCGGCGGGGCTTCCCGGCACGACGCTCGTGACCACAACGCCTTCTATCGTCTCGATCCCGCCTCCCTCTTCGTCGCCGGCAATG